>JBIKWX010000138.1:0-8984 GCA_044356095.1 Roseomonas sp.
CCGCTCTGCGCGACCCAGGACAGGATCAAAACCTTCCGCATAAAGATCCAGATGATCAACCAGATGCCCCGCACGCATAAGCGCGGCCAGCGCCGCCTGACGCAGCGCGGCGTTGTAGGAATCCTCGACAGGATGGGCGGAGATCAACAATATCTTCATGGCAATGATTGAAGCTTGCCCAAAACCCTGCGGCGCGGCAAGCGAGTCACTAAACCTTGGGCGCCGTCAGTGCGCCAAGTTCCATCCGTCGGCCAATCTGTTCGGCGAATTTCGCCGCCGCCACCGGTAGCGCGCGGCCCCTGAGCTGCCCAATCGCCAAGGGGCTTGCCGGAATATCGCGCTGGTCGATCTGGCGCGCCACCAACCCATGGCGTTCACGGATCGAAGCCGGGGCGCCAACCGCGATCTGAAAAGTGATCGCTTTTTCGAAGCGCACATAGTTGCGCAGAAACTCAAAGGAATTGGATTGCACCACGGGATGCAGCCGGAAGGAACTGCGTGCGGCGGCTTCTTCCAGCAATTGCCGCCCACCATAGCGCTGCGCCGGCATGGCCAGCGGATATTCCGCACATTCGCGCAGGCGCAGCATGGGCTTGCCCGCCAGCGGATGATCTTCCGCCATGATCGCGACCAGGCGCTGTTCGGCGGCAGCGATAATCTGGAAATCCCGCATCGGTTCCGGGCGAAACACCATCGCCAGATCAACTTCAAATTCCAGTAAAGCGGCCAGTGCTTCGCCATGATCACGCACCTGTAAATCGAATTCCACCAGCGGGAATTCCGCGCGATAGGCCGCGATCATGGATGGCAGAAAATCATAGGCCAGCGCCTGGCTTGACGCGATGGCAATGGTGCCGCGCCGGAAGCCTGTCAGGTCTTCGATCTGGGAACGCACGCGGCCCATATCGGCGATCTGGTTGCGGATATGGCGGATCAGCAATTCCCCGGCGGCGTTCAGCCGCACGCCGCGCGGCAGGCGTTCAAAAATCGCGGTGCCGAGTTCGGCCTCCACATCCTGGATGCGGCGATTGAGCGCGGAGGGGGTCAGGTTGAGCTGTTCCGCCGCGCGCCGGATGGATCCGGTGCGGGCGACCTCATTGATGTAGTTCAGCAGCCGCAAATGGCGCATGGAAGCCCCGAGTGGTGCATTTTTCGCACCAGATATGCACGAAATCAGCAGAAGACGGCAACACTTATCCTGGCCTATCGCCCAGATCCAGGTTCAACGCCCCTTTGGCCCTGCCTTGAGGAGGTTCCCATGCCCCTTTCCCCAACCCGTCGCAGCCTGCTGCTGGGCGCTGGCGCGCTGCCCCTGCTGGCCAGCCCCGCCATCGCACAATCGTTGTTGCGCCTCAGAATGGTGCTGAATTGGCGCTACCAGGGGCCGCAGGGCTGGTTCTTCCTGGCCGATGACCGGGGCTATTTCCGCGAAGCCGGCCTGGCCGTGACCATGGATCAGGGCAATGGCTCGGGCGCTGCGGTGGGTGCGGTCGCTTCCGGTTCCTATGATCTTGGCTTTGGCGACATCAATGCGCTGATCCAGCTTGTCGCGCGCGGCCCGGCAGGGGGTGCGACGCCCATGGCCATTTCATCCACCTTCAACCGCCCGCCCTTCACCATCGCCGTGAAGGCCGATGGGCCTATCCGCACGCCCAAGGATCTGGAAGGCCGCACCCTGGGTGGCCCGGCCAATGATGGCGCACTGAAGCTTTTCCCCGCCTTCGCGCGCATGACTGGCGTTGATGCGGCCAAGGTACAGATCACCAATATGCAGCCCAATCTGCGCGAGCAGATGTTGCAGCGCGGCCAGGTGGATGGCGTGTTTGGCTTTGTGAATACCATCCGTTTTTCGGCAAAGCTGGTCGGCATAGATCCGGACAAGGATTTTCGCTTCATCAATTACGGCGATCACGGCATGGATCTCTATTCCAATGCCATCATCGTCGCGCGGCGCCTGGTGAATGACAATCCGGCGGCCTTGCGCGGCCTGCTGCGCGCGATTGATCGCGGCTTGAAGGATACGCTGGCCAATCCCGATGCCGCGATTGATGCCGTGGCGCGGCGAGAACCGCTGATCAACAAGGTGGTTGAAAAGGAACGCCTGATGGCGACGCTTCGTGATGAAATGAGCCATCCGGAAATCGCGCGCATCGGGCTTGGCGATATTGATGATGCGCGCTTTGCAAAATCCATTGGCATTGTCGTCGAAGCGGATGCGCTGCCGCGCACGCCGGCGCCGACCGAGATCTTCAACCGATCCTTCCTGCCACCATTGGCCGAACGCATCACCAAGCTGAGCTGAACACAGGAAACCATCATGGATTTGAATCTGAAGGGGCGCGTCGTGGTCATCACCGGCCCGGCGAAGGGGATGGGTGCGGCCGTCACACTTGCCTTTGCGCGTGAAGGCTGCCGGCTGGCGCTGATTGGGCGCGATGTTGCCGCGATTGAACCTGTGGCGGCAGAAGCCCGCGCGCTGGGGGCGGAGGCGCTTGTGATTGCCTGCGACATCACCTCGGGCGCTGCCTGTGAAGCCGCCATGGACAGGACCAGCGCAAGCTATGGCGGGCGGATTGATATTTTGGTGAATGTCGCAGGTGGATCGGGACCCATCGGCAAGACGGGCTGGGAGACCACCGAAGAAGAATTTGATGAAATCGTCCATCTGAATATGCGCGGTTGCTTCAACACCATGCGTGCCTGCTTGCCCACCATGATCGCCCAGCAGGGCGGCAAGATTGTAAATGTGGGCGGCACCTTCGGCATGCGTGGCCGTGCAGGGCGCATGGCCTATTCCGCATCCAAATGGGGCTTGCGCGGCATTACCAAAAGCTTCGCGCTGGAAGCCGGACCCTACAACATCAATGTGAATTGCGTGGCACCCGGCATGGTGGATGGCCCGCGGTTTCGTACCAAGGTTGTACCGGAAATGGCGAAGCGCCTTGGTATCAGCGAAGCGGCGGCCGTTGAAAAACACGCTGCCGATTATGCGCTGCGCCGCGTCTCGACGGATGAGGATGTGGCGCATGCCTGCCTTTTCCTGGCTTCCGATGTTTCCCGCCAAATTACCGGGGTTGACCTGCCGGTAGATGGCGGCTGGGCCATGTTGTGAGGATATCATGAACGACAAGATTTTTACGGCGGATTTGATTCTTGCCGGTGGTATTGTGGTGAATTCCCGCGCGCGATTCCGCGCTGATGTCGCCATCAAGGATGGGTTGATCCTAGCCATTGGCGCGCCAGACGCCATGCCCCCCGCGCGCGAGACTATTGATGTTTCCGGCAAATATATCCTGCCAGGCGCGATTGATGTGCATGTGCATTTCCGAGAGCCAGGCTATACGCATAAGGAGGATTGGCGCACCGGTTCCGCCGCTGCCGCCATGGGCGGCACAACGACCGTTTTCGAAATGCCCAATACCGATCCGCCGACACGTTCACTCAAGGAATTGCGCGAAAAGCAGGCCGCAGCTTCGAAGGCGCATGTGGATTACGGCATTTATGGTCTGCTGGCGGAGGACAATATCGGGGAAATTGAAGGGCTGATCGCCGGTGGCGTGAATGCCTTCAAATGCTTCATGGGCAATACCTTTGGCAATCTGCCATCGCCCTCAACAGGGGCGATGCTGGAAGGCTTTGAAATCATCGCGCCATCGGGCTTGCGCATTTCACTCCATGCGGAAACCGCTTCCATCATGGCGTGGCGGCAGGAAAGGCTGATGGCGGCAGGGCGCAATGACCCCTTGGCGCATATTGCCGCAAGGCCCGCGATTGTGGCCGCCGAAGCGGTCGCCCGCGCGGCAGAACTGGCCGGCTGGACCGGGGCGCGCGTGCATGTGCTACATATCTCCTCGGCGCTTGAATTGCGGCCCTTGGCGGAAGCCAAGGCACGCGGCGTGGATATCACCGGTGAGACCTGCCCCTGCTACCTGTTGCTGGATACGCGCGATTACGCGCGGCTTGGATCCATCATCCGCGTCAATCCGCCGGTGCGGGAGCATTCGGATTCCCTCGCCATCTGGGAGGCTTTGAAGAACGGCGTAGTGGATATGATCGCGACCGATCACGCGCCCCATACGCCGGAAGAAAAGCAGCAGGACATCATCTGGCGGGCTGATTGCGGCTTCCCTGGTGTGGAAACGCAAATGCCGCTGATGCTCAATGAAGTGGCAAAAGGCCGCATAAGCCTTGAGCATTATGTGAAGATTGCAGCGGAAAACCCTGCCCACTCCTTCGGGCTTTGGCCAATGAAGGGGCGGATTGAAATCGGCGCCCATGCCGATATTGCGGTGGTGGATATGGAAAGAACCGAGGTGATCCGCGCCGCCACGCTGCATTCCGTGCGTGCGCGCATCACGCCTTTTGAAGGTGTCAGCGTCACCGGCATCCCCATTCATACCCTGGTCCGCGGCCGTTTCGTGCAGCGCGATAGGGCATTGGTCGAAGCAACCTCCGGCTGGGGCCGGCAGGTGACTGATATCCAGCGCATGCCGCAGGCGAAGCCGCTCAATACGGATCAGACATTGGCAGCGGTTTTGCAAGGACCATTTAAAGCATCTGCCGGGACCGCTGCATGAATGCCATGACTGCCGCTTCAAACAGCGCCGCAACAATTGCGCGGCCTTTCATCGCCTTTGAGAAAGCCTCGGTCACCTTTGGGCGGGGCGAAAAGGCAGTAGAGGCGCTGCAGCCGACGGATCTGGCGATCTCTGAGGGAGATTTCGTGGCTCTGGTCGGGCCTTCCGGCTGCGGCAAATCCACCATCCTGAAAATGGTCAGTGAATTGCTGGAACCATCATCCGGCTATGTTTTCATTGGCGGGCGAGAGATTGGTGCCCAGCCCATTCGGATCGGCATGGCCTATCAGAACCCAACGCTGCTGCCATGGCTCAATATTCGCGACAATGTGATGCTGCCGCTCAAGATTGTGCCGCCCTTCCGCGGGGAATTTTCAGCCAAGCGCAAGGGCGAATTCCGTGATCGGGTTGAAGCGCTATTGGCACAAGTCGGCCTTGCCGGCTTTGGCGACAAATATCCTTGGCAGCTTTCGGGCGGGATGATGCAGCGCGCCAATCTCTGCCGCGCGCTGATCCATGACCCAGAATTGCTGCTGCTGGATGAGCCCTTCGGTGCGCTGGATCAATTCACGCGGGAAGAACTCTGGGCGATCATGCAGGATTTGTGGCTTTCCAAAAAGCTGACAGTGCTGTTGGTGACGCATGATTTGCGGGAGGCCGCCTACCTCGCCAATCGCATTTGTGTGATGAGCGCGCGGCCTGGGCGCATCCTGGATGATTCGCCCGTGGATATGCCGCGTCCACGCACCATTGAAATGACCTTTCAGCCGGATTTCGTGGCGCTCAATCAGCGCCTGCGCGCCATGATTGTTGGGGCGCGTGGTGGCACCGGCATTGTCAACCATCCGCCAGGGCAGGGCTGAAGCGATGCAACGTGTTCTTGATATCGCCCGCGACAAGGCCGCTTCCACGGCGCTCATCATCGGCGTCTTCGTCTTTTGGGAAATTTTCTGTCTTGCCGCGAATATCTCCGATATTCTGCTGCCGCGCCCCACCCAGATCATCGCTGCGCTGGTGAAATTCTGGCCGGCGATTTGGCCGCATACCTACCAGACGCTCTACACTACCTTGGTCGGTTTCGCCTTCGGGGTTGCAATTGGTGTCGCGATTGGTGTGCTGATTGGTTCATCGCGCCTTGCCTATGATACCGCCTATCCGTTGCTGGTTGGGTTTTCTTCCATCCCCAAGGTCGCGGTGGTGCCGATCTTCGTGCTTTGGTATGGCGCCGGCACGGTGCCCGCCATCCTGACTGCCATGATCATTTGCATCTTCCCGATTGTGGTGAATGTCGCGACCGGTATCGCAACGGTTGAGCCGGAGCTTGAGGATGTCATGAAGACATTGAAGGCTTCCAAGCTTGATATTCTCTGGAATGTCTCCCTGCCGCGGGCCATGCCCTATTTCTTTGCCTCCCTAAAGGTAGCGATTGCGCTCGCCTTTGTTGGTTCTGTGGTGGCGGAGACCGTCGCGTCCAATCGCGGCATCGGCAATATGATGATGATCGCGTCATCGTCCTTCAATGTGCCCTTGGTTTTCGCCGGGCTGTTTGTGCTCGCCGGACTTGGCGTGTCGCTTTATGCGATTTTCTCGCTGATTGAATATCGCATCACTGGCTGGGCGCATCGCAAGACCGATCTGGCGGCAAACTGAAATCCTTTCGCTCAAACCCCTTTTTCATGGAGATCCCGAATATGCGTCGTCATTTCCTGAAATCTGTCCTGGCGGCTGGTGCGCTTGGCGTGGCTTCACGCTTCCAACCTGCCATCGCGCAGGGCGCACCCACGCGGCTCCGCTTCACCTTGGATTGGCGCTATCAGGGTATTCATGCCTGGTATTTCCATGCGCGTGACCGCGGCTATTTCGCTGCCGAAGGTCTGGATGTGACGATTGATCAGGGTGAGGGTTCCGCCGCTACCGTCACGCGCATCATGGGTGGCGCCTATGATGCCGGCTTTGGCGATATGGGCGCCATCATCCAACAGGCCGCCGCGCGCCCAAATGAAGCGCCAGTGATGGTCTATATGATCTACAATAAGTCACCTCTTGCCATTGTGCATAAGGCAAGCGCGCCCATCCGCACACTCAAGGATCTGGAAGGCAAGCGCTTCACATCCCCTGCCGGTGCAGCGACGCACCGGCTTTTCCCGCTTTTCGCGCGCCTGAATGGCGTTGATGCCAGCAAGGTGGAGGTGGTGAATATCGCCCCTAATGTGCAGGAAATGATGCTGGTGCAGGACCAGGTGCAGGGTGGCTTTGTGTTTACCGTGACGTCCTACATGAACCTATTCGGCATGCGTCAGGACCCGGACAAGGATTATCGTTTCATCATGTATGCGGATCACGGCATTGCCGCCTATTCCAATGGTGTCATGGTATCCCAACGCCTCATGCGCGAAAATCCGCGCGCGGTGGCCGGCCTGGTGCGCGCCATCAATCGCGCGATGCTGGAGATGAATGCAAATCCCGCCGAAGCCGGACGCGTCATGGCGCGGGTGGAACCCACCATCAATCCGGAGATCGAGGCCCGGCGTGTGGTCTTCACGTATAGGAACCACATTTTCACGCCGGAAACGGAAAGCCTCGGCGCTGGCGATGTGTCCGACGCACGCATGCAAAAGGGCATTGAGCAAATCCAGGAAGCCTTCCAGCTTCCCCGTGCGCCGCAAGCCTCAGAGGTTTTCAATCGTTCCTTCCTGCCGCCGCGTGCGGAGCGCGCCTTGCCGAAGCCGGCTGTGTAAACCATGGCTTGGTTTGGGGAAAAGCGATGCGCCTGATCAATGCGGCCGAAGGCCTGGATGCCAAGGGACGAAAGACACAATTCAGCCTTGGCATTGAAGAAGGTCGCATCGCGCATATTGCTGGCGCGACGGGCGTGGCTGACGATGTCATCATCATGCCGGCGTTGGTCAATGCGCATGATCATGCGCGGCCGCTCCGGTCCAGCTCCGTTGGCGGCTTCGGTAAGCCGCTTGAGACTTGGCTGCATCGCCTGGCCATGATGGCGCCGGTTGATCCCTACCTCGCCACGGTCGCACCGCTGGCACGCGCCGCGCTGGGTGGCCAGGGTGCGGTGATGATCCATCACGTGCGCGCCATGGGTCTGACTGACTACGTGACGGAAACCGAAACCATGGCCCGCGCTGCGCGTGATGTTGGTGTGCGCGTCGCTTTGGGGATCGGCATGCGTGACTGCAATCCGCTGGTCTATGGCGCGCATGACCAATTGCTGGCGGATCTTGAAGCACCGGTGCGGGCGGAGATTGAACAGCGTTTCCTCTCCCAGCCCATGATGCCGATCAAGGAACAAATGGCGCGCGTGGATGCCGTGGCCGCCGCGGTCGGTGGCTCAATGTTCGATGTGCAATATGCGCCGAATGGCCCCCAATGGTGCAGCGAAGCATTGTGGGCGGCGATTGCCGAAGCCTCGGCGCGCACGGGCCGGCGCATCACCACACATCTTTATGAAACCAAATACCAGCGCGCCTGGGCAGATCGCACCTATCCGCAGGGCATGCTGAAGCGCTGGAAGGAAATTGGCCTGCTATCGCCGCGGTTGACCTTGGCGCATTGCGTTTGGGCCGAACCCGATGAGTTGGAAATGATCGCTGAGGCCGGTTGCACTATCGTCACCAATGCATCGTCTAACCTCGCACTCCGTTCCGGTATCGCGCCGGTTGCCGAGATGCTGAAGCGCGGCTGCAAGGTGGCGATGGGCATTGATGGCCAAGCCTTTGATGAGGATGATGACGCGCTGCGTGAAATCCGGCTGCTATGGTCCTTGCATGCAGGCTGGGGGTTTGATCGCGCCTTTGAGCCTTCCGAAATCCTGCGCGTGGCACTGGAAAATGGCCGAGACGCTGTTGGCGCCGGTGATGGCGGGCGCCTTGCGGAAGATGCCCCCGCTGATCTGCTGATCCTGGACCGCGCTGCGCTGGATGAGGATGCGCTGATGCCAGTTGACCCGATTGAGCTGCTATTTGCGCGCGGCAATCATTCCCATCTGCGGGAGCTGATCGTGGCTGGCCGCACCGTGGTCCAAAACGGCAAGCTTGTCGGCGTTGATCTTGATGCCGCGCAACGCGAATTGCGCGCTGCCTATCGCGCCGCCATGCCATCCCGCGCCGGTTTTGTGCAGGCTTGGGCAGGTTTTGAGAAGGCGGTCTGCGCGCATTATCTGAACCGGCTTGGGTGCTGTTGAGGGTGCGAATGGCCGCTGTGGTGGTCGCTATTTGTTACCTAGGCCAGCGTGCCTCCAACCCGTAAATCTTGTAACCTATTGAAAAATTGGCGGACCCGAAAGGATTCGAACCTTCGACCTTTGCCTTCGGAGGGCAACGCTCTATCCAGCTGAGCTACGGGTCCCCAGCAACGCTTCTAGCCTGCCCATCCGCTCAGGGAAAGGGCTTT
>JBIKWX010000347.1:0-3194 GCA_044356095.1 Roseomonas sp.
ATCTCCGCCGGAAGTGCTGGCGGAACGGGTTCTCGAAATCTTCAAATTGCCGGGTGCAAAAACATGACCCCTGAATCCTTTCAATTCCTCACCGGTCTCGTGAAGGCACGTTCTGGTATCGTGCTGAATACGGACAAGGCCTATATGTTGGATACGCGCCTGGCGCCGATCCTGAAGCGCGAAAGGCTGGTGTCCTTGGATGCGCTTGCCGGGCGGTTGCGCAATGCGCCGTCACTGCCGCTCGCGACCGAGGTTGTCGAAGCGCTGACCACCAATGAAAGCTCCTTCTTTCGTGATGGCAGGCCATTTGAGCATTTGCGCCTTGTATTGCCGAAGCTCGCCGCAGCGCGCCCGGCTGGGCAGGCTTTGCGCATTTGGTCGGCGGCTGCTTCCACGGGGCAGGAAGCCTATTCGGTTGCGATGATCATCAATGAATTGGGGCCAGTACTGGGTGGTCGGCGCGTGGAAATCGTGGGCACGGATTTGTCCCGCGATGTGCTGGCGCGTGCGCAGGAAGGCTTGTTTTCGCAATTCGAAGTGCAGCGCGGCTTGCCGGTGCAATTGCTGGTGAAATACTTCAAGCCGGATTCGGGGCGTTGGCGCATTTCCGATGGGCTGCGTGGCATGGTGCGCTGGCAATGCTTCAATCTGCTGGAAAGCCCTGCCATTCTGGGCCGCTTCGACATCATCTTCTGCCGCAATGTGCTGATCTATTTCGATTCCGCCACCAAGACTCAGGTGCTGGCCAATATCGCCAATCAATTGCAGCCGGATGGTTATGTCTATCTGGGTGGCGCGGAAACCGTGCTTGGCCTCACCACGCGGTTGGTGCCAAGCTCGGGCGAGCGTGGCGCTTATGAATTGATGCGGACGGCGGCGAAGGCGAGCTGAAGGCGGAAATTATACCGCCGTTCCGCCCACCGTCAGCCCGGTCAGTTTCAGTGTCGGTTGGCCAACGCCAACCGGCACGCCCTGGCCTTGCTTGCCGCAAGTGCCAATGCCGGGGTCGAGCGCCATGTCATTGGCAACCATGCTCACCTTGGTCAGCGCATCCGGGCCATTGCCGATCAGTGTCGCCCCCTTCACCGGCGCGCCGATCTTGCCGTTCTCGATCAAATAGGCTTCCGAAGCGCTGAAGACGAATTTGCCGGAGGTGATATCCACCTGCCCGCCGCCGAAATTCACCGCGTAAAGCCCGCGCTTCACACTGCCCAAAACCTCTTCCGGCGTATGGGCGCCGCCCAGCATCACGGTATTGGTCATGCGCGGCATGGGGCTATGCGCATAGCTCTGGCGCCGGCCATTACCGGTGGGCGCCACACCCATCAGCCGCGCATTCTGCCGATCCTGCAGAAAGCCAACCAGGACGCCATCTTCAATCAGCGTGGTGCGCCCGCTTGGCGTGCCCTCATCATCCACCGTCAGGCTGCCGCGCCGATCCGGCAGCGTGCCGTCATCCACCACGGTGACACCAGGTGCCGCGATGCGCTGGCCAAGTAGCCCCGCGAAGGCAGACGTCTTTTTGCGATTGTAATCGCCTTCCAGCCCATGGCCGATCGCTTCATGCAGCAAAATGCCGGGCCAGCCGGGGCCAAGCACTACTTCCATCTCTCCGGCGGGGGCGGGCACGCTGCCAAGATTGACCAGCGCTTGGCGCAGCGCCTCATCCACACCGCGCTTCCAGGCATCGCCGCCCAGCACGCGTTCATAGGCAAAGCGCCCGCCGGTGCCGAAGCTGCCCGTCTCCCGCCGATCCCCTTCCGCCACCACGACCGAGACATTGAAGCGCACCAGCGGGCGCAAATCAGCGAGGCGCTGCCCATCCGGGCGCATGATCTGCACTGCCTGCCATTCCCCGGTGATGGAGGCCATTACCTGCACCACGCGCGGGTCTCGCGCGCGGGCATAGGCGTCAATTTCCTGCAACAGCGCTGTCTTGGCGGCGAAATCCATTTGCGTGAGCGGATTGGCATCGGTGTAAAGCCGCGCATTGGTGGCGCGCGGCGCGACATCCAAAACCCCGCTATGGCCTTGGCGGACAGCCTTTACCGCCGCAGCGGCACGCGAAAGCGCGGCATCCGACAATTCCCCCGCATGGGCAAAGCCAGCCGCTTCTCCCGCCACGGCGCGCAGGCCAAAGCCGCGTGTCGCGTCATAGCTGGCGGAACGGATGCGGCCATCATCCAGCGAGATTGCCTCGCTTTCGCGATATTCCAGAAATAGCTCACCATCCTCACAGCCCATGGTCGCGTCGCGCAATTGGCGCTCGGCGCCTGCGCGATCGAGCAGCGTGAAGAACAATTCATCAGTGATGCCGAGCGCGTTCATGGGCTTATACCTCGAAGGTCAGGCGTTCAGAGAAGCGGTTGCGCGGGGCCGGCGCAAGCCATGAATCGCGGCAAGCGCGGTCGCCAGCACCAGGACCGCAATGGATTGATGCAGCGTGCCAAGCCAGACCGGCACCACGGCCAGAAGGGTCGCGATGCCAAGCGCATATTGCAGCGTGACGGCCCCTGTCAGCGCCAGCACGGCATTGCGCGCAAAGCCGGGGGCAAGGCGGCGCCAGGCCAAGGCGCCGGCGACGAACGCCACCAGCAACACGGCACTCGCCAATAGCCGATGATTGAACTGCACGGCGGCGATATTGGCGGTGAAGTTTTTGAGGGCGGGCGCCAAATCCCAATAGCCTTCCGGCACCAACCGCCCATCCATCAGCGGAAAGGTATTGTAGCTGAAGCCGGCGCGAATCCCGGCCACAAAGCCGCCCGCCAGCATCGCCAGCACCGCAAGCCCGGCGGTCGCATGCACCAAGCCACGCAATGCCCCGGCATCCACTGGGCCTTTGCGCAACGGGCGCAATAGGCTGAGCGCGGTCCAGAACAGAATGCCAAAAAGCACAAAGGCAAGGCCCAGATGGATTACCAGCCGATAGGGCGAAACCGCGGTCCGGTCCGCCTCAAACCCTGAAGCCACCATGAACCAACCAACCGCCCCTTGCAGCCCGCCGAGAGCCAGCAGCAGCAATAGCCGTGGTTTCAGCGCCGCCGGCACGCGCCCGCGCAGCCAGAACCAGGCAAGCCCCCCCACGAAAGCCAGGCCGATCAGCCGCCCCCAAAGCCGATGCCCCCATTCCAGCCAGAAAATCTCCTTGAAGCCCTCAATGCCAAAACCCTGATTGACCAGCTGATATTGCG
>JBIKWX010000102.1:0-11184 GCA_044356095.1 Roseomonas sp.
CTTGCCCTCGGCCCCGAAGCCGCGGCCCCAAAAGACGCTGCCATCAGCCAGCACCAGGCAGGCGGTGGCGCCAGGGGGGGCGGTATCAGCCATGGGAAGGGGCTCCGTTTTCGGGGTGTCAGAGGGTGCGCCGGGCATATCGGCCAGGGTCAGGCCAGTGGCGGTCAGGATGGCGGGCCAATGTTTGGCGGGAATGGCCTTGGATCGCCGCCATTTGCGAATGGCTTCCGTGCCGACGCCGCAGCGCTCGGCCGCGGCTTCAGAACCGCCCATAAGGGCGATGATATCTTCGACGCTGCGCATGAGTCGCGCTTATCCGGGAAAAAACTTCCCAGGGCAAGGGAAAAGCGCGGGGTGGGAAATTTCCTCCCCAAGTTTATTTCCCAGCGAGCCGCGCCAACAGGCTCCCCAGGCGCTGCATGGCGGCCTGGATGCTGGCCTCGGTAAAGCCGGCAAAGCCCAGAAGCAGCCCTTGGGCGCGCGGTGGCCCGGCGTAAAGCGCGGAAAGCGGCGCGAGATGGAGGCCTTCTGCCAGCGCCGCCGCCGCGATGGCCTGATCCGTAACCCGCCCCGCCAAACGCGGCCCAAGCCTTGCCACCAAATGGAGCCCGGCATCGGTCGGCTCCGGCGTCAGATAGGGGGCCAAGGGCGCCAAGGCTTCCTGCATGGCGGCCAGCCGCCTTCCATAAACCCGGCGCGTGCGGCGGATATGGGCGGCGAAATCGCCACCAGCGATAAACTCCGCCAAGGCACCCTGCGCCATGATGGAGGCCGCAACACCCCGGCGTGCCAGATGCGCCCGTGCGGGTGCCACCAGCGGCAGGGGCAGCACCAGATAGCCGAGCCGCATGGACCGGCTGAGCACCTTGGAGAAGCTGCCCAGATAAATCACCCGCGCCGCGCGATCGAGGCTCATCAGCGCTGGCAAGGGCGCGCCGGCATAGCGATATTCGCCATCATAATCATCTTCCACCAGGAAGCCGCCGGCGCGTTCTGCCCACTCCAGAAAAGCCAAGCGCCGGCTGAGGGAGAGCGTGCCACCCAAGGGATAATGGCGGGATGGCGCCATGAAGACGCCGCGCAAGACTTGGTCCAGCGCGGCGGGATCAAGCCCGGCCTGATCGGCAAGGCCGAGGGCGGGTCGCAGCCCGAGCCGCTGCAAGGCATGGCGGAGCGGCGGGAAGCCCGGTTCTTCAATCAGCACCGCATCGCTGTGCTTGAACGCCGCGGCGGCGATGATATCCAGCCCATCGAAAAACCCGCTGGTGATGATGATTTGCGCCGGTTCCGCCGCGATGCCGCGCCAATCGCGCAAATGCTCGGCGAGTGCGGCGCGGAGGGCGAAAAGCCCAAAACCATCCTGCGGCGCCAAAAGCCCGGCGCCATCCGCCCGCCACTGCCGCTGCAGAAGCCGCCCGAGGCTTTGGCGTGGGAACAAGCCAGGATCGGTCGCTTCAATCTGAAAGGACTGCCAGGGGGCGGGCGGCGGGGCTGGGCTGGGCGCCGCTGGGCTGGCGCGGCGCGGCACTTGCAAGCTGCCTTCAGGCAGCATTGCTGAGGCATAAAGCCCTGAACCCCGACGGGCGGTGACGTAACCCTCGGCGGCCAATTGCTCCACCGCCAGCACTGCGGTGGCGCGCGCGATGCCATGTTCTTCCGCAAGCGCGCGGGTGGAAGGCAGCCTGGCGCCCGGCGCAATCCGCCCGCCCAGGATCAAGCGGCGCAGCCCTTCCGCCAATTGCACATGCAGGGGCAGCTTCGCCCTGCGGTCGAGGGCGAGGGAAAGCAGCGCGGCCTCGGCCCCTGGGGCTTTGCGAAGTGGTCTGCTCATGTTTTGAAAACCGGACCTTTTCAGCAAGCCACATTTCGCCGAGGCTGCGGCCCTTGGCAAGTGGCTGCGGCCCTTGGCAAGTGACAGAAGGAACACCCCATGGCCCGTCCCAGCGCAGCGCCGTCTGAGCGCACCCGTGTCAAGCGCATGCATGAACGCGGCGCTTATGATCGCGCGAGCATTGACGCCATTCTGGATGCGCAACCGCTTGCGCATATCGCCTATGTCTTGAATGGCGCGCCCTTCGTGACACCGACGCTGCAATGGCGCGAGGGAGATCACGTGTATTGGCATGGCTCGGCCGCCAGCCGGATGATTGAAACCTGTATTGAGGCGGATGTTTGTGTCACCGTCACGCTGATGGATGGGCTGGTACTGGCGCGGTCTGCGTATAATCATTCGGTCAATTATCGTTCGGTGATGCTGCTGGGCCGCGCGCGGTTGATTGCCGACCCAGCGGAGAAGGAAATGCGGCTGAAAAACTTTGTGGAGGGCATGTTCCCCGGCCGTTGGGACAGGCTGCGCGCCATGACGGCTTATGAGGCGAAGGCGACCACGGTGCTCGCGATTGAAATCAATGAGGCATCAGCAAAAATCCGAAGCGGCCCGCCTGGCGATCCGGATGAGGATTTGATGCAGGATGTCTGGGCGGGGGTATTGCCGTTGGAGGTGCGCACCCTGCCGCCCATTCCTGATCCACGTGGCAGCGTTGCCGCGCCGCCGGAATATCTGACGCGGTTCAAGATTGGGTGAGGCGTTCTCATGCCGCGATGAAAGGCAATGAGATCACCATGACCTGGTCCATCCATCATGTTTCCCTGCAAGCGCATGATCTGGATAGGGCAGCGCATTTCTTCGGCAGGCTGATTGGGCTTGGCGCGGCGGCGGCACCCGATGCGCGCACGCGCTTCATTGGCCCAGGCGGGCGCGGCTTGCGGCTGCATCGCCCTGATGTGGTGCTGGCACGGTCCGGCGCTGCGCTGCTCGGCCCGATTGGGGCGCGTTATGTAGCGCTTGAAGTGGCTTCATTGGATGCGGTGATTACGCGGCTGGATCAGGCCGGGCTTGCCTATCTGCGCGCTCTGCCTGGGGAGTTTGCCCAGCCGGCGATCTATACGATGGACCCGGCGCTTAATCTTCTGGTGTTGCTGCAAGCGGCCGCAGCCAGTGACGCGCCGCCATGGCAAATCCATCACGTCAATCTACAGGCGGAAGATGTCCGGGAAGCCGTGGCATTTTACACGAGCGTCATTGGCCTCAAGGAAGGGCGCTGGCGTTCAGCGGCCAAGCGCGGGGATTTCAGCATAGACCCTGCCGAATTGGCTGTGCTGACCAATGCGGGTGACAATAGTGGGCTGCATATTATCCGCCCGGATGCTGGCTTCGCGTATCGCAATCGCTTCGCGCATAATCCTTCAATTGGTGGGCATCCGGCCTTTTGTGTGCCGGATGTGCAGGCGGTGAAGGCGCGGCTGGAAGCGGCGGGTGTTTTGGTCTCGGATGCTGGGGTCTACGCCATGGCGGGGATGCATCAGATTTATGTGCTCGACCCAGCCGCGAATATGATTGAGGTGAACCAGAATGTCTGAAACCCAAACGCGCACCCTGATCACGGCGGCCGAGGCCGCTGCGACACTGCCTTCCCCCGGCCGGCTTTCCGCGCTGTTGCTGGAACACGGCACCATGCAACTGCGGTGGTTCGCGCCGAAGGGTGAGGATACGCAAACACCGCATGACCAGGATGAGCTTTACATCATCGCATCCGGCACCGGCTGGTTTCGCCGAGGTGCGGAACGTGTGCCCTTCGGCCCGCATGACGCGCTTTTCGTACGTGCTGGGGAGGTGCATCGGTTTGAAGAAACCTCAGCCGACTTCGCGACCTGGGTGATCTTTTATGGCGCGAAGGGCGGGGAGGGGTAGGGCGGCACGAAAAGCCTTGCCTAAACCACCTTAAAGGTGGTACGGGACCCCATGGAAAAGCGCAGGCCAAGCCATGATCTGGCGGCATTCCAGGCAGCCTTTTTGCGTGATGCCGCCATAACCATGACCGCGCTGCGCTCTGCCATTGCGCTTGGCTATGGGCTTCAGGATGTGCAGGAGGTTGTGGCGCTGATGGAGCCGCGACATTTCTTGAAATCCGTAACAAGCCACGCAAACCATCGGCAATGGCAGGATGTCTATCACGTGCCGCATGATGGCTTACTGCTCTATCTGAAATTCACCGACGCGGTTGTGACTGAATTCGTACTCTTGTCCTTCAAGGAGAAATAGAATGCCCCCGCCCAAGACCATGATCCACCCCGAAACCGGCGCCCTGCTGCGTCGGCGCAAGCGGCGAGAGGTTGTGGCCTATATGGACCTGACCCGCGTGGTGGAGGTGACGGGCTGGTTCCCCGAAGATGATGGCGATGGCGTTTTGCTGGGCGCGGATGCCGCGCCATTCGATCAGGCGCTTGCCGAGATGAAGGCGGAATATGCTGCTTCCGTACAGCGCCTGGCGAAGCAGGTCCGCAAGGCGGCGGGCCTCACGCAAAAGGATGCGAGCCTTTTGCTGACGGGTTCGCCCAATAGCTTCTACAAGTACGAACACGGCGAAGCGCAGCCGAGCCGCCCGACGCTGCTGCTGATGAAGCTCCTGGTGCGTGAGCCGAAATTGATCGAGGCGATTAGGGCAGCGTGAACCCCCCGACGCTGGCCCGCGCGCTGTGCTTTGCTATAAGCGCGGCTCAAGACTGAAGGAACACCCCCATGGAACTCCGCGCCCGTTTTACCGATGCCTTGAAGACCGCGATGCTGGCCAAGGATGCCGCCACAACCTCCACCATGCGCATGATCATGGCGAAGCTGAAGGATACCGATATCGCCGCGCGCAAGACGCCGCAGGACCCCGGCGTGCCCGATGATCAGGTGATTGCCATGCTGCGCGGCATGGCGAAATCCCGGCGCGAAAGTGTGGAGCTATACCGCCAGGGCAATCGCCCCGAATTGGCGGCGAAGGAAGAAGCGGAAATCGCCGTGATCGAAAGCTTCCTGCCGCAGCAGATGGATGATGCCGCCATGGCCGCCGCGATTGATGCAGCGGTGGCGGAAGCGGGGGCGGCTTCCATCAAGGATATGGGCAAGGTGATGGCGGTGCTGAAATCTCGCCACGCGGCAGCGCTCGATATGGCCAAGGCCGGGCCGATGGTGAAGGCGCGGCTGGGGGGCTAACCTGCGCGCCCCCCAGGCGCTTCAGTCACTATCCGGCATATTTTCCGCCCGCACCAGGATCGGCACGGCGGTGGGCTCGGTGGGGTGTCGCTGACCACACCGGGTGCCTCGATCAGCTGCCGACCCGCCTCGCCATCGGGATGGATGGGGGTAGAGTGGCCCACATCCAGGGGAGGAGCCTGTTATGACGATATCGCCGTCTCGACTTATCGAGCGCTTCTACCACGAGGTCTGGAACCAGGCTGATGAGGCAGTCGCGCGCGAAATCCTGCATCCCGGTTTCCGCTTCCGCGCATCGCTCGGGCCCGAGAAGTTGGGACCTGCCGGCTTCATTGAATACATGCGCCTGATCCACGCGGCCCTGGCCAGCTATACCTGCACCATCGAGGAAATCATCGAGCAGGGTGAGCGTGCGGCAGCGCGCATGCGATTTGCCGGTCTCCACCAAGGCGTCCTGTTTGGCGTCGCGCCAACTGGCCGGCAAATCGCGTGGTCGGGGGCAGCCTTCTTCAACACCGACGGACACCAGATCACCAGCCTATGGGTCCTGGGAGATGTGGATGCGGTGAAGCATCAGCTTGGCCACGGGCACTCAGCACCGGCGCCGAACCCCTGAATCCCTGATCAGCGGTGCGGAGCCGGTCGCGGGGCACGCGTGTTTCAATCACTATCCTGCAAATCTTCCGCCAGCACCACGATCTGCACGGCATAGGAAACATCGCCATCTTCCGCGTCGCGGTGGACGGTGCCGATAAACTCATTCCCGATCTTGAGCTCCACACTGCCCTTGGGGCGGTCCGGCGCGGTCACCTGAATACGGGGGTTGCTGAAAAGCTTGCGCAGATGCGCCTGCACGGCGGCGCGTTCGGCGGGGGTCATGGAGTGGTTCCTTCAAAACTCGGTTGCGCGGGGGATAGCCGCCTTGGTGTCGGGGTGCAAATTACTCCGTAAACCACTTTGAGGGGGCGCTAATGTCGAGAAGGCCAAAAAGGCTTGACCACCCAAGCATCGAAAACTACCCATGCAGCCTGGGCCTGAGAACGAGGACAAGGTCGCCGTGCTTCTACCCAAGGTCCTGGTAATTTTGCCCTGTTTGCTGCTGCACGGCCTATTTGCGCTTGCTGGCGGGTCCGAATTGGTTTTCGTCGGAATCCTAGGAAACACTGAAGGTTACTGTTTTGGATGTGCGGTGAACTCCGGATCTTGGTGGTATAGAACGAGGGAAATATACCTATTTTACGGTCTGTCTATTTTCCTGTTCAATGCCCTTTGCCTCATTGCCATGTATGTCTATGTCCGCGGTAAGTGGTCGGTCGAGTCAGGTTTCATCTTCTGGGTAATGACAATATTTTGGTTCGGCATTCATTTCGTTTTGATAGGACGGTTTTTAGAAAACTGAGTTATCTTATGATTTTATCAGCAAGAAAAAAGGGTTTTGATGACCTACTTCGTTACAAAACGCCTCAAAGACGCTATGAACGCAGTATTTTACACACCCTCGCTCAACCTCCCCTCAAAGGTATATCCTCCCCCCTCGCCATGGCCCTGCCCCCCGGTTTCCTTGATGAGCTTCGTGCCCGCACGCCTCTGCCCGGTCTGATCGGGCGGAGCGTCCAGAAATCAAGGAACCAAGGTAACGCTAGGCAAAACCGAGCACCACTTTCGTTTTGGCGAAATCTTCGGACAGCGCTCATGCAGAACGCCCTTCGTGTTGCGCTGATTGCGCTTTGTCTGACCGCGCAGGGAAGCGTCAGCTCTTTGTTCGGGCAGTCGCGGCACTCTGAAATCGGGACGCGTTCTTTTATTTCTGCCTGCCCCTTGAAACCGGACCTACTGATGAGTTCAGAAAGCTTGCATTTGACGCAGGGGAAATCGGCCCAGCCCCCCGAAAGCCAAGCCGCAACGTGCTTCAGTTTCTTTCTTTCCCGTCTACGTTTCTTCGAAGCCGTCGGCAGTATTTGTCGGATCCCATTGCCGGAAAGGCTGGCTGGTTTTGTGCATCGAGGCGTTGCTCTCGGCGAGGGCAGATTTGAAGCGCTCTATGGCGTTGACGCACGGTCCCGGCTGCGGCGAGAGGTGAACCAATCCTTAGCACGATTGGACGCTGAGGCGTTGGGAATTGCCTGCACGGACGCGAGCCAAAAACTGGCTGAAACGGAGAAACAGTTGTTTGATACCCTTGAGGGGCAAAGCGCTGTGGAGGACCTTTTCAGAAAACTGAGCACCATGATTGGTCGCCCCGCGCCAGACAGCTTTGACTGTGAATGATCTGATCCCACGCCCCACCCGAGTCCACTTTTCCCCTCAAAGGTATATCCTCTCCCCTCGCCATGGCCCTGCCCCCCGGTTTCCTTGATGAGCTTCGCGCCCGCACACCTCTGCCCGGTCTGATCGGGCGGAAGACGCGGCTGCTCAAATCCGGGCGCAATTGGAAGGGCTGCTGCCCGTTTCATGGGGAAAAGACCCCCTCCTTCTACGTCTATGACGATCATTTCCACTGCTTTGGCTGCGGCGCGCATGGGGATGCCGTTACCTTCGTCATGCGGGCCGATGGCGCGCAATTCATGGAAGCGGTGGAACGGCTCGCCGGCGAAGCGGGGCTTGAAGTCCCCAAACTCGCCCCGCGTGACGCCGAACGCGCCCGCCAGGCGCGGGATCTCCACACCGTTATGGAAGCGGCCAGCGCCGCGTTTCAGCGCCGGCTCCGCCTGCCCGAAGGTCGTCCGGCTTTGGACTACCTCCGCCGCCGCGGCCTGACCGAGGATACCATCCAGGGCTTCGGCCTCGGCTGGGCCGGCGCGGGGCGCGGCGCCTTGCAGGCGGATTTGAAGCAGGATGCGTTTGAGGCCGACCAATTGATCGAAGCCGGGCTTTTGAAGGCGCCCGAAGGCGATGAAGCGCCGCGCGATTTCTTCTTCAACCGTGTGATGTTCCCCATTCGGGACCGGCGCGGGCGCGTGATTGCCTTTGGCGGGCGCATTCTGGGCGATGGCCAGCCGAAATACATCAACAGCCCGGAAACGCCGCTCTTTCGCAAACGCTATGCGCTTTATGGTCTGGACCGCGCGCGGGAGGGTGTGTTTCGCGGTGCTGCCCTGGTAGCCGTTGAAGGCTATATGGATGTGATCGCTTTGCATCAGGCGGGCTTCACCGGGGCGGTGGCGCCGCTTGGCACCGCGCTCACGGAAGATCAGT
Source organism: Roseomonas sp. (assembly GCA_044356095.1). Lineage (GTDB taxonomy): Bacteria > Pseudomonadota > Alphaproteobacteria > Acetobacterales > Acetobacteraceae > Neoroseomonas. The sequence continues at coordinate 8,237 of JBIKWX010000102.1, forward strand.
TACAGGAATTGTGGCGCCTGTCGCCGGAACCGGTGCTGTGTTTTGATGGCGATGCCGCCGGCGCCCGGGCCGCCGCCCGTGTCGCGGAAGCCGCCCTGCCGCTGATCAGCGCCGAACGCAGCCTGAAGCTGGCAACCCTGCCGGCGGGGGAAGACCCGGACACGCTGATCACCAAGGGCGGGAAATCCGCCTTCCACGCCGTCTTGGATGGCGCGCGCCCGCTGTCCGAGGCGCTTTACGGCCTGCTGTTGGAAGGCCAAGCCTTGGCGAGCCCGGAACAGCGCGCTGCCGCGCGCCACCGTCTGGTCGCGGCCGCCGCCACGATTTCAGACCGCGCTTTGGCTGGGGAATATCGCCAGGCGTTGCTCGATCGCTTCTTTGCCGCCACACGCCGCCAGCCTGGTCGCGCCGCGCCCGCCCAGCGCATCACTCGCCCGGCCCTGGTTGCGCCCACGATCCGCACCGCCCAGGCGCGCATTCTGATCGCCATTCTGCTCCGCCACCCCTGGCTGCTGCCGCAGATTGAAGAAGCCTTTGGCTTGCTCGATCTGCCCGAAGGCCCAGCGCGCAGCCTGCAAAGCGCCATTCTGTCCTGGCCTATGGACACTCAGCGGCTTGACTCTGAGGCCCTGCTATCCCACCTCGCAACTGAAGGTATGGCAGAAGCTGCGGCCTGGGCGCTCGGCGCTGAGGCCCTGCCCCAAGCGGCGCGCCCCGATGCGCTGCCGCGGGAGGTAGAGGAAGGCTTCTGGCATTTCTTCCTGCGGCTGCGCGGAGAAGCGGCTTTGCTTGAAGACCAAAAGGCGGCAGCTGAGAGTTTCGCCGCCACGAATGACCCGGCGGCGCAGCAAAGGCTGATCCGCCTGACCGAAGCCCTTGGCGCCTTGCGTCGGGGGGAAGATGGGGCCGATATGGCCGAAGATACGGCGGTAACGCCATAATAGTAGAGGGGTTTTGCGCGGGCATCCGGGGCGCCGGATGCCTGTTGCAATTGGATGGAGTGACACGGCATGGCGACTAAAGCGGCGGCAGGGGCGGAACCGGTTGAAGCCCGCGACGAACAGGTGGAGGGCATGATGCTCGACATCCAGTCCGCGGCGGTGAAGAAGCTGATCGCCCGCGGCAAGGAACGCGGCTATGTCACGGTAGACGAAATCAACGCCGTATTGCCTTCAGAACAAGTGTCTTCGGAAATGATCGAAGACACCATGGCGATGTTGAGCGAAGCCGGCATCACCGTATCTGAAGCGGAAGAAGCCGAAGAAGGCGAAGGCGCGCTGGTCAAGCCCGTGACGCGCGCCGATGGTGAGGAAGAAGAAGAAGCCGGCGGCAATGTGGATGAGGAAAGCGTCGGGCGCACCGATGATCCTGTCCGCATGTATTTGCGTGAAATGGGCAGCGTTGAATTGCTGTCCCGCGAAGGTGAAATCGCCATCGCGAAGCGGATCGAAGCCGGGCGCGACATGATGATTGGCGGCTTGTGCGAAAGCCCGCTGACCTTCAAGGCCATCCTGCGCTGGCATGAAGCGGTACGCCAAACACCGCCCCGCATGCTGCTGCGCGACATCATTGACCTTGAAGCAACGCAATCCGCCGGCAATCCTGAAGCCGCGGTTTCCGCCGCCGCGGTCGAGGAATTCGAAGAAGGCGAAGAAGGGGAAGGCCTTGGGCTTTCACTCTCTGCCCTTGAAGAAAAACTGAAGCCGGAAGTGCTCGCGAATTTCGAGCAGATTGAAGCGATTTACGCGAAGCTTTCCAAGCTGAGTTCCAAGCGCATGGAAGCCTTTACCTCGGGCGAGGAATTGGCGACGCGCGGGGAGAAGAATTACGAAAAGCTGCGCAGTGAATTGATCACGCTGGTTGAAAAGGTGCAGTTGCACAACAACCGCATCGAAGAGCTGGTGGATCAGCTGAAAACGCTGAACCGCCGCATGACCCAAATGGAAGGCCAGGTGCTGCGCCTGGCCGATAGCCAGAAGGTCAAGCGCGATGAATTCCTGGCGCAATGGCGCGGCAGCGAAATGGACCCCGCCTGGCTGGAACGCGTCGGCAATCTGCCGGGCAAGGGCTGGAAGCCCTTTGTCGCGAAATACGGCGCGGAAGTAGAACAAATTCGTTCACGCATCAGCGAAGTAGCGAATGAGACCGGCCTGCCGGTGGCGGAATTCAAGCGCGTCTATGCGACCGTATCGCGCGGCGAACGCGACATGACCCAGGCGAAGAAGGAAATGATTGAGGCGAATCTGCGCCTCGTGATCTCCATCGCCAAGAAATACACCAATCGCGGCCTGCAATTCCTGGATTTGATCCAGGAAGGCAATATCGGCCTGATGAAGGCGGTTGATAAATTCGAATATCGCCGCGGCTATAAATTCAGCACCTATGCCACCTGGTGGATCCGCCAAGCGATCACGCGTTCCATCGCGGATCAGGCGCGCACCATCCGCATTCCGGTGCATATGATTGAAACCATCAACAAGCTGGTGCGCACATCACGCCAGATGCTGCATGAAATCGGGCGCGAACCTCAGCCGGAAGAACTGGCCGAAAAGCTCGGCATGCCGCTTGAGAAGGTGCGCAAGGTCTTGAAGATCGCGAAAGAACCGATCAGCCTTGAAACCCCGATCGGGGATGAGGAAGACAGCCATCTTGGCGATTTCATTGAAGACAAGAACGCGATCATCCCGATTGATGCGGCGATCCAATCCAATCTGCGCGAACAGACAACGCGTGTGCTGGCCAGCCTGACGCCCCGCGAAGAACGCGTGCTGCGCATGCGCTTTGGCATCGGTATGAATACGGACCACACGCTGGAAGAAGTGGGCCAGCAATTCAACGTAACCCGCGAACGCATCCGCCAGATTGAAGCCAAGGCTCTGCGCAAACTGAAACACCCAAGCCGTAGCCGGAAGTTACGGTCGTTTTTGGATAATTGAGGGCAAGAAGGG
>JBIKWX010000349.1:0-3149 GCA_044356095.1 Roseomonas sp.
ACGGCGACCGCCACGAAATCGGGATTGTCGAAGCTGGCCGCCGTTTTGGCGTAGCTTTCGGCAGAGAAGCCCATATTGGGCGACCACATGCGCCACAGCAGCTCACAAAGGCTATGCCCATTCTGGGCCAGGCCCGCCGCGCCCCTGTCTGTTTGCAGGTACCATTGATACCAATGGCGCGCTTCCTGCGCCGGCGCGGCGGGGCGGATACTCCCCGCAATATCTTGAATATTATAGCCATTTGCGGAAACCAGGCCGATCACCCGCTCAGGCCAAAGGGCCGAGACGACACAAGCGGCGCGCCCGCCCCAATCATACCCGGCCAGGATCGCCTGCGGGATCGCCAGCGCATCCATCAGCGCAAGCAAATCCGCCCCAAGCGCCGCCTGTTCGCCGGAACGCGGCGTCGCCGGGTCCAGAAACCGGGTCGGACCATAGCCGCGCAGATAGGGGACCAGCACGCGGAAGCCCTGGGCGGCAAGCTCGGGCGCCACGCCATCCCAGGCGCGGGCGTCATCGGGAAAGCCATGCAGCAGGATGGCAACCGGCCCGGTTTCGGGGCCGTGCATTTCCACCGCCATGTCCAATACCCCGGCCTTGACCATCCTGAGTTCCATCGTCCCCCGCTCTCCTTCGGTTGACGCATTCTTTATCGGGAGCATTAACCAAAAGGTTAACGCGCGGGCTGAAGAACCCCTTAAATCGAAAATTATTTGCAACCCGGGGATGCAGGCCGGGGTCGCTGCTTCGCCAAAAAGCTGCGCCGGCCGGGGCGATTGCTAACCCCAGCCGGTAAATTTAAGTGATTTGAATCAGTATTTTAGTAAAAAGCTTTCCTCAAGCCGGCAAGGGGTATTGGTCCAGATAGGGCTGGTATTCGGGTTCAACCTCAATCGCCAGCGATGAAAGCGCGCGCACCACCGCGCAGTAAAAGGAAATGGTGACCACCAGATCCACCATCAGTTCATGGTCGAAATGCGCAGCGAGCGCCTTATAGGTGGCCTCGGTCACGCCCGGCCCTGCCGCGGCTTCACGGGCGGCCAGCAGCACCAGCTTGGCCAGCGGTTCAAGCGCCGAGTCCTGCCCGGCGCTTTCGGCGATCAGGCCATGGATATCGGCATCGCTCACGCCGAAATCCTTGCCGATCTTAACGTGATGCGACCATTCATAGGGTGAGCGCGCCTGCCAACCCACTTGCAGAATCGCCAATTCGCGCAGCCGGGGGTCAAGGCGCGATCCGTAGCGAATGAATTGCCCAAGGCCGGAAAAGGCGCGCGCTGCCTTCGGGCTATTCGTCAGCGCCTTATGCAGGGCAATCGGGCGCTTCAGCAGGTCTCGATCGGCTTCCGCCAGATCATCCACCGTCAAATCAGGTACGCGGGCCATGGGCAATCCTCCGTTTTGGGGGAGCCTAACCGCTTAATCTACTAGCCGGAAGCCCGTGCCGCCTGGGTCAGCGCCTTGGCATCCGGCACCTCCACCCGCCTTCCGTGCAGCCGCACGAGCCCCGCCGCTTCCAGCCCATGCATGACGCGGGAGAGGCTTTCCGGTGTCATGCCGAGTCGCGCCGCTATGGCCGCGCGGGGTTCCGGCATGGCAACGCGCCCGCCTGGCAGCAGCCGCCCAGTGAGGAAATGCGCGACGCGCTCACTCGCCTTGGTGAGTTTCATGTCACGCAATTGATCCGCCAGAACCCGCCATTGCCGTGCCATTTGCGTGAGGCTCGCTTCGGCCAGACGCGGTTCCTCAGCCATGGTGGCATGGAAGGCATCAAGCGGGATGCGGAGCAGCCGGCTGGGCGCCAAAGCCTCGGCCCCAAAGGGCCAGGCGCCGCCCATGATCACGGCTGGCATCAGAAAGCACTCGCCGCCGCCGATGATCTCAAGCAGGCCGCGGGAATCGGCCGCACCCTGCATGGAAAGGCCGACGGAACCTTCCAAGACAAGGTAAAGCGCCTCTGGCTCAGCCTCGGGCGCGAAAATCACGTCACGGCGCGGCACGGTGACGGGGGCGGCAGCGGCCAGCAGGGCGCGAGCAGCCGACGCCCCGGCGGCGGAAAGGAAGGGGTGCCCGATGCCATGGGCGGGCGCGGCGATCATTTCCTGCATTGGTGCACACAATCCGAATATGCCGCCCAGCTTCTTGATGCAGCGCAAGCACCCTGGCGATGCGGCATTATTTCCCGCAAAATGGCAGCGCAAAAACGGGGGGCGCCATGCACATCAACTCCAGCCATTTGCCGGTGGATTTCGCCGAGGGGCATTTCTGCGCCCGCATCATGCGGCCTGAAGGGCCCTGCGTGATCGGCTTTGCGCGCGGCGCGGCGTTTGACCTGACGCCTGCCTTTGGCACAGCGTCCCGCTTTCTGGAGGAAGATTACGCGATTGGTGCCATCACCGGGCGTGGTGAGCCGATCACGCTCGATCTTGAAGCATTATTGGCCAATTCGGCCTGGGATAAGCGTGATCCTGCCAAACCCTTCCTGCTTTCACCGATTGACCTGCAAACCGTGAAGGCTGCTGGCGTGACTTACGTGCGCAGCATGCTGGAACGCGTGGTGGAAGAACGCTGCCGTGGCGATGCCGGCCAGGCGGAAGCGGTGCGCGCTGAATTTCGGAACATCATTGGCGATGATCTGGCCGCGATCATTCCCGGCAGCGCGGAAGCCATGCGCCTCAAATCCGCTTTGCTGCAAAAGGGTTGGTGGAGCCAATATCTTGAAGTGGGCATTGGCCCGGATGCGGAGATTTTCACCAAATGCCCTGCGATGGCTTCCGTTGGCACCGGTAGCAAGATTGGCGTGCATCCTGTCTCTGCCTGGTCCAATCCGGAACCGGAAGCGGTGATGGTGGTGAATGGCAAGGGGCGCATTCAGGGCGCCACTCTCGGCAATGATGTCAATTTGCGGGATGTGGAAGGGCGGAGCGCCTTGTTGCTTGGGCGGGCGAAGGACAATAACGCCTCCGCCGCGCTTGGGCCGATGATCCGCTTGTTTGATGCGGGCTTTACCTTGGAAGATGTGCGGCGCGCGGAACTCAGCCTGGTGATTACCGGGCGTGATGGGTTTGAATTGGCGGAAAGCGGGCCGGTGGGCGCGATCAGCCGCGACCCAGCCGATGTGGTCGCGCAAATGATTGGTGCGCATCATC
>JBIKWX010000350.1:0-3119 GCA_044356095.1 Roseomonas sp.
ACCCATGCTGGGGTTGGGCGGATATATTCTTGTGGTGCCGTGCAACGCCCCGGCACCGGGGCCGAGGGCTGCGAGCATAAGGCCATAACGCCCGATGCGGCAGCCCCCCAGTATCAACTAATGGGCGAAATCAGCCGCCAAGCGCCTTGACCATGGTGGAGCCTAGCGCAGAAGGACTATCCGCAACGTGAATCCCGGCGGCTTTCATGGCAGCCATTTTTGCCTCAGCGGTATCGGCGCCGCCGGAAATCACCGCCCCGGCATGGCCCATCCGCCGCCCTGGGGGCGCCGTGGCGCCGGCGATGAAGCCCACCACCGGCTTGTTCGGCTTGCCGGGGGCGAAATTCTCCCGCTTCAGGTATTCGGCCGCCAGGATTTCAGATTGCCCGCCAATCTCGCCAATCATGACGATGGATTTGGTATCCGGGTCGGCCAGGAACATCTCCAGCACTTCAATGAAATCCATGCCCTTTACCGGGTCGCCGCCAATGCCAACGCAGCTTGATTGGCCAAGCCCGGCAGCGGTGGTTTGCGCCACGGCTTCATAGGTCAGCGTCCCGGAACGGGAGACAATGCCAACCGACCCAGGCTTATGGATATGGCCCGGCATGATGCCGATCTTGCAGGCGCCAGGCGTGATCACGCCCGGGCAATTCGGCCCCACCAGGCGGGATTTTGACCCATCCAGCGCGCGCTTCACCTTGACCATATCCAAGACCGGAATGCCTTCCGTGATGCAGATAATCAGCGGCACTTCCGCATCAATCGCTTCCAGAATGGCGTCCGCCGCGAAGGGTGGCGGCACATAAATCACCGAAGCATTGGCCCCGGTGGCCGCCACGCATTCCGCCACCGTATCAAAGACCGGCAGCCCGATATGGGTGGTGCCGCCCTTGCCGGGCGTGACACCGCCAACATAGGTCGAACCATAGGCAATGCCCTGTTCGGCATGGAAGGTGCCCTGCGAACCGGTGAAGCCCTGGGTCATCACGCGGGTATTGGCGTTGACAAGAACAGCCATGGTTCAGGCCCCCTTCACGGCAGCGACGACTTTCTTGGCCGCATCGGCCAGATTATCGGCGGCAATAATGGCAAGCCCGCTATCCGCGAGGATCTTCTTGCCGAGATCAACATTGGTGCCTTCAAGCCGCACCACCAAAGGCACTTTCAGCGACAGCGTCTTGGTCGCTTCCACAATCCCCGTGGCGATCATGTCGCATTTCGCAATGCCGCCGAAGATATTCACCAGAATGGCCTTCACATTGGCATCCGAGGTGATGATGCGAAACGCCTCAGTGACGCGCGCCGCGGTCGCGGTGCCGCCGACATCAAGGAAGTTAGCCGGGCTTGAGCCATAAAGCTTGATGATATCCATCGTTGCCATGGCCAGGCCCGCGCCATTGACCATGCAGCCGATCTCGCCATCCAAAGCGACGTAATTCAAATCATTATTGACCGCGTCCAATTCCTTCGGGTCCATTTCGCTGTCATCACGCAGCGCTTCCAGATCCTTGTGGCGGAACAGCGCATTGTCATCGAAGGACACCTTGGCATCGAGTGCGACGATCTCCCCTGCCCCGGTCACGACCAGCGGGTTGATCTCCACAATCGCGCAATCAAGCTCCACAAAGGCGCCGTAAAGCGCCAGCACAAACTTCGTGAAGGACGAAACCTGCTTGCCGGTCAGGCCAAGCCCGAAGGCCAGCTTGCGCGCATGAAAGCCCGAGACGCCCGAAGCCGGGTCAATCGCGACCTTCAGGATTTTCTCGGGGTGCTTTTCGGCAACTTCCTCAATTTCCATCCCGCCTTCGGTGGACGCCATGATGGTCAGGCGCGACGTGGCGCGGTCCACCAGCAGGCCAAGGTACAATTCGCGGGCGATATCGCAGCCATCTTCGATGTAAACGCGCGAGACAAGCTTGCCGGCGGGGCCGGTTTGCTTCGTCACCAGCGTCTTGCCAATCATGGCATCGGCAGCGGCCTTCACATCGGCAGCTGACTTCACAACCCGCACACCGCCCTTGCCATTCGGGTCTTCCTTGAAGCGGCCCGCGCCGCGTCCCCCCGCATGGATTTGCGACTTCACCACATAGACCGGGCCAGGAAGCTTGGCCGCTGCGGCGGCGGCTTCCTCGGCATTCCAGGCGACATGGCCTTCAAGTACCGCAACGCCATAGCGGCGCAGCAGCTCCTTCGCCTGATATTCATGGATATTCATGCAAAATGCCTCCGGTCCGGATGCGAAAAAGGGCCAGGCGAGGCCTGGCCCTGGGCAATCAGCCCACCAGCTTGCGCGACGCTTCGATCAATTCCTGCACCGCGGCGCAGCTTTTATCGAAAGCGGCTTTTTCAGCCGGGTTCAGTTCAATCTCAACAATGCGTTCAATGCCGCCAGCGCCGATCACGACAGGCACGCCGACATAAAGATCCTTGATGCCATATTGGCCAGTCAGCCAGGCAGCGCAGGGCAGCACGCGCTTCTTGTCCTTCAGGTAGCTTTCCGCCATGGCGATGGCAGAAGCCGCCGGCGCATAGAAGGCGCTGCCGCGTTCCAAAAGCTTCACGATCTCGCCGCCGCCATTGGCGGTGCGGGCCACGATGGCATCAATCTTTTCCTGCGTGGTCCAACCCATCTTGATGAGGTCAGGCACAGGAATGCCGGCCACGGTGGAATAGCGCGTCAGCGGCACCATGGTATCGCCATGGCCACCCAGCACGAAGGCGGTGACATCTTCGACCGAGACATTGAATTCCTGCGCCAGGAACAGCCGGAAGCGCGATGAATCGAGCACGCCCGCCATGCCGACAACCTTGTTATGCGGCAGGCCGGATTTTTCGCGCATCACCCAGACCATCGCATCAAGCGGGTTGGTGATGACGATCACAAAGGCATTCGGGCAATGGTTCTTGATGCCTTCCGCCACCTGCGCGATCACGCCGGCATTCTTCGCCACCAGATCATCGCGGCTCATGCCCGGCATGCGGGGGAAGCCAGCGGTGACAATCACCACATCCGAACCGGCAATCGCGGCGTAATCGCCGGTGCCGACCATATGCGAATCAAACCCATCCACCGGGCCGGATTGCATGAGGTCCAGCGCCTTGCCCGCGGCAACGCC
>JBIKWX010000103.1:0-11054 GCA_044356095.1 Roseomonas sp.
TTATTCCGTCTATCCGCGCACCAGCGCGATCGAGGGCAATCAGGTCGTCAATCTCTGCGGCGGTCCCTATGATTTCAAGAATTACCGCTGCACCACAACGGTTGTATTGCAAAACAAGACGCCAACCTGCCAATACCGCGCTGTCGGCCATCCCATCGCGACGGCAGTAACGGAAGGGCTCATGGATCTGGCTGCCGAGGCGCTTGGCATGGACCCGGTTGAGATACGCCGGCGCAATCTTATTCGCGATGATGCCTATCCCTATACCTCACCGCCCGGCATGCGTTTTGAAGGGCTGTCGCATCACGCATCGCTGAACAAGCTGCTGGATATGGTGCCGCTTGAGCGTATTCGTGCCGATCAGAATGAGGCTCGCCAGCGCGGCATTTATCGCGGCATTGGCTTTGCGTCCTTCATTGAACTGACCAATCCTTCGCCCTTCATGTATGGCATTGGTGGCGCGCGTATTTCCGCGCAGGATGGTTGCACGGTGCGGATGGACCCCGATGGGTCCATTGTTGCTTCCTCAGGTGTGACGGAACAGGGCCAGGGGACTGAGGCGATTTTGGCGCAAATCGTCGCGCATGGTGTTGGCGTGCCGGTCAATCGCGTGAAGATCATCACAGGGGATACGCAGACCACGCCTTATGGCGGCGGAACCTGGGCCTGCCGCGGTGCGGGCATTGGTGGTGAAGCTGCGCTGCAATCGGCCATCGCGCTCAAGCAGCAAATCCTGGAAGTGGCTGGCGCCATGCTGCAAGCGATGCCAGATACACTTGATGTCGTGATGGGCGAAATCACGGACAGGGCCAGCGGCAAGCCGCGCATGACGCTGTTTGAATTGGGCCGCATTGTCTATTTCCGCGGTGATACGCTGCCCAAGGAATTGCAGCGCGAATTGGTGCAGACGCGCCATTTCATCACCAAGGAATACCCCTTCGCCTTCACCAATGGCATTCAGGCAAGCTGGGTTGAAGTGGACCCCGCCACCGGCATGGTGAAGCTTCTGGAACATTGGTGCGTTGAAGATTGCGGCCGCGTCGTCAATCCGCTTTTGGTGGATGAACAGGTGCGCGGCGGCATTGTGCAGGGCATTGGTGGCGCGCTTTACGAACATTGCGTCTATGATGCGGAAGGCAATCTGCTGACCACGACGCTCGCGGATTATCTGGTGCCCATGTCGGCAGAAATGCCCGAAATCCATGTCGGCCATGTGGAAACGCCAACGCGGGAATCCCTGCTGGGCGCCAAGGGCGCCGGTGAGGCCGGCACAGCCGGTGCGCCGGCCGCCATCATGAATGCCATCAATGATGCGCTGCGGCCCTTCAAGGCCCGCGTGCATGAACAGCCCTTTACGCCAGAGCGTATCTTGCGCGCGCTTGGCACGATTGCCTGAATAAACTCAACCGCGTTCACCAACGCCACAACAGGGAGAATAGCCATGACCACCCTTCGCCGCAGCCTGATCCTGGGCGCTTCCGCGCTGCCCTTGTTTTCCATCCATAGCCGCGCGCAGACCGCGCTGAACATCACCATCGCGTCCAGCCATCCGGTGGCGAATTTCTGGGTGTCGATGATGAAGAATGTCTTCCAGCCGGAAGTGGACAAGCTGCTGCGCGATGGCGGCAATACGCATCGCGTCAATTGGCGCGAATCCTATGGCGGCACGCTCTATCGCTTCCAGGATACGATGGAAGCCGTGCGCGATAATATCACCGATATCGGCTATGTCGGTACGCTTTGGGAAGGCAGCACCATGCCGCTGCAGAACGTGACCTATTTCACGCCTTTCGCGACCGGTGATCACGCTTTGGTGGCCAATACCTTTGAAGCCATGAATGAAAACGTGCCGGCCATTCGGCAGAATTGGAACGGCCTCAATATGGTGCCGCTCAGTTCCTATATCACCGATACCTATCACATCTGGTCGAACTTCCCCGTCCGCAGCCTGGATGATTTGCGCAACCGCAAAATCTCCGCCCCTGGTACCAGCGCTAATTGGCTGACCGGCACGGGCGCGACGCCGGTTGATGGCGCACTCACCACCTATTACACCGATATCCAGACCGGCGTTTCGGAAGGTGCGCTTTCCTTCTTTGTCGGCATTCTGCCGACACGCGTGCATGAAGTGGCGCGCTACATCACGAAATGCGATGTGGGTGCGATGTATGTGGGCGGTATCGCCGCGAATAAGCAGCGCTTTGATCGTTGGCCGGACGGTGTGCGCCGCGCCATGACGGAAGCGGGCAAAACGACAACGCAGGCGCATATCCGCGATGTCTCCGCGCGTATCGCGGCGGCCGAGGCAGAGATGCTGCGCCAAGGTTCCGTCATCACCACCCTGCCGGCGGCAGAGCGTGAGCGCTGGATCCGCGGCCTGCCGAATATTGCGCGCACCTGGGTGGATAGCTCTGGCCCCGCGGCGCGGGATGTGTTGAACGCCTACTTCGCGGCCATTCGCGCTGCCGGGCAGACGCCCGGGCGTAATTGGGACCGTGAAGTCACGTCCTGATCAGGAAGGTCTGCCCGCTTGGCTGATGATATTGACATGGCGGCGCTGGATAGCGCCGCACCATCGCAGAACTCCGGCCCGATCCAAATGCTGCTTGATGGCTTGGCCGCCATTGGCACCATTTGGACCTTTGGGTTGATGCTGCTGATCTGCGCCGATGTCATTGGCCGATCCTTCCTGAATGCGCCCATCACCGGGGTTGCGGAAATTGCCGCGCATTCGGTGGTGGGGATTGTCTTTCTGCAGATTGGCGCCACCATCTATCACCGCCGCATGACGCGCGCGGATTTCCTGATCCAGCGTGTGCTGAATTGGTCGCCGCGTTTCGGCCGCGGGCTTGAGGCGCTGTTTTTCCTGATTGGTGCCGCGGTGATGTTCTTCATCGCGCAGGCCGCCTGGCCGGGCATGTGGAATTCCATCAATTTGCGGGAATTCTTCGGCGTGCAGGGGCTTTTCACCGTGCCTACCTGGCCCTTTCGTGGTCTGATCGTGCTGGGCGGTGTGGCGGGCGGCATCGCCTATCTGGCGGTGTTTGTCGCCGAATTGCGCGGGATGCTCACGCGCCATGGATGATACCAGCCTTGGCTTTGCCCTGATCGGGCTGATGGTGACGCTGATCATCATCGGGCTGCCGATTGGCATTACGCTGATTTCAACCGGCGCGATTGGCGTTTGGCTGATCCGCGAAAATCCTGATCTGGCCTTTCGCTTTACAGCCTTGGCGACCTATTCGGGCATTCAGGATTACCTGTTTGCGACCATACCGCTTTTCGTCCTGATGGGGCTTTTGGTCAGTATTTCCGATGTCGGGAAAGACACTTTCGATGTCGCACAGAACCTACTGAAACGCGTGAAAGGCGGGCTTGGCATCGCGACCGTTGGCGCCAATGCGGTATTTGCGGCGGTGACAGGCGTTTCCATCGCCTCGGCCGCGGTCTTCACCAAAGTTGCGGTGCCTGAGATGGTGCGGCATGGCTATTCCATGCGCTTCGCCGCCGGCACGGTGGCGGGCAGCAGCATTCTTGGCATGCTGATACCGCCATCGCTGTTGATGATTGTCTATGGCGTGCTGGCTGAGGTTTCCATCGGCGCCATGTTCATTGCAGGCGCCATTCCTGGAATCATTATCGCAATCGGCTTTGCTGTCATGATCTGGTGCTATGCCAGTTTCGCCCCGCAGCGCATCATGAGCCAAACGCAATCAGCAGCCGTGGCTGACGAAAAGCTGATGGGGCCGGCAGAAATGCTCGGCAAATCCCTGCCTATTCTTGCGCTTGTGGTGCTGATCCTGGGCGGGCTTTACACGGGTTTCTTCACGCCGACCGAAGCGGGCGCAGTGGGGGCCGCGGGCGCCTTGCTGATTGCGCTGGTACGGCGCCGCTTGGATGCTGCGAAATTCTGGCGCGTCTTGCGTGAAACCGGCCTGGTTTCGGCCGCTATTCTGTTCCTGTTGATTTCGGCAGGGCTATATTCGCGCATGCTGTCCATGGCGGGCGTGCCCAATGCGATTGGCGATTTCGTGGAACATTTGGGCCTTGGGCCTTACGGCTTTCTGTTCGCCTTCGTGATCGTCATCCTGCTGATGGGGATGATTCTGGACAGTACCTCCATCCTGCTCATCATGGTGCCGATTGGCGCGCCTATCGCGACCGCGATGGGGTTTGACCTGATCCATTTCGGTATTGTCACCATCATCGCGGTAGAGATGGGGCTGCTGACGCCGCCCTTTGGTATTTCCGTGTTCACCGTGAAGGCAACTTTGGCCGATCCAAAGGTTGGTATTGAAACCATTTTTGCCGGCGCCTTGCCCTTTGTGGTGGTGATGGGCCTTGCGCTGATGCTGATTGCCTTCTTCCCGATCCTATCGACTGCGCTGGTGCGCTGAAGGCACGCCCGAGCGCTTCGGTTCAGCCGTTGCGTTTCAGCGCGAAATCATAGACCAGCTTGCGCCAGGTGCCGTCCAGGGCGCGCCCATCGGGTCCCTGGCCCGGTGGGTGTTGTACAAATTCGGCAATCAATTCCTGCTTCACGCCAAAGACGGCATCGCTATCCAAATAGGGATCGCCCGCGACAAACACATGCGTCACCAGGGTTTCATGCCCCGGCGCCGCAATCATGAAATGAACATGCGCGGGGCGCATCGGGTGCCGGCCCGTCGCGCGCAGCAATTCCCCGACCGGGCCATCATCCGGCACGGGGTAGGATGTTGGCGTCAAAGTCCAGAAATGAAAGCGCCCGTCGCTGTCGGTACGAAAGCGCGCCCGCAGATTGGCATCCGCCTGATCAACGCGCTGCACATCGTAATAGCCATCCTCATCCGAATGCCAGATATCCACGATGGCGCCAGCGATGGGACCGCCGCCTGCGGTCATCACGCGCCCTGAAACATGCAGCGGTTCGCCCTTCATGGCGCGCGCAACCTCTGCCCCCAGTGGCAATTCAGGCGCGCCTTCAACATAGAAAGGCCCAAGCACGGTGGTTGGGGTGGCGCCTTCCGGCATGCGGTGATTGATCGCATCCACCAGCATGGAAACACCAAGCGTATCCGACAGCAGGATGAATTCCTGCCGCTTGCCATCACACATATGGCCAATGCGGGTCAGAAAGCTGATGGCGGTCTGCCATTCTTCAAAGCTTGGCTCAACATCCCGCACAAAGGCGTGCAGATGCTTCACAAGGCTTTGTGCCACCTGCCTCAGGCGAGGGTCTTCAGCGCCAGCCAGGCGTTGTAGGACCGCATCCGTGATTGAGTTTTCATCGAAATCGCGCATCGCGGGAATCCTTCACTTGGGCTCGGAAGCGGCATGAGAAACGCCGGCAGCAGCGTGGCTCTGTTTGCCTATACAAGCGCGCTTGGGTAGCGCCAATATCAGAAGCGTCTGGGCTTCAACGCATTGCAGCACGGGGGATAGGGCAGGGGCCTGGTCCCTCGGCAAAGGCGTGACGCTTGCTCACGGGTCACGCCATAAGGCTTACGCCAGCCCCAAGGCCCAAAGCAGCACGCCCTTTTGCGCATGCAGGCGGTTTTCCGCCTCATCAAACACCACGCTTTGCGGGCCATCCATCACCTCATCGGTGATTTCCTCGCCGCGATGCGCGGGCAGGCAATGCATCACAATTGCATCCGGCGCGGCGTGCTTCAGCAGCGACGTGTTCAATTGATAAGGCGCCAAAAGATTATGCCGGCTTTCGGCGCGGCCATCACGCTCATCGGACATGGAAACCCAGGTATCAGTCACCACGCAGCGCGCATCACGCACGGCAGCGATGGGGTCATGGGTCAATTCCACCTTGGCACCCTGCGCGCGTGCCCAGGCAATCAATTCAGCCGGCGGCGCCAATTCCGGCGGTGTCGCCAGCCGCAGCGTGAAGCCAAAGCGGGCCGCCGCCTGGATGAAGGATTGCGCGACATTATTGCCATCACCCGTCCAGGTCACAATCTGCCCGCCAATCGGGCCGCGATGCTCTTCAAAGGTCATGACATCGGCCATCAATTGGCAGGGATGCGATACATCGGTCAGGCCATTGATCACGGGCACCGTCGCATGTTCCGCCAATTCACGGATTTTCTGCACATTATCAGTGCGCAGCATGATGGCATCCACATAGCGCGACAGCACTTTGGCGGTATCGGCAGGCGTTTCGCCTCGGCCAAGCTGCATATCCTTGGAAGACAGCACGATAACATCGCCGCCCAATTGACGGATGCCCACTTCAAAGGAAACGCGTGTGCGGGTGGAGGGTTTTTCGAAAATCAGGGCAATGGATTTGCCGGCCAAGGGCTTGCCCGCAAGCTCGCCACGCTTGGCGCGTCCGGCCACATCAAGCATCCGGCGCAGCACGGCCGGTTCAAGATCCATCAATTCCAGAAAATGGCGGGGCGGCGCATCGCCGCCCCTGACCGATTTCAACATGGCACTCATTGCGCCGCGGCTTGGGCACCGGCTGGGGTCAGGCGCAGGCAGGCGCGATCAAGCAGCGCCACCGCCTCATCCGCATCCGCCTCAGTGATAATCAGCGGCGGCGCCAGGCGCAGCACATTCATCCCCGCCGCCACAGTCAGCAGACCCTCGGCCACGGCGGCATTCTGCATTTCGCCGTTATTCACCTCGGGCCGCAGCTTGAGGCCCAGCAGCAGGCCGGCACCGCGCACATCTTCAATCACCGTCGGATGCTTGGCGGCAAGGGCCAGCAGGGCGCGCCATAAATGACGCGCCACCTGGTCCACACGTTCAAGGAAGCCGGGGGCGGAGACAACATCCATCACCGCATTGCCGGCCGCGCAAGCCAGCGGCCCGCCGCCATAGGTGGACCCATGCGTGCCAGCCTTCAAATGCTTCGCCACATGTTCCTTGGCGAAAATGCCGCCCAGCGGGAAGCCGCCGCCAATGCCCTTGGCGGATGACATGACATCAGGCTCGATCCCGGCCCATTGATGGGCCCACATCTTGCCGGAACGGCCCATGCCGGTCTGCACTTCGTCCAGTGCCAGCAGCAGCCCGTATTCATCACACATGGCGCGCAATTCGCGTAGGAAACGAAGCGGCGCGGGGCGCACGCCGCCTTCACCCTGCACGGGTTCAATCATCACGCCAGCCGTATTGGGGCCAATCGCATCACGCACCGCGTTCATATTGTCGAAGGGCACATGGTCGAAGCCTTCAACCGGCGGGCCGAAGCCGGCCAAATATTTCTCATTCCCCGTGGCGGCCAGCGCGGCCATGGTGCGGCCATGGAAGGCGCCATCAAAGCAGATCAGCCGGTAGCGTTCCGGATGGCCGTTTTCCGCATGATATTTGCGGACAGCCTTGATCATGCCTTCATTGGCTTCGGCGCCGGAATTGCAGAAAAACACGCTGTCAGCGAAGGAATTTTCCACATGCCGCTGCGCCAGCCGTTCCGCCTGCGGGATGCGATACAGGTTGGAGGCATGGATTATCTTGCCCGCCTGTTCCGCAATCATCCGCGTGAGGTGCTGGTGCCCATGGCCGAGCGAGGATGTCGCGA
Organism: Roseomonas sp.; assembly: GCA_044356095.1. Lineage (GTDB taxonomy): Bacteria > Pseudomonadota > Alphaproteobacteria > Acetobacterales > Acetobacteraceae > Neoroseomonas. Next base: position 7,520 of record JBIKWX010000103.1, read on the forward strand.
TGCCCGCGCCGAAATCCAGGAAGCGTCGCCCGTCTTCCGTCCAAAGTCGCGCGCCTTCGCCCCGCTCAAAAGCAAGGTCGGCACGGTTATAGGTCGGCATCAGGGCGGGAATCACGTTTCCAGTCTCCGGGAGCTACCGGCCCGGGCAAAGGCGACCATCGCCCCACCAAGGACCGGAAAGGGGAAACTTGCCGGAAAAGCGCGCAAGATGAAAGAGGCGCCTTGGTTTATTCGCCAATATTCATCAAAGCGCCTCGGACGCGCGCCGCCTGGAATTGCGCCATGAAAAGCCAGGCCGCCAAGCCAAGCCAGATCAGATCAAGCGCAAAAGCATAGGCCAGATGATCCCAGGCCAGCCGCCCATCCAACAGCGCGGCGCGCATGCCTTCAAAAACATGCGTCGCCGGAATGGCAAGTGAGATCGGCTGCAACCAGCCAGGCAGCACCGAAACCGGATAAAACACCGCTGAGAAGGGTGCCAAGCCGAACAGCACGCCCCAGGCCAAAGCCTCGGCCCCCGCGCCATGGCGGAGGATCAGCGCGGTCACGCCAAGCGCCACCGCCCAGCCCATCGCCATCAACGCCGCGAAATAGAGCACCAGCACCGGCCCCAGGGTCCAGATGCCAAAGCCGTAAAGCAGGAAGGCCAGCAGAATGGCAGGTCCCACGCCAATCGCGGTGCGGAGCATGCTCATGGCCACCAAGCCCGCCACCAATTCATGCGGGCGCAGCGGTGCCACGAAAATATGGCCCAGATTGCGTGACCAGATTTCCTCCAGGAAGGAAATGGCGAAGCCCATTTGGCTGCGCAGCGTTACCTCCCACAGCAGCACGCCGCCGAGCAGCACGCCGGCGGTGACACTTGCGGTATTGTTCTGCACGCCAGCAAGCCAGGCGGTCACAAAACCCCAGACCAGCATTTGCAGAACGGGCCAATACATCAATTCCAAAAGGCGCGGCCAGGACCGCCGATAGAGCGCCAAATGCCGATACATCAGCCCCCAGATGCGCCGCCCTGCCCCACTCATGCTGCGCGCCCCTGGCCGCGGGCGATATCCAGAAACACCTGCTCCAGATCATCGCGGCCATAACGCGCGATCAGATCGGCGGGGCTGCCTTGGTCCACAATCCGCCCGCCCTTCAGCATCAGCACATGATCGGCAAGCCGTTCGACCTCAGCCATGTTGTGACTGGCAAGCAGAATGGCAGCACCGGATTCCGCGCGATAGGCTTCCAACAGGCTGCGAACCCAATCGCCCGTATCGGGGTCCAGGCTGGCGGTGGGTTCATCCAGCAGCAGCAATTCCGGGCGATTGATCAGGGATTTCGCAATCGCGACACGGGTTTTCTGCCCGGCCGAAAGCTGCCCTGCGGGCCGATCCAGAAAGCCAGACAATTGCAGGTGTTCAGCCAATTCGGTGATGCGTTCCGCCGGCTTCGGCACGTTATACAAATGCGCGTAAACGGTCAGGTTTTCCCGAACGGTCAGCCGATGCGGCAGCGCGACATAGGGCGAGGAAAAATTCATCCGCGCCAGGGCAGCAAAGCGATCCCGCGCCATGTCATGGCCCAGCACCACAACGCGCCCGCCACTTGGCACTAAAAGACCAAGCAGCATGGCAATGGTGGTGGATTTGCCCGCACCATTGCCGCCGAGCAGCGCCCAAGTGCTGCCGGCGGGCTGGATAAAGTTCAAACCCTCAACGGCCGGCGGATCGCTGGCCTTGTAGGTTTTCGTCAGGCCCTGGGCCTCAATGGCGGGAATCGGCATGGGGGGCATATCGGCCCAAAGCGGCGTTTCGCCAAGTCAGCCTCAATCAGGCTGCCGGGCGCTGGCTTTCAATCAGCCGGCCCTGGAACAGGCGGATGCCTGCTTCCCAACCCCAGGCAATGGCGGCTGGCCGATCCGCGCCGGCCAGCACAATCTGTTCGGCATTCAGCGAGAGTTTCTTGCAGAGTTCCGCCGCTGCCCGGCTGTCAGCTGCCGGGAAATCCTCGGACCATTTGAGGCGCAGGAAATCAAAGCCGGCACGTTGGCTGGACAGGATGGTGGCGGCGAAGGGGGATGCGGCTTCCAACATCAGCCGATAGCCACGCGCCTGCACAAAATTGCGTGCGAGCAGGAAAAGATCGGGATCGGCCAGTACATCTTCCGAATCAAGCCCAATGATCAGCCTGGGCCGCTGGCTTTGCGGCATGATGGAATCCAGGCGCAGGAATTCCGCCGAGAAAAGGCTCTCTACACGAAGCGGCAGCGCAAGCTGGCGCATATTGCGCAATTCTTCCGGTCGCGCAATGTCGCTCAATTGCCGGCGGTCAATGGATTTCATGAGCCTTTGCGCGAAGTCAGGCGTCAGCGAAATATCGCTGCCTGGCAGCAGCCTTTCGCAGATTTCCGCAAGCTCCGTGCGGCGATCTTCCCAGAACAGCTTGGTGTTCTGCCCGCCCGGTTCCAGCCAGCAGATTTTTTGGCGACGGAAGAAAATACTAAGGTCAGCCGTCATCAGCCCGCGTTCCGCTGAGGCAAGGGCGGCCGCATCAACCGCGCGTTCTTCCGGCTCCTCCAGTGCCATGGCCTGCATGGCGGCGACCATGCCAAGGCTGTCTTCAACCGCGGCCATCACCGCCGCCGCCTGTTGTGGCAGCCGGAGCATATGCACCGCCTTCTCCGCTTCCTCAGCTTCCAGCATGGAAAACAGAACGCGCTGCTGATGCTCCAGCGCTTCGCTTGCATTGGGCAGGCCAATGGCAACCAAATCGCCTCCCGGCAATTTGAAGCCTCTGACGCGTGCAGTACTGTTCAGCGGTTCCCAGGCTTCACGCAGTAAATCTGCGCGGCTGCCGAAGCGCCGGGCGCGTGGCAGCGCCGAAAAGCGCAGCATGAGCACCAGACGCTCCTCCCCCATGGCGACCGCGTCGCGAATGGCATTGGACAAGGCCACCGCACCCAGCGCCTCAGCCGGCAGGCTGGCAGATCTTTGCGCGCTGCCGCTCATGCCTGGCCCTCTGGCAGCACGGCTTCCAATAAAAGAGTGTTGGTGCAGCCAAGCCGTTCAGAGGGTGCGGTGGCAAGCCCGCGCGCGCGACATTCTGAGCGGAGGCAGCGCACGGCTTCGCTGCAATGATCCATCCGAGTTGCGGTAATGATATCTTCAATCCACGGTCCACCATAAAGATGGACACCCTGGCTGAGCCCCCAGGAAAGGGCCGCTTCACCATCACAGCCATCAAGAATAAGCCGGGCCTCATCAAGGCGGCGCAAGGCCCTCAGAACTTGGCTGTCCTCCAGCGCGGGGGACCAATCCAGGATCAGCCAATCCGCAGGCAGGGCTTCAGGTTCAATCAGACTAAGCGCCGAGGCCGAAAGGCCTGCTATGGCAATGCCCCAAGCGCCTTGGCGTAGGGCTTTTCGTCTTGCTGCCAAATTGCCGATAGAAATGGCATCCTGCAACGCAAGCGTGGCGTAAAGCCCGGGGCCAGCAGCCGGATCAGCTTCATCTTCGACAGCGTCCGGCATTTCTGGCAGCAATTCCCG
>JBIKWX010000352.1:0-3100 GCA_044356095.1 Roseomonas sp.
CCGCCTGCCATCGGGCCGCCACGCGCGGCCCGAACCCCAAAGCCGGGCAGCGACGGTGTGCTCCGCCAAGAACCCCACCGCCGCCGCCCTCACCACAACCATCCCCATCAGGAGACAATCATGGATCTCTCGACTCTCCCCATGTCCGCGGCGCTGGCAAGCAGGCCGCCGATCATTTCCAACTGCGAGGTCGGCGCCGCACCGCGACGGGCCGTCCTGGCGCTCGATCTCGGCACCACCACTGGCTGGGCGCTGCGTTCAGGTACCGGCTCCATCACCTCAGGCACCATGACCTTTAGGCCCAGCCGCTTCGAAGGCGGTGGCATGCGGTTTCTCCGCTTTCGCGCCTGGCTGACCGAGGTCACACACCTCGCCGGCGAATTATCTCAAATCGCGTTCGAAGAAGTGCGCGCCCATGCAGGCACCGACGCCGCGCACCTTTACGGCGGCTTTCTGGCCCATCTTTCGGCGTGGTGCGAGGAACGCGCCATTGCTTACCAGGGCGTCCCTGTCGGCACGATCAAGCGCTACGCGACCGGCAAGGGCAATGCGGATAAGGCGGCCATGATCGCCGCCATGCGGGCGCGCGGCTTTGCACCAGCGGACGACAACGAGGCTGATGCGCTGGCCCTGCTGCTCTGGGCCACCGACGCTGAGGGAGGCAGGGCATGAGCCATCTCGAGAAATCGTGCCCTTGCGATCAGCTGAGCGCGGAAAGCGCTGCCTCGGGCGCCTTGTCCAAAATCCGTAGCAGCGCCTTCGCAGGCCCCGCCGGCAAGCGCTTACCCTGTTCCCAATTGCGCACCGTATCCACCGGCACACCAAGCCGGGAGGCGAAATCAGCCTGCGTCAGCCCGGTACGCCGACGCACGCGTCGCGCATACAACGCGGCATCCTGCGCCCCTGCGGCATCATCCTCAGCCGTCTGGCGCCGCAGATCAGCCTCTGTCGTGGCATCTACCCTGCGCGCGTCAATACGCCCTGCGACAGGCTTGCCGGCTTCAAGCTTCACGCGAACCGTCCCCATAGCGAGACACCTCCCTTGCATTTGCCTTGCGGGCGGAAATAATGCGCAACGCATCCCCGCGCGGCGTGTAGACGACCAGGAACAGACGCGACCCGATGCGACCAAGCACTCGAAAACGCGGCTCGCCATAATCGAAGCGTTCATCGCGTTCAATCAGGCGATCCGGATCGAGGAAAACCTGGATCGCATAGGCGAAGTCGAAACCTCGACCGGCAAAACAGGCTTCGCTCTTGGCGTCGTCCCACTCGAAATCCATAACCACCATATAGGCCAGAGGACGACAAAACCCAAGTCCTATTTCCAACCAGGATGGGGAGGCAGGGCATGAGCCTCCTGCACGGCGCCCCGATGCTGGCGCAGAACCCGATCACGCGCCTGCGCAGCACAACCAACGAAGCCGAATTGAACGCCATGCGCGCAGCCGCATGGCATCGGCATGGCGTGGCCAGCATCGTGGTCGATGACATCAGCGATCCGTGGCTGCGCCAGGCCATCACCAACGAAGCCAATCGTCGCTGGGGGCGGCGCAATGGAGGAAATGACCATGGCCGCTAAGCGGAAGGACAAACGCCCCGCCAAGCCGCGTGAGGATTTGTCGGCACCGTCAAAGTGGCGCTTGCAGCATGGCGATATCGGTTCCGCGATTCGCGTTACTGATCCGGAGACCGGCACACCGATCATGCAGCGAAAGGTTGTTGATACGCTCTCACAAATGCTCGCGCATGGCAGTATATCGCGCGAGATGCATGAAGCGGGCTGCATCTTTCGTACGCTCTTTCGTAGTGCTGCACTGGATAGTATTGCGACGTCGCAATTCGTTCGTGTTGCTGCATCATCGGGCGATTGGCTCTCGGTCAGTCAAGTTGATGCGCGGCGTCGTGTGTTGAATGCACTCGATGTGCTGGGCGGCATTGACAGTCCTAGCGGTTCGATTGCGTGGCACGTGGTTGGGCTGGAAGTATCACTGCGTGCATGGTCGGCGCAGCAAGGCTGGAATGGGCGGCTTGTCTCGGCACCCATTGCCTGCGGAATTCTTGTTGCTGCGCTTGGAACTTTGGCAAATCACTTCGGTCTGCTGCCGCGTTCGCACGCGGCTTGATGTGCTGTGAATGGGGGGAATTGCGGCGCGCATTCTCTGTTACAATTCTCCCCCTTCCGGCGCGTAAAACGAAAGTGATATACTTCGTGAAGGTCGAGAAATTGTGTTGAGCGGCGGTGACGCTGACAAGCAGTAGATCGAAGAACGGAACGAACATTGGAGAGCAGGTCACGAGAGAACGCAAAGTCAAGATCTAACCTCCACTAACAATATTTCTGATTACATGGTTCCTTCCTGGCGAATTTGTATGCGGGGGGCGGAAGCGCCCGACCCCTCTAGCGTCAGAATAAAAATATGGGTTGCAGTTTGCACTATAGCCACGTGAATTCAATGACTTAGGTGCAAACCTAGGCCGCTTAGGTTTGCACTTGGTTTGCACCCAGCCCCCTCATGGTTTGCACCCTTTCGGCGTGATTTCAGCAGCTTAGGTGCAAACCTCAGCGCATAGCGCCGCGCACCCTCGCCCAACCCTTCCCGGATATCCCCCATGACGCTTCCCTGGATGGCCGAGCGGATCCAACTCCGCGCGATCACTTCACCTTAGCCACGCATGGCGCCGCCCCGCGTTGGGCGTAGTACACGCAAGATCATGATGGCCCAGATCAGCACGGTCGCGATGCCAAGCGCCCCCGCAATCGGCCGGCTGAAGAAGGCAAGCAGATTACCATCCGTCTTGATCATGTTCTGCACAAAAGTCTGTTCCAGCATTTCGCCAAGCACCAGGCCCAGGATCAGCGGCGCGACTGGAATGCCGTGGCTTTCAAGAAACCAGCCAAACAGACCCATGACCAGCATGATCGCAACACCATAAAGGCTATTCGTCATCGCGAAGCTACCCACGATGCAGAACAGCAATATGACTGGCAGCAGGATATTGCGCGGCGTGCGCAGCACCTGGCGCGCGCTTTTGATCGCTGCCCAGCCCAGCGGCAGCATGATCAGATTGGCCAGGATGAAAATCAGGAAGACGGCAT
>JBIKWX010000351.1:0-3100 GCA_044356095.1 Roseomonas sp.
GTCAGCGCCATGCCGGAGACGATTTCCGTAAGCAGCAGGCTACGTGCGACGCGATCGAGAGAAGCCATGTTCAGCGCCCCATCAAGCCGGCAGCCAGCCGGTAAGTTTCAGAACCGCCGCGGTAATCACCAGCCAGATCAGGCTGAAGGGCAGAAACACCTTCCAGCCGAGCCGCATCAACTGGTCATAGCGGTAGCGCGGGAAGGTCGCGCGGACCCAGATAAAGACAAACAACAGGAAGCAGACCTTCAGCACGAACCAAATCGGCCCCGGGATCCAGGTGAGCGGTTCAATCGCCAGCGGCGGATACCAGCCCCCCAGGAACAGAATGGTCGTCAGCGACGCCATCAGGATCATATTCGCGTATTCGCCAAGGAAGAATAGCGCGAAGGACATGCTGCTATATTCAACGAAGAAGCCGGCCACCAATTCGCTTTCGCCTTCCGGCAAGTCGAACGGCGCGCGATTGGTCTCGGCCAGCGTTGAGATGAAGAAAATCACGAACATCGGAAACAGCGGAATGAAGAACCAGAGATTCTCCTGCGCCTTCACAATGGCGTTCAGATTGAGCGAGCCCACGCAAAGCAGCACGGTGACAATCACAAAGCCCATGCTGACTTCGTAAGACACCATCTGCGCGGCAGAGCGCATTGCGCCCAAAAACGCGTATTTCGAATTGGAAGCCCAACCCGCGATGATGATGCCGTAAACACCCAGCGATGAAATGGCGAAAAGATAGAGAATGCCGACATTGATATCGGCAATCGCCCAGCCATCATTCACCGGGATCACCGCCCAGGCGAGCATGGCCAGCATGAAGGTCAGCATCGGCGCGAACAGGAACAGGAGCTTATTCGCCCCTGTCGGCACAATGGTTTCCTTGAGCAGCATCTTGAGCGCATCGGCAAAAGGCTGCAGCAAACCAAACGGCCCAACCACATTGGGGCCACGACGCATTTGCATCGCCGCCAGCACCTTGCGTTCAGCCAGCGTCAGGAAGGCAACCATTACCAGCAGCGGCACCAGCAGCGCCAAAGCCTTGGCGACCGTCAGCGCCAGGACACCAATGGGGGAGGCAAGAAATTCGCTCATCGCCCTACTCCGCCGCCAAAGCCGGCTGCGGCCCATAGACCGCGGCGCATTCCGCCATGACATCCGATGCACGGCTGATCACATCGGCGCGGTGATATTCCGTCATCGGCAGGCGGAAGGGCGCCGCTTCCATCGCAGCACGCGCTTGCGGGCCGGCCATATCGGCGCAGCCTGAAGCCGCCACTTCGCCAATGCGCGCGAAGACTGGGCTGACACTCGCCAGGCGCTCCCGCAGCGCATCCAGATCATTGTAAGGCAGCGTCTTGCCAACGCCTTCACTGAAGGCGCGGATGATGCGCCAATCCTCGCGCGCTTCGCCTGGCGGGTGAATGGCACGATGGCTGCGTTGAGCGCGGCCTTCGGTATTCACCCAGGTCGCGTCCTTTTCGGTATAGGCCGCACCTGGCAGCAGCACGTCGGCACGCGCCGCCATGGCGTCACCATGATGGCCCTGATAGATCACAAAAGTGCTGGCCGGGATGCGCGCCGGATCAAAGCCATCCGCATTCAGCAGCCACAGCGCATCCACGCCACCGCCGAGCATCGCGGCAAGGTCCTTGCCCCCCTGCCCCGGCAGGAAGCCGAGTTCCAAGGCGCCGACCTCACCGCCGAAATGATGCAGCAGATTGAAGCCATGCCAATCGAGTTTCAGCATGCCGGCCTCGGCCGCAAGGCGCCACGCGGCTGCCAGCACCGCCTCACCATCAGCACGCGCAATGGCACCACGCCCAAGGATCAGCATTGGCTTTTGTGCTGCCTTCAGCGTTGCGGCGAAAGGATGCGAAGCATCCAACAGCGCCGAGATCGCTGTCGGGCCTTCGCCCAAATGCTGCGCGCTATAGGTCAGATCAACGTCCGCCGGCCCGATGAAGCCGACCGGAAAACGCCCCTGCGCCCAGCGCTTGCGAATGCGCGCATTGAGCACCGGCGCTTCCTTGCGCGGGTCAGCGCCAATGATCAGCAGCGCATCGGCTTCTTCAATGCCGGCGATCGTCGTATTGAAGCGATAGAAATCAGCGCGCGCGCCATCAATCGCGGCGCCATCTTCCCGGCAATCCAGATTGGCGCTGCCATAGGCCGCCATCAGATCCTTGAGCGCCAGCACGCTTTCCGCATCCGCGAGCGCACCCGCCACTGCACCAATCCGATCCGCCGGCGTTTGCGCCAGCTTGGCAGCAACGGCAGCGAATGCTTCCGCCCAGCTTGCCGCGACCATGCGGCCATCCTTGCGCACCCAAGGCCGATCCAGCCGGCGGCGCTTCAGCCCATCAAAGGAAAAGCGACCACGATCGGCCATCCATTCCTCATTCACCGCCTCATTGATGCGGGGCAGAATGCGCAACACTTCGGGGCCGCGTGTATCAATGCGGATATTCGCCCCCACGGCATCCAACACATCAATGCCATCCGTCTTGCGCAATTCCCAAGGCCGAGACACGAAAGCATAAGGCCGGCTGGTCAGCGCACCGACCGGGCAGATATCAATCAAATTGCCGGAAAGCTCAGAGGTAAGCGCCTTTTCCACATAGGTGCCGATTTCCATATTCTCGCCGCGATTGGTCCCGCCGAGCTCCGGCGTGCCGGCAACCTCGGCAGCAAAGCGCACGCAGCGTGTGCATTGAATGCAGCGCGTCATCACGGTTTTGATAAGCGGGCCGATATTCTTATCCTTCACCGCCCGCTTGGCTTCACCGTAACGCGACTTGTCATGGCCATAGGCATAGGCCTGATCCTGCAAATCACATTCACCGCCCTGATCGCAAATCGGGCAATCCAGCGGGTGATTGATCAGCAGGAATTCCATGACACCGCGCCGCGCATTGCGCACCACGGGCGTGTCGGTGAATACCTTCATCCCATCCATGACCGGATAGGCGCAGGAAGCGACCGGCTTTGGCGCCTTTTCCACTTCCACCAGGCACATGCGGCAATTGCCGGCGACGCTCAGCCGTTCATGATAGCAAAAGCGCGGGATTTCCTTGCCCGCAGCTTCGCAGGCTTGCAGCAC
>JBIKWX010000353.1:0-3090 GCA_044356095.1 Roseomonas sp.
ACGAAAATCGAAAAAGACAGCCTGAGCGGTCAGAATACCACCGGCCATGAATGGGATGGGCTGAAGGAGCTGAATACGCCTTTGCCGAAATGGTGGCTTTGGACCTTTTACGCTTGCATCGCTTTCAGCCTGGTTTGGGTGGTGATCTATCCAGCGCTGCCGATCCCCGGCGCGACGGGGACTTCCGGCTGGATCGCGCGCGAAGCCGTGATGCGGGATGTGCAGCAGGCGGAAGCGCGCATGGCGCCGATGATGTCGCGCTTACGCGCGGCCACGCCGGAACAGATCGCTGCCGATCCGGAATTGCGCGCTTTTGCCATGGCGGGCGGGCGCGGCGCTTTCGCCAATAATTGCGCAAGCTGCCACGGTGCAGGCGGGCAGGGGGCGCTTGGGGGCTTTCCATCCCTTGCCGATGATGAATGGATTTGGGGCGGCAGCCTTGATGCCATTCATCACACCATCACCCATGGCATTCGTGCCAATGAAAGCGATGACCAGCGCCAAAGCATGATGCCGCGCTTCCTGACCGATGGTGTGCTGACGCGCGCGCAGGTGAATGATGTGGCGGAACATGTGCTATCGCTCACCAATCGCGCGACAGATCAGGCCGCCGCCGGGCGTGGTGCTGAATTGTTTGCCGAGAATTGCGCTTCCTGCCATGGCGAAAAGGGCGAGGGCAATCGTGATGTCGGCGCGCCCCGGCTTTCGGATCAGGTCTGGCTTTATGGGGCCGACAAGGCTTCCATTGTGCACAGCATTTCCTTTGCCCGCGGTGGTGTCATGCCAAGCTGGGGCAAGCGGCTTGATCCCGCCATCATCAATATGCTGACGGTCTATGTGCATAGCCTTGGTGGCGGTGAATAGGAAAAGCGCGGTCATTCCCCATGGGCGAGATCAAAACCCCCGAGAAGCTGAAGCCTGAGGCCGTGGCAGCGGAAGTTGCTGCACCCTCGCTTTATGCTGATCGTCAGCGTGTCTATCCGAAGGCGGTCTTCGGCAAGATCCGCAGCGTGAAATGGGCGGTGCTGATCCTGTGCCTGGCGCTTTACTACCTTGTGCCCTGGCTGCGCTGGGATCGCGGCCCGGGCATGCCGGATCAGGCCGTGCTGGTGGATATGACCAATGCGCGGCTGTTCTTCTTCTGGATCGAAATCTGGCCGCAGGAAATCTATTTCCTGACTGGTGCGCTGATCCTGGGCGCCTTTGCGTTGTTTGCGGTGTCTTCGCTGTTTGGTCGGCTGTGGTGCGGTTTTACCTGCCCGCAAACCGTCTGGACCGATCTTTTCATGTTTGTCGAGCGCTGGATCGAAGGTGATCGCAATGCGCGCATGAAGCTGGATGCCGGGCCACGCAATGGCGCCTATTGGTCGCGCAAGATCGCAAAGCACAGCGCCTGGCTTTTCATCGCGGCTGCGACGGGCGGCGCCTGGATCATGTATTTCAATGATGCGCCCACCATCACACGGCAATTCTTCACCGGTGATGCCGGCGTTACGGTCTATTTCTTCTTCGCGCTGTTTGCTGGCTTTACCTATCTGCTGGCGGGTTGGGCGCGCGAACAGGTCTGCGTCTATATGTGCCCCTGGCCGCGCTTTCAGGCGGCGATGCTGGATGAAAATTCACTGGTCGTGACCTATCGCGACTGGCGCGGCGAACCGCGCGGCAAGGCCAAGGCTGATGGGGTTGGCGATTGCGTGGATTGCGCGGCCTGCGTGCATGTCTGCCCGACCGGGATTGATATTCGGGATGGGCAACAGCTTGAATGTATCGGCTGCGGGCTTTGCATTGATGCCTGTGATTCCGTCATGGGCAAGCTCAACCGGCCCAAGGGGCTTGTTGCCTTTGAAACCCTGAACAACCTGGCCGCCAGCGCTGCCGCCGCTGCCACGCTGCCGCCGGGGCCGCAACGCCAGCAGGCGGGCATGGCCGCGCGCCGCGTGCCGCGCTTCATTCGCCCGCGCACCATCATGTATGGCGCGGCACTTTCGGCTGTTGCGCTGGTGATGCTGGGCGCTTTCCTGCTGCGTTCCACGCTGGATGTCACCGTGCTGCGAGATCGCGCGCCGCTTTTCGTGCGCCTGTCGGATGGCGGCATTCGCAATGCCTATACGATCAAGATCGTGAACAAGACGCGTGATGAGGCACCACTCACACTCACGCTTGAAGCGCCCGCAGGGCTGCGTCTCACGGTGCAGGATGTGGAAGCCGCTGCCGAAGGGCGTTATCCGCTATCACGCCGCGCCGATGGCATTACGCAATATCGCGTGTTTGTTGCGGCCCCCGCTGGCGCGCGCTTGCAGGAATCAACGCCCATCACCTTCCGCCTGTTGGATGGCGCGGGCCGCCCCGCCACCAGCCAGGCCAGTGTCTTTCTGGGACCGAAACCATGAGCATGACCATGCAACGCGATTACGACCCGAAGCGTGGCCGCTGGATCCCCTGGGTTTTCGTGGGCGGCATGGCGCTGGTGGTGGCGGTGAATGCGCTGCTGGTGTGGTTTTCACTTTCCACCTTCACCGGTGTTACTGTGCCGCGCGCCTATGAACGCGGCCGCGGTTATGATGCGGTGCTGGCGGAAGCCGCGCGGCAGGATGCGCTTGGTTGGCGTGGTGAGATTTCACTGGAGGCCGGCATGCTGCGTCTGGTGATGCAGGATGCGTCGCGGCAACCGCTCCATGGCAGAGTTGAAGGTGTCATGCTGCGCCCGCTGGAAGGGGTGGAAGTGCCGCTTGGCTTCAATGCCACAGGCCATGGCCGTTTCGCGGCGCGGCTGGAGCCCTTGCGCGCCGGGCAATGGGAAGCGCGGCTCACGTTTTTTGATGAAGCCGGCACGGCTTTTGACTTGCGCAAGCGCTTCATCCTGCCATGACCGACCTCTCTCGCCCCTTGATTGCTGAAGCGCCGCAAAGCGCGGCCGCCTGCGCCCATTGCGGCGCGGCGCTGGCGCCTGCCCAAGGGCGCTTTTGCTGCACGGGGTGTGAGGCTGCTTATGGCCTGGTGCGCGGCCTTGGGCTGGATGCGTTCTATCGGCGGCGCGAAAGCGCTGATGGTGCGCTGCGCCCTGAAGCCGCGCCACCTGCTTTTGATGCG
>JBIKWX010000104.1:0-10969 GCA_044356095.1 Roseomonas sp.
TCTCGGCGGCCAGATCAGGCGCGGCAAACCAGGCATCGCGCAATTCCTCAAGCCGCGGCATGGTGGGCCAGCCGGACCAGGCATTGGCGCCATTGCCGCGAATGGGCATGTGGCTGCCGGGCACCGAAACATCCAAGCCTTCCCAGGTGGTGCAAAAGGCGCTCCAGCCGCCTTGATCCACTGGGCCGCGATTGGTGCGGCGCTGGATTTGCGTGCCCCAATCCATGGAAATGAAATCCACATTGAAGCCGATGCGCTTCATGACATCGCTTGCGACCACAGCAAGGTTTTGCAGCACGGGCAGGTCTGTGGCCGACATCATCACCACGCGTTCATTCCTGTAGCCGGAAGCCGCGAGCGCTGCGCGCGCCGCATCCAGGCTGCGCGGGCCTGTCAGCACCTCAAGCCCCGCTTCATTGGCGAGCGGCGTGCCCGGCGTGAAAACACCCGCCGGCACATGCGAAAGGGTTTGATCCGTGCCGATGGACGCATCCATGAAGACGCGCTGATCAATCGCTGGCAGCAGCGCGCGGCGCACCGCGACATTGTCAAAGGGCGGATGGAGGAAATTGAAGCGCAGCACACCAAGATTGCCGGCGCTATTGATGCGGTCCACGACGATTTCGCGATGGCGCCGGAGCAGCGGCAGCAAATCCGCATGCGGCTGTTCCCACCAATCCGCTTCATTGTTTTGCAGCGCGGCGGATGCGGTGGAAGGATCGGGCATGATGCGCCATTCGACACGATCGAAATGCACGGGTTTGCCGCCCGCCATGAAGTCCGAAGCTTCCTGGCGCGTCTGATAGCCTTCGAAACGATCATAGACCGCGATATCGCCAGAGCGGAACAAATCCTGCCGGAATCGGAAGGGCCCGCTGCCGGTGAAATCACGGATTTGCTGAAAGGCATCGGTTTCCGCGATGCGTTCGGGCATGATGGCGCAAATGCTGGCCGAGGGTTTGCCGAGCGCCCAGGCCAAACCCGCCCAAGGCTGCTTCAGGCGAATTTCAAAGCGGTTGTCGTCCAAGGCGCGCATTTCATTCAGCAGCACGCCAAGCCTTTGGCCCAGCACATCGCGCTTTGACCAGCGCATGATGGAAGCGATGCAATCCTTCGCGCGCACCGGTTCATTGTCATGGAAACGCAGCCCGGGGCGGAGCGTCATGGTCCAGGTCAGGCCATCGGCGGAGATTTCATGCCCCGCCAGCATCTGATGTTTTGCGCGAAAATCGCCGCCCAAACCGAATAGCGTATCATAGACCATCAGGCCGTGATTGCGGACAATCACCGCCGTGCTCCAGACCGGGTCCATGCTGGATAGGTTGCTTTGCGGAATGAAGCGCAGCGTGCGCGCGGCGGTCTGCCCGGTGGCGAGGCGTGGTGCGGCCAGCGCGGCGCCTGAGGCAAGCATCAGGGAACGGCGGTGAAGCATGATGGGGCCCTTTGCCGGTGTTTCAACACCTAAGCATTGAGCAGTATGGCCTTCCGGGCAAGCCCGCCCAGGGCGGTTCAGCGCCTGATACGCAAAAGGCATGGCCCCCTCGCGGGGGCGAAATACGGCCGCAGCGCGAGCAAGTTACCCTGCTCACGCTGCGGGAAGTCTCAGCGCCGATCAGGCCGCTTGCAGGCGCTGGATCAGCGATTGCGTCGCTCCGCGCAGCTGCACTGCCTCATCAGCCAGTGACTTCGTCGCCTGGTTGATGGTGCCAATCGCCTTGCCGGTAGTCTCGGTCATGTCGGAAACGCGACCGATTGTCCCTTCCAGCGAACCGACCGACGAAGCGGCAGAGCGCAGGCTTGAAGCGATTTCCGCCGTGGTCGCGGATTGTTCTTCAACCGCCGCGGCAATCGCACCATTTTCGTTGTTGAGCTGGCTGATGCGGCCCACGATTTCGCGGATCACCTCAACCACATCGGAAATGATGGATTGCATGGCGCCGATTTCGCCCTGAATGCCCTCGGTCGCCTTGGCCGATTGCGCGGCCAGGTTCTTCACCTCGGAAGCCACCACGGCAAAGCCCTTGCCGGCTTCACCCGCGCGGGCCGATTCGATGGTGGCATTCAGCGCCAGCAGATTGGTCTGCGCCGCGATGGACCCGATAAGCCCGGTCACATCATTGATCCTGACCGATGCGGCATTCAGCCCATCAATCAGTGACGTCACGCGATCCGCCTCATCAGCGGCACTGCGCGCCGTCTGCGCCACGGCATTCACACGCGCCGAGACTTCGGAGATCGCGACCGTAAGCTGTTCCGCTGCGGCGGAGACGCTTTGGATGCCGTTATTGGCTTCCGTGCCTTCATGCGCCGCGGTGCGGGCCTGTGTCAGCGCGGTATCGGTCGTATTGGCGACCTTGCCGCCTTCCACCACCAGCTTGGCAGAATTGTCGGAAAGCGCCGTGACGGATTGGCCAATGGCTTTTTCCAGATCATTGGCGATTTCCTGAATGGCCGTGCGACGCGCGGTTTCCAGTTCCGCACCGCGCTTGGCTTCCGCTTCACGCAGCTTGGCTGTTTCCACCAAGCCATCACGGAAGATGGTGGTGGCACGGCTCATGTCGCCAATTTCATCCACGCGTTCGGCATGGGGGATGCCAACACCCAGATCGCCCTTGGCAAGCTTGTCCATGGAACCGGAAAGCTGATCAAGCGGCTTCGAAATGCGCAGCACCATCAGCCAGGCGGCAGCCGCGGAAACCGCCAGGATCATGGCGACCGCAATGCCCAGCATGACACGCCAGAAGGCCACGCGATCTTCCGCCGCGTGAATGGTGGACGCCAGGCGTTCTTCAAGGGCGACATAGAATTGGTCAATCGGGCCCATGATATCGGCCTTGAAGCGGTGGTAATCCGCGCCATGCATCAGATCACGCGCCATGGCGAAATCAGGGGCGCGGCGGACGGTGAACTTGCCCTCAGAATCGGCGAAAATCCCCTTGGCAGCGTTGATTGCAACGGTTTCAAGCTGGATCAGCGCATCGGAATTCTGCTGCGCCTGACGCAACAGCGCGAATTCCGCTTCCGAAAAGCCGGCTTCGCGCATCATCTGCTGTAGCGGAATACGCGCGCCATCCGGGCGCGGCGCACGGCCCGTTGCCGCGACGAAATCCCAATAAATACGGTGATAATCCACCGGGCGCGGCTTTTCGCCATTGCGAATCGCGATCACGGACAGGAATTGTTCTTCCCATTTCGGATCACCCGTCACCACATAGGTGCGCGCATTGCGCGTGATGTCATCCGATGATTGGCGCAATTCATCGGCCAGGCGATAGGAAAGATGCTGGTTCTGATAGGCATTGCGCGCCGCGCTGAAGGCGTCCTGCATCATCAGGAAGGACAGCAGCGCAAGGCCAGAGGCTGCCGCCAAGGCAAGGCTCATGACAATGGCCATAGGCCGAATTCGTAACATGTGGGTCTCCAGATCCCGAGGGCGTTTCCGAAAGCCTCCATTCCATTCAAGCGCGGGGATTGGGGCGATCAGCCATTCCAGCAAGCTGAAATCATGACGCCACCGGCCCACCACTCGGGTGAAATGGATGACAAGATGATGCTATGCTGGTTTGGTGAAGAAGCCTTGAAGACTTGCATGAGTTTGCCTCAATAAATGCCAATAACTAATTGCCGCATAAAGTGGCATCAGGTAATTTTTTCGTAAAAACTGACATCTTTTGACTTCGGGCATTTGACTTGAAAACGCGCATTCATCCTCACGGCCTGTTCAGGAATTTCGCCTAGGATGGGACTTCTTGTGTGGACCGATTTGGTACGGAAAAATCAATGCGCCCCCCTACCGCTTCAGCAAAACGCTCCTTTTTCGGGCTTGGCCTTATTGCTGGGCTGACCGCGCTTGGCACCGCAGGCATCATGCATGGCCTGCCACAAAGCCTTCCGGCACCGCAAGCAGATCCGCGCCTGCCGATGTTGGCGCGCAGCCTGGATATTGCTGAACGTGCGACCCAACTTTCGGGCGCCGTCCCGCCCATGCTGCTGGCGCGATCAGATGCGGATTTGGCCGAAGCCGGGCGCCGCGCACGCCAGGCGGAAGACCGGCTGAATGCGCTGCTGCGCGGCAATGCGCAAATCCCAACCTCCATCCAAACAGCCAGCACTGCCCTTGCCGCGGCGCTTCGCCAGCTTGGAACGGCGCTGGAAGCCGAACAAAAGGCGCGGCAGGAAGCGGCGCGCCAAATCGCGGCCCTTGGCGCGGCGCATCGTGTGTTTCGCGCTGCCCTGCTGTCCGCCATTGATGAAGTGGGCCAGGAAATCAGCCGCGCCATGAATGGCGCTCCGCCCCCCCGTGGCCAGGCGCCCCGGCCGCGCGGTTTGCTCGCCAATAATGAAATCCCCCGCCAGGCGGCGCTGCTCAGCGCCCGCAACGCAGCCGAGGAACTTGTCGGCCTCACCAATCGCTTCAGCGCCGCCCAGGATGATGCGGCCCATCAGGCCCTCATCAACGCCCAAAACACCGCCTTGGCCAAGCTCCGCGCCGCCATGGCCGCCCTCGGGGACGCGCCGCGCTATCAACCGCTGCGCGAAGCAGCCACCGCCCTGCAACGCGCGCATGAGGCGTTGGAAACGCCTTCCGCCCGCAGGGCGCGCGAATTGGCCTCTGGCCAGGATGTCGCGGCGGCGGCTGCGCGGCTGACAGAAGCGGGCACGCGCTTTCAAGCAAGCATCGGCCCGGTGCTGACCGCCGCCGCCGAGGAAGCCAAGCGCAGCCGCCCCGCCCAACCGCAGCAACTTCCGGCACAGATGCTGACCATCGGGCTTGGGGCGCTTGCCCTGGTCTTGGCTGCACTCATCGCCTTCCTCACACGCCGCGCAGCGCCGGCGGCGCCGGAAAAGCGACCCGATACCGGCATTCTGGCGACGCTCCGCGCTGACCTTACCAGCGCCAATGCTGCGCGAGATGAAGCCAAGGCCGCGCTGGCACGGCTGCAAGCAGACCACGCCGCGCTGCGAGGCGAAACCGCCAATATGTTGGAAGCGCATATCACGCCGCGCCTGCAAAGCCTTGGGCAGGATGCGGCCACAAGCCGCGCGACTCTGGCCGCGCTGACGGAAGCCCAAGCGACGGCACAGCACGCCACCACCGGCATTGGTGCCAGCGCCGAACGCGCGCGGGAAGAAACCGGCAAGGTCGCCGCAGCGGCGGAAGAACTGACCGCGACGGTTGCCGCCGTTTCCGAACAAATTCGCGCTTCGGCCAGCATCGCGGCACAGGCGGTGACCGATGCCAGCCGTACCGATACCATTGTGCAGGGCCTTTCCGGTGCGGCGGAGAAGATCGGTGATGTGGTGAAGCTGATCACCGCTATTGCCGGCCAGACCAATCTGCTGGCCCTGAACGCCACCATCGAAGCGGCGCGCGCCGGTGAAGCAGGCAAGGGCTTCGCCGTGGTGGCATCCGAGGTGAAGGCCCTGGCCACGCAGACCGCCAAGGCGACCGAGGAAATCTCGCGCCAGGTGCAGGAAATCCGCAGCACCTCAACCGAAGCGGTGAGCGCCATTCAAGGCATTGCCGAGGTTGTGCAGCGCATTGACAGCATCGCCGCCGAAGCGGCACGCGCCATTGAAAAGCAAGGTGCTGCGACGCGGGAAATCGCAGAGGGTATCGCCGCGGCAGCCGAGGGTACCTCGGCGGTGGCCGGCGCGGTCGCCAAGGTGCAGGGCGGCATGGAAGCCGCCGGCGCGCCTGTTGCAGCCCTTGGTGATCACGCCGATGCCATGGCGCGGCAGAGCGCGGCGCTGCAACAGGAAGTGGTCTCTCTCTCCGCCCGGCTGCGCGCGGCCTAAGCCCTGCCCGCACGGCGCTTGTCGCAGGGCAGGGGGCGCGATAGACCCTGCCCCATGTCGCATAACAGCTTCGGCCATCTTTTCCGCGTCACCACCTGGGGCGAAAGCCATGGGCCAGCGATTGGCTGCGTGGTGGATGGCGCGCCGCCGCGCCTTGCGCTCTCGGAAGCCGATATCCAGCCCTTCCTGGATCGGCGCCGGCCGGGGCAATCCAAATTCGTCACGCAACGCCAGGAAGCGGATCAGGTGCGGATTCTGTCTGGCGTATTTGAAGGGCAGACCACCGGCACACCCATTGCGCTGATGATCGAAAATACCGACCAGCGCAGCAAGGATTACGGGGAGATCAAGGATCGTTTCCGCCCCGGCCATGCCGATATTGCCTATGAACTGAAATACGGCATTCGCGATTATCGCGGCGGCGGGCGTTCGAGCGCGCGCGAGACCGCGATGCGCGTCGCCGCCGGCGCCATTGCGCGCAAGGTGCTGGGCGATGGTGTGCGCATCAGGGGTGCCTTGGTTGCGATGGGTGGCGATTCGGTGGACCGCGCCAATTGGGATTGGGCGGCGGTCGAGGAAAATGATTTTTTCTGTCCGGACCGCGCCGCCGCGGCGCGCTGGGAAGAACAGCTGCTCGCGCTGCGCAAATCCGGCAATTCAGTGGGTGCGGTGATTGAAATTGTGGCCGAAGGCGTGCCCCCCGGGCTCGGTTCGCCGATTTACGGCAAGCTGGACGCGGATTTGGCCGGCGCGCTCATGGGCATCAATGCCGTTAAGGGCGTAGAGATCGGCGATGGCTTTGCCGCCGCTGCCCTGACCGGCACGGCCAATGCGGATGAGATGCGCATGGCCGAGGGCGGCTTGGTCGCCTTCCAGGCCAATCACGCCGGCGGCGTTCTGGGCGGCATCAGCACGGGCCAGCCGATTGTGGCGCGGTTTGCGGTGAAGCCCACAAGTTCGATCCTGGAGCCCCGGCTTGGCGTTGATCGCTTCGGCCAGGATGTGGAGATCATCACCAAGGGCCGCCACGACCCTTGCGTCGGCATCCGCGCGGTGCCGGTTGGGGAAGCGATGATGGCGCTGGTGCTGGCCGATCACTTGCTGCGCCATCGCGCGCAGAACCCGGATGCACCAAGTGCCGCGCGCCTGCCGCGCAACTGAAGGCGCCAAGCCCTTCCGGAAGCTACATCCTCGCCACACGAAAGCCGGTATCATCGCGCCTGGTGTCGGCGGCGACCCCGTAGCGCATTGCCGAGCGCAGAAAGGGAGCCTGATTGCTCCAGGACCCGCCCCGCATCGCGCGCCAGGCGCAACCCGGCGTCACCACGGCTTCCGAGGCATCAAGCGGCGCATTGGCATAGGTGCGTTCAAGACAATCCTGCACCCATTCCCAGACATTGCCCTGCATATCATGCAGGCCGAAGCGGTTCGGGGGATAGCTGCCGGTGGGGCTTGGCCGATTGACCTTATGGCCATGATTGGCCTGTGCGTCGCCAATGGTATTGCCGGTGACAAAGGCAGTCATGGTGCCAGCCCTGGCGGCATATTCCCATTCCGCTTCCGTCAGCAGCCGATAGCGCCGCCCGGTATGTTGCCTGAGCCATTCGACATATTGCTGCGCGTCTTCCCAACTGACATCCACCGCCGGCTGACGGCCTCTGCCCCAGCCCCGATCATTGGGGCGGTGGCTGCATCCGCGCGCTGCCACACAGGCATCCCATTCGGCGAAGGTGATTTCGAATCTGCCGACTGCCAGAGGCGCGCGCAGCGCCACATCGCGCTGCGGGCCTTCATTAGTGTAACGCCCCTTTTCATTTGCCGGGCTGCCCATCAGAAATCGCCCGGCGGGGATCACGACCATTTCAGGGCATTCGGGACAGTCGCGAAAGAATTGCCCTACCTGCACAGGAAAACCAGGCCCGCTTGGTGCGGCGCTGCGTTGTTGCTGCGCGGGCGGGGGCGCTTGGCCAAGGGCTTGCGGGATCGCAGCGCAAAGCATCGCAACCGCCAGCAGCAGGGCCGTGCCTATGCCAGATCCAGGCCGGTTGGGGGTGGGCATTTGATCTCCTCCAGCCGCAATCTAAGAACAAGATGCACGTTTGGTAAATAAAGCCCTTTTGGGCGCTGCCTTTCGCCGCAATCCCGCCACGCCCGCCACGGCGCCGCCGTAAAAACCCTGAAAATACCTTGCCTTTGTCGCAAGGCCGCCTTCACGGCGGGGTCATATGTCCATGCGCACAGTTCAACATAGGAGGACAAGATGCGCTACATGACGAAGACCTCACTTCTCGCCACCGGCCTTGCTTTCGCGCTCACGGGCGCGGCCTTCGCCCAGGGGACGGCAAGCTCCACCGCCCCGGCCCAGGGCAGCCGCCCCGCCGTGCAGGCTCCGGCCAAGCCGGGTGAAGCCACCCATGGCCAGGTGCGTGGCCATCAGGGGAATGAAAGGGTCCGCGCGGTGACCCCGGCGGCGCCATCGGGCGGCGCCACCCGCTGACCTGAACGCAAAACCGGTGGGCGGCAGCGCCGCCGCCCGCCGGTCCGCCAGAAGGCCCGCCCCAAAGGTGGGCCTTTTGCTTTTCAGGCGCCTCGCTGGCCCCAAAGATTGACGTTTCGCAAAGCCCGGTCGCACATTCCCCCGATAGCAAGACCCAAACAGGGGGAGGACCCAGGCATGGCTGATGAATTGATCGCGCTGAAACCCGAAATTGTCGCCAAGGCGCGTGTGACCGAAGCGCAGCGCGCGGCCATGTATGATCAGGCTGCCAAGGACCCCGATGGTTTTTGGCGCGCTGAGGCCGGCCGCCTCGCCTGGATGAAGGCGCCGACGAAAATCAAGAACACCGATTTCAACGGCAATGTTTCGATCAAGTGGTTTGAGGATGGGGTGCTGAATGCCTCGGTCTCCTGCCTTGATCGGCATTTGGCCACGCGCGGTGATCAGGTGGCGATCCTGTGGGAAGGCGATGACCCCGCCGCAGATGCCAAGGTGACCTACCGCGATTTGCATGCCCGCGTCTGCAAATTGGCCAATGCCATGCGCAAGCTTGGCGTGAAGAAGGGTGATCGCGTTTGCATCTATCTGCCGATGATCGTGGAAGCGGCAGTTGCCATGCTGGCTTGTGCGCGCGTTGGTGCCGTGCATTCCATCGTCTTTGGTGGCTTTTCACCCGACAGCCTCGCGTCCCGCATTCAGGATTCCGAATGCGTCATGCTGATCACCGCCGATGAAGGCCGGCGCGGCGGGCGCCGCGTGCCACTTAAGGTCAATGCAGATGAGGCGCTGTTGACCTGCCCATCCATCAGGAACGTCATTGTCGCGCGCAATACCGGCGGCAATGTTGAGATGATGTCAGGCCGCGATCATTGGTGGGATGCGATCACGGCTGGCCAGCCTGAAACCTGCGAGCCCGAGCCGATGGGCGCGGAAGACCCGCTTTTCATCCTTTATACCTCGGGCAGCACGGGCAAGCCGAAGGGCGTTTTGCACACCACCGGCGGCTATATGGTCTGGGCTTCCTATACGCATGAAAAGGTTTTCGATTACCGCGACGGCGAGATCTATTGGTGCACCGCCGATGTCGGCTGGGTGACCGGGCATAGCTATATTGTCTATGGCCCATTGGCCAATGGCGCGACCACGCTGATGTTTGAAGGCGTGCCAAGCTGGCCGGATTCCGGGCGCTTCTGGCAGGTGGTGGCGAAGCACAAGGTGAATATCTTCTACACTGCGCCCACCGCGATTCGTGCCCTGATGCGCGATGGCGAGGCGCCAGTGAAAAAGCATGATCGTTCCAGCCTGCGTATTCTTGGCAGCGTGGGTGAGCCGATCAATCCCGAAGCTTGGCTGTGGTATTACCGCGTGGTGGGCGATTCCCGTTGCCCGATTGTGGATACCTGGTGGCAGACGGAAACCGGCGGGATTCTGATCTCACCGCTGCCAGGCGCGGTGGCGCAAAAGCCGGGTTCGGCCACGCTGCCTTTGCCAGGTGTGCGGCCCGCCTTGGTGGATGGGGAAGGCAACCTTTTGGAAGGGGCGACCGAGGGAAATCTTGTTATCCTCGATAGCTGGCCGGGGCAGATGCGCACGGTTTATGGCGATCATGAACGCTTCGTGCAGACCTATTTCTCCACCTTCAAGGGCATGTATTTCACCGGCGATGGCGCGCGGCGTGATGCCGATGGCTATTACTGGATCACGGGCCGCGTGGATGATGTGATCAACGTGGCCGGCCACCGCATGGGCACGGCTGAAATTGAAAGCGCGCTGGTGGCGAACCCAGCGGTCGCGGAAGCCGCCGTGGTTGGCATGCCGCATGACATCAAGGGCCAGGGCATTTACGCCTATGTCACGCTGAAGGCGGGCGTTGAGGCCACCGATGTGCTGCGCAAGGAATTGGTCGCCTGGGTGCGCAAGGAAATCGGCCCCATCGCGACACCGGATGCCATTCAATGGGCGCCCGGCCTGCCGAAAACCCGTTCCGGCAAGATCATGCGCCGTATCCTGCGGAAGATCGCCGCGAATGAGGTGGATGGGTTGGGGGATACCAGCACATTGGCTGATCCGGCTGTGGTGGATGAGCTGGTGGCGAATAGGGTGCGGTGACACGTAAACTTTCCCGGACGGTACTGAGGATTCCTCGTGCAAGACAATACCCGCCTGACCGGCAAGGTCGCGATCGTCACCGGCGCCGGCTCTCGAAACCCTGGCGCGGGTGCGACCAATATCGGCAATGGACGCGCTATTGCGGTGCTGATGGCAGCCCGCGGCGCCAAGGTGCTGTTACTGGATGTAGACCGCGCCGCCTTGGAGGAAACCGCGCGCATGATCGCCGATGAAGGGGGCACCTGCGCCCTTCAGGAAGCCGATGTTTCGAAAGCCGATGATTGCGCGGCGGCGGTGGCGGAAGCCGTCAGGCTTTGGGGGCGCGTTGATATCCTCGTGAACAATGTCGGCATTAGCGGCCCGGCGGGCAATGCTGAAGGCGTTGATCCCGAAGCCTGGGATTACGCCATGCAGGTCAATGTGAAATCCGTGATGCTCATGGCGAAATATGCCGTGCCGGAAATGCGCAAATCGGGTGGCGGCGCGATTGTGAATCTTTCTTCCGTTGCCGGGCTGCGTGCAGGGCATCCGGGCTTGCTCTACGCCACCACCAAGGGTGCGATT
>JBIKWX010000355.1:0-3063 GCA_044356095.1 Roseomonas sp.
AAAGCCCAACGCGATGGCCCGATTCCGCGAGCGCGGTGGCCAGATTGGCCGCCACGGTGGATTTGCCGGCGCCGCCCTTGCGCTGGGCGATGGCGATAACGAAGGCCATGCACGACTCCTCAGTTCAGGCGTCTTCTATAGCAGAGCTTGATCCAGCCCATATGGCCGGCGCGCGGATCGGCTATAAACATCCCATGGCACGGCCTTACCCAACCGAATTGCTGACCCCTGCTGAAATGGCGCGCGCCGATGCGGCGGCGCTGGCCGCTGGTGTGGCCACGGAAACCCTGATGGAAGCGGCGGGGCGGGCCGTGGCGCGGTCCATCCTTGCCCGCTTCCGCCCCTGCCGGACGCTGGTGCTGGCCGGGCCGGGCAATAATGGCGGGGATGGCTATGTCGCCGCGCGTTACCTGGAACAGGCGGGCTGGCCCGTTGCGGTGGCGGCCCTGGCACCACCCAGCCCCGGCACGGCGGCGGCAGCCGCCGCGGCGCGCTGGCATGGCCCGATGGTGGCTTTCACGGAAGCCGAGGCCGCGCGCGCTGCTTTGGTGGTTGATGCGCTGTTTGGCGCTGGCCTCACGCGCCCGCTGGCGCCCGAAATCATCCAGGTTTTGCGCGCGGTGCAGGCGCCCTTGGTCGCGGTGGATGTGCCCTCAGGCCTGGATGGCGCCACCGGGCAGATGCTCGGTTATGCGCCGCGAGCGGCCCTTACCATCAGCTTTTTTCGCCTGAAGCCCGGGCATCTGTTGCTGCCGGGGCGGGCGCTTTGTGGCGAGACCGTGCTGGCAGATATCGGTTTGCCTCAGGCGGTTTTACAGCACATCGCGCCGCGTTGCTGGCGCAATCACCCTGCGCTTTGGGCGCTTCCATCGCTTGAACAGCGCGCGCATAAATATACGCGCGGGCATCTCACGATCCTGGCGGGTGCCGCCATGCCGGGTGCGGCGCGCTTGGCGGCGGCAGCGGCCCGGCGGCTTGGTGCGGGGCTGGTCGCGCTGCATGCCGAAACGCTCGATCTCGCTGCGATGCTGCGCGCCGATGCGCCCGGCCAATTGGTGAGTGATGCAACGCTGGAGGCGCTGCTCCCCGATACCCGGCGCAAGGTCTGGCTCGCGGGTCCTGGGCTTTTGCCGCATGACGCAACACGCAGCGCCATTCGCACATTGATCGAAGCCGACAAATCATTGGTAGCCGATGCTGGCGCCTTGATGGCGGCATCTGATACGCCCGAACTCCTGCGTGGCGCGGCGGTCATCACCCCCCATGAAGGCGAATTCGCGCGGCTTTTCGGCGCGCCGGGCGCGGATCGGCTGGCGGCCACACGCTTGCAGGCAGTGCGGCTTGGCGCGGTGGTGGTGCTGAAAGGCCCGGATAGCATCATCGCTGGCCCGGATGGTCGCGTGATCATCAATAACAATGCGCCGCCCAGCCTCGCTACCGCTGGCACGGGCGATATTCTGGCCGGCGCCATCGCGGCCTTGCTCGCGCAGGGCATGGCGCCGTTTGAAGCCGCTGCCGCAGGTGTTTGGCTGCATGGTGCGGGGGCCGCCGCCGGCCCGCCTGGTTTGATCGCCGAGGATTTGCCCGCCCTCATGGCCGCGGCACGTCAGGCGCTATCCGTCTGAAATCGCACAAACCAGCACAATTGCCACAAAAAATGCTTTGATTTTTTAACCAATTTTTCGATAGGCTTTGCGGCGAAGGGGATCGGGACACGCATGTCCGACATCACCATTGAAGCCGGCCTCATGAATCGCGCCATGCAGCGTGTGGCGTCACTCTGGCGCGATCTCGCCTGGGTCGTGCAGCGCAGCCCGCAACCCGCCAGTGATTTTGCCGAGGAATTTCGCGCATGCCTGGAAGCCCGTGGTGGTGAGGTCTCGGCGCGCAACCGTGCTGCCGCCCTGGCGGAGCGTTATCGCGGCCTGGATGAAGCCGGACGGCTTGGCTTCCTCCGTGCCCTTGCGGCCTTTGATTCCGATGGCATGGCTGTCACGCGCGCCATTGAAAAGCTGAGCGCCGCGCCGGATGCCGCGCTGCGCGCCATTGCCCTTGCCGGGTTGCGCCGCGCCTTGGAACCGCCGCGCCTTAAGCTGCTCACCGCCTTTGCCGCCATTCCGGATGGGGTGAAGTTTCTGGTCGAAATGCGCGCGGAATTGCTCCGCCTCAAGGATCACGAAGCACCCTTGCAGGCGCTTGAGACTGACCTCAAGGGCCTGCTTGCTTCCTGGTTCGATGTCGGCTTTCTGGAATTGCGCGCGATTGATTGGAAATCCCCCGCCGCTTTGCTCGAAAAACTGGTGCAATATGAAGCGGTGCATCGCATCCGCACCTGGCGGGATTTGCGCAACCGGCTTGATTCAGACCGGCGCTGCTACGCGTTTTTCCATCCGCGCATGCCCGATGAGCCGCTGATTTTCGTGGAGGTCGCGCTGGAACGCGGCATGGCGGCCAGTGTGCAAAAGCTGCTCGATGAAAAAGCGCCGTTGCAGGATGCCGGGCAGGCGGATACCGCCGTGTTCTATTCCATCAACAATTGCCAGCGCGGGTTGGATGGCATTTCCTTCGGCAATTTCCTGATCAAGCGCGTGGTGGAATTGCTCGCTGCCGAATTCCCGAAGCTCAAGACCTTTTGTACGCTCTCCCCCATGCCGGGCTTCCGCGCCTGGCTGGAGAAAAGCGCGCGGGCTGGCGAGGCGCTGCTGACCAGCGAAGAAGAAGCGGCCCTCACCACAGCGCTCGGCGATGGCGCCGCGCTGGATTTCGCGAAGCTCATCACGGATCGCGCTTGTCTGAAGCAGGAAGCGCTCGCCCGTGCCATGGCGCCCATCCTGATCCGGCTTGGCGCGCGGTATCTGATCAAGGAAGCGCCATCGGGCAGGGCAGGGCGCGCGCTTGATCCCGTCGCGCATTTTCACCTCTCCAACGGAGCGCGCGTCGAAAGGCTGAATTGGCGCGCCGATGTCTCGGAAAATGGTCTGCGGCAATCCTGCGGGCTGATGGTGAATTACCTCTATGACCCGGCGAGCATCGAAAATAATCACGAAGCCTATGTGGGGGATG
>JBIKWX010000356.1:0-3048 GCA_044356095.1 Roseomonas sp.
GCCGCTTGATGGCTTCTGGCGCAACCGCGGTTATGAACCGCGGCCCGATATCTCCACCGTCATGTCATGGCGCGAGGTGGATGATACGCGCGAAACACCGCATGTGCTTTCCTTTTGGATCAAGCAGCTCTCATGACGCAAGCGCGCCCCATCCGCCTTGGCCTGCTGCAATATCCGGTGGGTCGCCCGGCCTCCATCGCTGAATTTACCCAGGGTCTAGACCGCTGGCTGGAAGAAGGCCGCGCGAGCGCGGATTTGTTGGTGCTGCCGGAATATGCCGCGGTGGAACTCGGCGCTGGGTTGAATGGTGGCGAGGCAACCGAAGCCGCTGAGCTTGCCGCCATGGTCAGCGCGGCACCGGATATCCTGGCCGCGATGCGTGACGCCGCGAAACGGCATCGCATATGGCTACAACCCGGCACGCTGCCAATGCGCGCCGCCGATGGCCGCGTGATCAATCGCGCGCCTTTGATCACACCGGAAGGGCTGATCGCCTTCCAGGATAAGCGCGCCATGACGCGTTTTGAGTCTGAACGCTGGGGCATCAGCCAAGGTGCTGATCCCAATGTGTTTGACACGCCCTGGGGACGGATCGGGGTTTCGATTTGTTATGATATCGAATTCCCGAAACATGCGCGGGTACAAGTGATGGCCGGCGCCTGGCTGATCCTGACACCAAGCTGCACCGATAGCCTCGCGGGCTTTAATCGCGTGCATTTCTCGGCCCGCGCGCGCGCCTTGGAAAACCAATGCTATGTCGCGATCACGCCGACAGTTGGCGAAGCGCCGTGGTCCGCGGCGCTTGATGTCAATCGTGGCCGTGCGGGTGTTTTTGGCCCGATGGATCGCGGCTTTCCGGCTGATGGTATCCTCGCGGAAGGCAAAATGGATGCGCCGGGCTGGGTTTTCTGCAGGCTCGATCCCAGCCTGATTGAAGCGGTGCGGCGTGAAGGCGCGGTACTCAATCACCGCGATTGGCCAAGGGCGCCTTTTGCCCAACCCAAACCCGCCCATTTCGCATGACGCTGATCTACATCATCGCCGGGGAGGCATCAGGCGATGTGCTCGGCGCACGGCTGATCGCGGCTTTGCGCAAGGCGCGCCCTGATCTGAACTTCGCCGGCATTGGCGGTGAACGCATGGCCGAACAGGGCATGCCAAGCCTTTTCCCCTATCGCGAATTGGCGCTGATGGGGCTGTTGGAGGTGCTGCCGCGCATTCGCCAATTGAAGCGGCGGCTCGCTGAAACAGAAGCCGATATCCTCGCCCGCCGCCCTGCCCTGCTGGTCACGATTGACAGCCCCGGCTTCACGCTCCGCATCGCCGAAGCCGTCAAGCCGCAGGGCATTCGCGTCATGCATTACGTGGCACCTCAAGTCTGGGCCTGGCGGCCGGGGCGCGTCAAAAAGCTGCGCCGCAAGATTGACCATTTGCTCTGCCTGCTCCCCTTCGAGCCGGCGTTTTTCGAAACTGCTGGCATACCGGTGACTTTTGTTGGTCATCCCGTGTTGGAAAGCGGTGTGGATCAGGGCAATGCCGCGCGGTTTCGCGCCCGCCATGGGCTGGCCGCAACCGACCGCCCGCTGATCATCATGCCGGGCAGCCGCCGCATTGAAGCGACCCGCCTGCTGCCGATTTTCGGCGCCACCTTGAAAGCCGTGCTGCCACAAAACCCAAGTTTGAGGCCGGTGATTGCCGTCTCCCCCATTGTGGCATCGCTGGTGCGCGACGCAGCGGCTTCCTGGCCGGCTTCGCCCATTCTGGTGGAAGATCTGGCCGATAAGCATGATGCCTTTGCGGCAGCAGCAGAAAATGGCGCGGGGCTGATCAAATCCGGCACATCATCGCTGGAAATGGCGGTGGCAGGCGTGCCGCATATCGTCGCCTATCGCGTCAATCCCATCACGGCGGCGATTGCGCGGCGGCTGGTCAAGGTGCCGCATGCCTCGCTCGTGAATCTGCTCTGCGCGCGGGAAGTGGTGCCCGAACGCATTCAGGAAAGCTGCACGCCGGAAGCGCTTGCCGCCGCGCTGCTGCCCTTGCTGCAGGATCAGGCGGCGGTGGCAGCGCAGCGCCAGGGTTTTGCGGAAACCCTCGCCAAACTCCGCGCCCCGGAAGGCACGCCATCGGAAGCAGCGGCGGCTGCCGTGCTCGCCGCCCTTCCATAGACTTATCAGGGCTGCATATGCGCCCCACCACACTGCACCCAATTCTGCCCAGTAATGAAGGAAGCACCCTCGGACAGTAGGAAGCAGATCAAGGGTGCGACTTCCGATGGCTGCGCCACCCGCCCAAGCGGAATGCGCGCCAGGGTGCGTTCGCGGAAACGCTCTGAACGGATCACCTCGGTCATTGGTGTTTCCACCGTGCCGAAGCCAACACTATTCACGCGAATGCCATACCGCGCCCATTCACCCGCCGCTGTCATGGTGATGCCGAAAAGCCCGGATTTGGCGGCAGCGTAATTCACCTGCCCGATGCTGCCCCTTTTGCCGGCAGTGGACGAGATATTCACAATCGCGCCAGGCCGTTCCTCACCGGCGCGGGCGCGTTCAATCATATGCTTGCCAACGGCCTGCTGCATCAAATGGCAGCCGGTCAGGTTCACATTGATCACTTCCTGCCATTGGCGAAAGGTCATTTTCTCGATCATGGCGGGGCGCGTGATGCCGGCGCAATTCACCAGGCCATGCACCGCGCCAAAACGTGCCACCGCATCAGCCACGCATTGCGGGCCGAATTCCTCGGCGGCGACATCGCCTTCAAGCGCCATGGTGCGATCCCCGGCCAGCGCTTCCGCCACCTGCATCAGGGTTTCACGATTGCGTTCCACCATCACCAGATTGCCGCCAAGCCCCAGCACCAATTCGGAAATGGCACGGCCAATCCCCTGCCCCGCGCCGGTTACAATGATGGTCTTGCCTGTCAGCGCCATCGGATTCATCATGGTCGTTTCCTTCCTTGTTTTCTCTGCAAAAACCGCGTTTCAATTCAACCGCAAGCCGCGGATCAATTCAGGGCTCGGCTTGGCGTCGCCGCGTTCGACGC
>JBIKWX010000357.1:0-3033 GCA_044356095.1 Roseomonas sp.
TTGAGCATCACCAATGCAATAAGGCCGACCAGCATCACCCCGAGCCCGATGCCCAGATAATCCTTGCGCGGCGCTATTGCCTTGGCTGTCATCATCCCCCCCCTATGCCATTGCCGTTGCGCCATTTGGCATTTCGGCTTCCGGCGTATCCTGACCACGGCTGATGGCAGCACCACCTGCATTGGCGACCGCTTCACCCAAAATCCTGGCGACTTCTGTGGCTTCCGCTACACCACGAAGCATCGGCTTTGGTCGTCCGACGCTCCATCCCGCGCAATGGGGCCATAGGGCAATCCAGGAAATCCGGTGGCTTGGCAGCAACTCCAACACGATGTCGCCATGACCATCTTTGCGATTCCGCAAATCAGCCCCGGCAATAGCTACAAAGGGGATATTGATTGTGATCGGCAGGGCGACACCCACACGCAAAACGAGGCGCCGAGAGGTAATGGAATAGACACTCGTCTTTGCCGTCACCTTGGCAAGCAGCGTCAAAATGCCGATCGCGATGCTCCCAACCAGCAGCAATACCGCAGCTGATCCGACGGCAGCGGTCGTGGAGGCGCCCCCAAGCGCAGCATTCAAAATGTCCCAACCCGCGAGGAATAGAAAATACGCCATCACCCAGCGGATCAGGAAAACCCGCTGGGCAATTTCAGTCCAAGCCGGCGCCCCCTGCCACAACAAAACCTCACCTTCCGGAAGCGCTTCCGGAAGGCCCGGTATCGGTTCCAGCCCGTGTTCGGTCAGGCGTGCGGGGGCTGGCTTTTTCACAGGCAGGCCTCACTACGTTCCGGCGTTGCATAGAAATGCCCACCACCGAAATAGCCAGAGATGCGGTCTTCTTCGAGCAGCGTAATCTGCTCAGGCTTGGCAATGCCAGGCGCAGCCGCGAACTGCGCCGCCGTGACCGAAATCACATTAGTCGTACCGTCATCCGTGAAGGTGCAGAGGAACATCGGCACAAGCACGCGGCGCCCGCCGGCGACTTCCGTTTCAACATAACGCAGGATGTATTCGGAACGATCCACCCAAAGATCAACGACTGTACCGGCGACTTCACCATCCAGCGTGATCACCGACTTGCCGCGTGGATCGGGGTCTTCATGCGCAATATGCCAACCTGGTGCAGCACGTAGCGGGACAATCTTTGGCGCGTTATCATCATACGCCAAATCCGGTACGTCGGCACGATCTGCATAGGAAGCCGGGCCGACACCATCACGCATTGCATCGCCCGTGGGGACAAAGGCGGTGCCAGGATAGGGATAATCCGGTGCCAGATGCGCGGTGACATCCCGTTCCGGTCGCACACCCTGCACGACCGTGGCGCCCTCGGGATAATGCAGCCGAAAGACCTTGGGCGCTGGCGTTTCCGGGAAGCCATGCATGGTGGCGAAGGCCGGGCGATCCGGCAATTCATTCACCATCGGATAGCCTTCGCGCTTGTTTTCGCGGAGTAGATAATAAACCAGCCCTGCGAAAAACGCGAAGAAGATATATAGCGAAACAGCCGCCGCATCCAGGAAGACAGGCGTTGCAGGTGTTGTCATGGCAATGCTCCATGTTGGTTCCGCAGCCCGGCCAGAGCCGACCGGCCTGCATCATGTTGAGGTACAGGTGAGACAGTATCGTTCGCCCGAAGCAGGGGGCCAACGACCGCAAGCATCATGAAAAGAAGCAGAATTTCGACGAGGTAGACGCCGACATAGCCAGTACTTGGCGCATCAAGCCCGGCACCCAGAATACCGGCTGAAGCAAGCGACGAAATGACATCACGAATGACGCCACCAAGCGCGACCGCAGCGCCACCGGCAGTTGCCGTAACAGCGCCCCATACGCCGAGGGTCAGACCAAT
Organism: Roseomonas sp.; assembly: GCA_044356095.1. Lineage (GTDB taxonomy): Bacteria > Pseudomonadota > Alphaproteobacteria > Acetobacterales > Acetobacteraceae > Neoroseomonas. Next base: position 1,859 of record JBIKWX010000357.1, read on the forward strand.
CTGACCTTCCGGCGCCGCCTGCATGCAGCCCGTCAGGGTCGCATGCGCAAACAGCCCCGCGCCAAAGCCAATCGCCGCTGTTCCAGCAGCAAAGACCAGCGTCGATTCAAGCGGTGCCGCGAAGATAACCATCACAAAACCGGAAATACCGACCATGGCACCGGCACTCGCGACGCGTTGTGCATGCACACCGCGCGCAAGCAGGGGCGCCGCGCGCAGGAAGCCCAATACCGCGCCACTGGCAAACAGCGCCGTCAAACCGGTTGTGGCGCCAACACCAAGTGAGAGTATCTGGCCACCATAGGGTTCCAGCAAAACATCCTGCATGCCAAAGGCTGCTGTCCCGAGCGCCGCTGCCAGCAAGCGCCTATCCCACGGACCTGCCTTGCGCAGCAATGCAATGCTTTCCCTGAAACCCGGATCATCCGCTGTGCGCCCACTCGTCAGTTCCGGGCGTCTTGGTTCCTGCTTCCAGGCCGCAATCAGATTGATCACCAGCGTCGCGGCAGCCATGCCTTGTACGAGTTGAATCAGCTTGATTTGCGAAAAATCTGCGAGGAAAGCGCCAAAGACAATCGCCGAAATCACCATACCAATCAATTGCATCAACGATAGAATCGTGACGACATTTGGCTGCGCTTCACGCGGCACAATATCAGTCGCCAAGGCAAGGCCAACGGTCTGCACTGTATGCATGCCGGCGCCCACCATCAGAAATGCAAGCCCCGCCGCAAGCTGCGCGACCCAGGGCGGTGCCCAGGTATCGCCCGACAGGATAATCAGGGCGAAGGGCATCATCGCGAGTCCACCGAACTGGATAATGCTGCCGAGCCAGAGATAAGGCACGCGCCGCCACCCAAGTACTGAACGATGCGAATCCGAACGAAACCCAATCAAGGCACGCAATGGCGCAAATAGCAGCGGCAGCGCCACCATGATAGCAACTAAGCTGGCTGCAACACCCATTTCCACAATCATGACGCGATTAAGCGTGCCCACCATCAGCACGGCGGTCATGCCACAGGAAATTTGGAACAATGATAGACGCAATAGGCGCTTGATCGGCAAAGGACCACTGCTGGCTTCGGCGAAGGGCAGCACATTCACGCTGATCCCTGTCCAAAGTCGTGCCAAGCGGTCATTCACCTCGCTCATTTCCGGATCAACTCCAGCGC
>JBIKWX010000105.1:0-10767 GCA_044356095.1 Roseomonas sp.
TGCTTCTTGCGCGCCTCATTCGCCTTTTTCTGCTGTTCGTATTTGTATTTCCCGTAATCCAGGATCTTGCAGACAGGCGGCACCGCATTGGGTGAGATTTCAACGAGGTCGAGGCCCACATCATAAGCGCGGATCAGCGCTTCGCGGGCGGACATCACGCCGATCATCTCTCCGGCGTCATCAATCAGGCGAACCTGAGGGACGCGGATTTCATCATTGATTCGCGGGCCTTCACGCGCTGGGGCCTGCTGGGCGGCGGGCATAGGGGGTCGAGCTATGGTACTCTCCTGTCGAGGTTATCAGAACGGCGCTTTTATGGGCTTTTGGGCCGCGCGCTGCAAGTTTCGGTTGCAGGAAGCGGCCCTGAGGCACCCTATTTTCCCGTCACTGTGGCGTCAGGCGCGCAGGTCAGGCGGCGTTGCCTCGGCCGCCAGCAGCGCCACGGCATCGGCGAGCTTCAGCGTTTCCTGATCCCGCCCCGGCAGGCGGCGGAGCACAATGGTGCCTTCCTCAGCCTCTCGCCGGCCAATCACGGCCAGGATGGGTACCCGCTGGTCAATGTGATCCACCACCTTGCGGTTGATCTTCTCATTCCTGAGGTCGAGCGAGGCCGCGACCCCAGCCTTTTGCAAGGCGGCGGCGGCTTGGCGGGCGAAGGGTGCGGCTTCATCCACAATCGTCGCCACCACGACCTGAACGGGCGCGAGCCAAAGCGGGAAGCGCCCCGCATGTTCTTCGATCAAAATGCCAAGGAAGCGCTCGAACGACCCAAGGATGGCCCGGTGCAGCATAACCGGGCGGCGGCGGGCGCCATCTTCCGCGACATATTCCGCATCCAGCCGCTCGGGTAGCACGAAATCAACTTGCAGCGTGCCGCATTGCCAATCGCGACCAATGGCATCGCGCAGGACGAATTCCAGCTTGGGGCCATAAAAGGCGCCCTCGCCGGGGTTCAATTCATATTCAACGCCGGCGATGCGGCAGGCGTCTTTCAGCGCGCCTTCCGCCTGGTCCCAGACCGCATCCGTGCCCGCACGCCGTGCCGGGCGGTCAGAGAATTTCACGCGGAATTCGGTAAAGCCGAAATCCCGATAGATGGACGACAGCAGCGCCACGAACCGCACCGTCTCATCAGCGATCTGGTCTTCGGCGCAGAAAATATGCGCATCATCCTGGGTGAAGGCCCGCACGCGCATGATGCCATGCAAGGCGCCCGAGGGTTCATAGCGATGGCAGGACCCGAATTCGGCCATGCGCAGCGGCAATTCGCGATAGGACCGCAAGCCCTGATTGAAAATCTGCACATGGCAGGGGCAATTCATGGGCTTCAGCGCCAGCACGCGGTCCTTTTCATCCTCATCCTCCACGCGCGCCACGAACATGTTTTCGCGGAATTTTTCCCAATGGCCGGAAGCCTCCCACAGCTTCCGATCCACCAGCTGCGGCGTCTTCACTTCCTGATAATCAGCGATATCGAGCCGCCGGCGCATATAGGCTTCCACGGTGCGATACAGCCGCCAGCCCTTCGGATGCCAGAAGACCGAACCCACTGCCTCATCCTGCAAATGGAAAAGCCCCATTTCCTTGCCGATCTTGCGGTGGTCGCGCTTTTCCGCTTCTTCCAACTGCAACAAATAGGCGTCGAGTTCCTTCTGGTCGCGCCAAGCGGTGCCGTAAATCCGGCTCAACATGGCGTTGCGATGGTCACCGCGCCAATAGGCGCCGGCCACCTTCATCAGCTTGAAGGCAGTGCCGATATCGCCCGTGCCGCGCATATGCGGGCCGCGGCAAAGATCGGTCCAGGCGCCTTGCTTGTAGATGCTGATGATCTCGGATTTCGGCAAATCCTGGATCAGCTCCGCCTTGTAGCGTTCGCCCTTGGCGGTGAAGAAGCGAATGGCTTCCTCACGCTCCCATTCCTCACGCACAAAAGCATCATTGCGCGCGATGATTTCACGCATCTTGGCTTCGATCTTGGCGAAATCCTCGGGCGTGAAGGGCTCGTTCCGAGCAAAATCGTAATAGAAGCCGTTTTCAATCGAAGGGCCGATGGTGACCTGCGTGCCGGGGTAGAGCGCCTGCACGGCTTCCGCCAGCACATGGGCGCAATCATGGCGGATCATCTCCAGCGCTTCGGGATCGCGGCGGGTGATGAAGCGCAGCTTCGCATCCCGTTCGATGGTCGCGGAAAGATCCCGCAGCTTGCCATCCACTTCCATGGCGAGCGCTGCCTTGGCGAGGCCAGGCCCAATCGCCGCCGCGATAGTGGTGCCCGTCACCGCGCCGTCAAATTGGCGGATGGAACCATCGGGCAGGGTAATCGCGGGCATGAACAGCGTCCTATGGGTTGCAGAGAGGCCGGACCATGGGCAGAGGCCCCTTCCGGGTCAAGCCATGGTGGCGGGTTGCGTGATCAATTCCTGAAGCGCTGCCCGTACCTCAGCCAGCGTCAGGGCAGCAAGCGGCTGGTGGCGCAGCACTGCAACGCAGGGGCCTCGCGGGGCGCAAAGGGCGGGGTCGCTATCCTCACCGAATAGGGCGAGCGTCGGGCAGCCGGCCACGGCGGCAAGATGCGTCGGGCCGGTATCATTGCCGATGCAAAAGGCCGCGCGGCGGGCGAGTGCGGCGATATCGGCGAAGCTTGTTTTGCCCGTCAGGTCACGCGCGCCGGGGGTGGCTTCTGTGATGGCGGCACCCAAACCCGCTTCAGCAGGGCCGCCCAGGATCACGGCGGGGACATCAAGCGCCGCCGCCAGGGCCGCGAATTGCGCGACCGGCCAACGCTTGGCCGGCCTGCCGGGGGAGGCGCCGGGGATCAGCAGCGCAAAGCGCTCCGGCAGGGCAAAGCGCGTGATATCCGCGTCCAGCCAATCCAGCGCGGGGGCGGGGAAATGGCTGATGCCGGCCATTTCCAATTGCTCCCGCTGGCGTTCCACCGTGTGCATGAAATCGCGGCGCGGATTGGCATGCGGGTGGGACGCGCCGGCGGCAATGCCGGACCATTCGACACCGCGCCCGACCAGCCAATGATAGCGCGATGACCGATCAGAGGTCTGCAAATCATAAACCCGCGTAAAACCTGCCGCGCGCAGCCTCCGCCCCAGCGCCCAAAGCGCGGCTAGGCCCCTGGGCCGGCCATTTTCCCAAACCTGGTCAAACCACGGCGCCTGGCGCGCGAGGGGCGCGAAGGGCGGCGTGGTGAGCAGCGTGATCTCGGCGCCCGGATGATGCGCCCTGATCGCCGCAAAAGGCCCGAAAGCCTGGGCGAAATCGCCAAGCGCACCCAGCTTGATCACCAGAATGCGCGGCGTCATCCGATCAATTCCCGATAGACGGCAATGGTCGCGCCCTGCATGGCTTCGGTCGTGTAGCCTGACAGCACCGCGGCGCGCGCCCTGGCGCCAAGCGCTGCGCTTTCAGCGGGCGGCAGGGCCAGCGCCTTGCCGATGGCGTCCGCCAGCGCTGCCGCATCGCCGGGTGGGATGCGCCAGCCGGTGATGCCCTCCGCCACGGTTTCGCGCGGGGCGCCAAGGTCGCTTGCAATCACGGGCCGCGCCATGGCTTGGGCCTCGATCACCGTGCGGCCAAAGGCTTCCGCATCGGTCGAGGCATGGATAACCACATCGGCCAGCAGCAGCGCTGCCGGCATATCGGTGGCGTGGCCGACCAGCCGCACGCGATCCTGCAACCCCAGACTTTCGATGCGCGCCAGCAATTCTGCCTTGAAGGCCGGGCGTTCTTCCGCATCCCCCACCAGCAGCGCGAGCGCATCGCCCGGCAGCCGCGCCATGGCTTCCACCAGCACCATCTGCCCCTTCCAGCGCGTGACCCGCGCCGGCAGCATGATGATCGGGCGGCCTTCTGGCAGGCCCCAGGCCGTGCGGAGCTTGTCCAGCCTTTCGGCACTGACCAGCGCGGGGTCAAAGCGCCTTGGGTCCACACCGCGCGGAATGACCCGCAGCTTCGCCGCCGCCACGCCATGCCGGCTGCGGATCAGATCGGCGATGAAATGGCTGATGGCGATCACGCGGTCGCCCCGCGCCATCACGGAATTATAGAGCCGCTTGCCCGGAAAGCCCTCATTATAGGCACCGTGATAGGTGGTGACGAAGGGCAGGCCCACGCGCCTGGCCGCGATCAACGCGGACCAAGCCGGCGCGCGGGAACGCGCATGGATCAGCGCAACGCCTTCCGCCCGGGCCAGCGCCGCGAGTGCCGTCGCATTGCGCCAGATGGCGAAGGGCGATTTGGCCGTCAGCGGCAAGGTGACGTGCTTCGCCCCCAAAGCTTCCAGCGCCGGCACCATTTCCCCACCTGCTGAGGCCACAATGGCGCGGAAACCGGCGGCGATTTGGGCCTCGGCAATCTCCAGCGTGCCGCGTTCCACACCCCCGGAACGGAGCGCGGGCAGCACTTGCAGCAGGGCAGGCGGGGCGAGCATGGCGGAGCGTTAGCGCGGAATGGCGCTGAGGGCGACCATCACGCGCGAAAAACCCCTTGCGGGCGGGCAGGAGGGGCGGCAATGAAGGCGCCGTGACCCTGTATTATGCCGCCATGGTGCTGCTTTCGATCGGCGCCTTCATCCATTCCAAAAGCCCGGCGCCCGAAATGCGCCCGGAATCCGAAGCCGCGTCCACCTTCTGGCTTTGGCTGTCGCGCGCGGCCTTCGTTACCTGGATTGCGCTGATTGTCTGGGGCTTCCGCGAATTGCATTGGTCCCAGCCTGTGGCGGCGGTGATGGTGTCCTTGGTGGGTAATGCGGTGATCGCCATGCGCGGCCCGCGCAATGCTTGGCCCTTGCTGTCCATGCTGTTCAGCGGCTTAGGGCTGGCGGCGGCCGCGATTATTCTATTCGCCTGGGAGCCGCCGGGTTAACCCGCCGGGATCAGCTTCACCCGCCGGCCATCCACGCCAAGCGCCAATTTGCCGGAACGCAGCGCCAGCGCGGCCTCCCCGAACACTTCCCGCCGCCAGCCAGAGAGCGCCGCCACATCATCCTGCCCGGTGGCCAGCTTTTCCAGATCATCGCTGGAAGCGAGCAGCCGCGGCGCTACGTCATGCTCCTCAGACTTCGCCGATAGAAGCACCTTGAGCAAAGCCACCAGCGCGGGGGAGGGCGGTGGACCCGCCTTTTCCTTCTGCAATTGCGGCAATTCTTCTTCCCTGAGGGCGCGCGCCAGGCGAATGGCGGCGAGCAGCCCCTCACCGGATTTGCCCTTGGAGAAACTCTCAGAAATGCCGCGTGCGCGGGCGAGCTCCGCCGGGCTATCGGGCATGGTGGCCGCGATCTCCAGCAGCGTATCATCCTTCACCAGCCGCTGGCGCGGGATATTGATGCGCTGGGCCTCCCGCTCCCGCCACGCCGCAATGGCGCGCAAAACGCCGAGAAACCGCCGGTTTGACGTGCGCGGGCGAAGCTTTTCCCAGGCCGTGTCCGGGTCGGTCAAATAGGTCGCGGGATCGGCGAGTGCCGCCATTTCCTGCCCCACCCAGTCAATCCGGCCTTCCCGTTCGAGCCTGAGCGTGAGGGAGACGAAAATCTTGCGCAAATGCGTCACATCCGCCGCCGCATAGGCCAATTGGCTTTCGGATAAGGGCCGCGCCGACCAATCACTGAAGCGATGGGCCTTGTCTATCTGCACGCCCGCCAGCGACCGGCAGAGCGAATCATAGGATGCCTGATCGCCAAACCCCGCCACCATGGCGGCGATTTGCGTATCAAAAATCGGGTAGGGCACGGCGCCGAATTTCAGCAAAAAGATTTCCACATCCTGCCGCGCGGCGTGAAACACCTTCACGACATGGGGATTGGCCATCAATTCGCCGAGCGGGCCAAGATCAAGCCCGGGCGCCAGGGCATCAACCTCTGCCACCTCATGCTGGCCGGCCAATTGGACCAGGCAAAGCTCTGGCCAATAGGTGCGTTCCCGCATGAATTCCGTGTCCACCGTGACAAAGGGCTCATGCTTCAGGCGGTCACAAAGGGCGGCGAGGCTGCCGGTATCCGTGATCAGGGCGGGGCTTTGGTCGGCTGCCGGGGCGGCGTGGCGGCGGTTCATGTCGGGTTCCATACAGGCGCTGAGGCCCTCAGGAAAGCGGTGGGGTTGACAGAAACCACGCCCTGGGGCGCTTTCCCCCGCCTTTCCCGCCCCTGAGGATGAATTTTCACCATGCATGCCTATCGTACCCATCATTGCGGCGCGCTCCGCGCCACCGATGCCGGCTCCATCGCGCGGCTTTCCGGCTGGGTGCACCGCAAGCGCGACCATGGCGGCTTGCTGTTCATTGATTTGCGCGACCATTACGGCATGACGCAATGCGTGGTGGCGCAGGGCTCGCCCGTCTTGAAGCTGCTGGAAGAACTCCGCCCCGAAAGCGTGATTACCGTCACCGGCGATGTTGTCCCGCGCGAAGCCGGCACGGTGAATGCCAAGCTGCCGACAGGTGAAATTGAACTGCGTGTGCGTGAAGTGGCAGTGCAATCGGCTGCCGAGGTGCTGCCGATACAAGTCGCAGGTGATGCGGAATTCCCCGAGGAACTTCGGCTCCGCTATCGCTTTTTGGATTTGCGGCGGGATCGTCAGCATCGCAATTTGATGCTGCGGAGCCAGGTGATTTCCTCCATCCGGCGGCGGATGATTGATCAGGGTTTTACCGAATTCCAAACCCCGATCCTGACCGCTTCCAGCCCCGAAGGCGCGCGCGACTTTTTGGTCCCCGCCCGTCTGCATCCGGGCAAATTCTACGCGCTGCCGCAGGCGCCGCAGCAATTCAAGCAGCTATGCATGGTGGCGGGGTTTGATCGCTACTTCCAAATCGCGCCCTGCTTCCGGGATGAGGCGTCGCGCGCGGATCGCTCGCCCGGCGAATTCTATCAGCTTGATTTCGAAATGTCCTTTGTGACGCAGGAAGATGTCTTTGCCGCGATTGAACCCGTGCTGGCTGGCGTCTTTGAGGAATTTGCCGATTGGACCGGCACGAAGCGCGCCGTGACGCCCGCACCCTTCCCGCGCATTCCGTATCAGCAGGCAATGCTGGAGTATGGCTCGGACAAGCCGGATTTGCGCAATCCGATCAAGATTACCGATGTCAGCGCGCATTTCGCCGGTGGTGGCTTTGGCTTGTTTGCGAAAGTCACCGCATCCGGCGGCGTGGTGCGTGCCATCCCTGCACCGGGCGCGGCAGGCCGCCCGCGTTCCTTCTTTGATGGGCTGAATGAATGGGCGCGTGCCGAAGGCCAGGGCGGGCTTGGCTATATCGCCTGGGATGCCGATGGCGCGAAGGGGCCGATTGCGAAGAATCTGGAAGCTGACCGCGTGGCCGCCATTGCTGCCGCCTGCGGGCTTGGTGCGGGTGATGCGGTGTTTTTTGTCGCGAATAAGGAAGCGGATGCTGCGAAATTCTCCGGCGCCGTGCGCAACCGCGTGGGCCGCGATTTGGGGTTACTCGAAGAAAACGCCTATCGCTTCTGCTGGGTCACGGATTTCCCGATGTATGAGCGGAATGAAGATACCGGGCAGATCGAATTCAGCCACAACCCGTTTTCCATGCCGCAAGGCGGGCTTGAAGCGCTCAATTCCATGGACCCCTTGGACATCAAGGCCTTCCAATACGACATTGTCTGCAACGGGATTGAGCTTTCCTCCGGCGCCATCCGCAACCATCGCCCGGATATCATGATCCGCGCCTTTGAAATTGCGGGTTATCCGGCGGAGGAAGTGGAACATCGCTTCGGCGGCATGTTGAATGCCTTCCGCTATGGCGCGCCGCCGCATGGTGGCTCGGCCCCCGGCATTGACCGGATTGTGATGCTGATCGCCGATGAACCCGCGATCCGGGAAGTGATCCTATTCCCAATGAACCAGCAGGCCGAGGATCTGATGATGGGCGCGCCGGCCCGCGTGCCGCCGGAACGGCTGAAGGAATTGCACATCAAGCTCGATCTGCCGCCGGTGAAGGGTGCTAAGCCGGGCTGATAGCCCACCATCAGACTTTGTTACGAAAAACCGATTCCGTTGCGGCGGAATCGGCTGTATCAGACGGCAGCGGCCCTTGCCGCCCGGAGCATCCGATGCGGTTTTCTGCCCTTCTTGCCCTTGCGTTGATCCTGGCCGCCACCCCTGGCTTCACCCAGGGGGCGAAGGACGCGCCCACTGCTGCGCCGCTCGCGCCACTCACGGCACGCGCGCTCGCCTCCCATCGCGGCATTTACGACCTCAGGCTGGATCGCGCCCGGGAGAATGCCGGCATTGTCGAGGTTTCCGGCGCCATGCTCTATGAATTGATTGATGCTTGCGAAAGCTGGGCGACGCGCCAGCGTTTTTCCATGACGCTGCGCAACCGCGAAGGCACGGAACTTGAAACCGGATCCGATTACGCCACGCTGGAATCCATGGATGGCCGGACGCTCCGCTTCAGCCTGACGCAGGTGACGCAAGGCGCGGTTTCCAGCCGAGTGGCCGGTCAGGCGGAGCTTGGGGCCGATGGCAGTGGCACAGTGCGTTACAGCGAATCAGAAACCAGGGAATTGCCGCTTCCCCCCGGTACGCTTTTGCCCAATACGCACACCATCGCCGCGCTGAATGCCGCGCGCGCCGGCCAGCGCCTGCTGGTGGCGCCGATTTTTGATGGCACCTCGGCCGATGGCGCGCAGCAGACAACGACATTCCTGTCGCCCTGGCAGGGGCCGCAGCCTGTGGCGAATATGCCAAGCCTTGCTACGCTTGGATCGTCACGCATGCGCATCGCGTTTTTCGAACCCGATGCCGAACAGGCCGGTGGCGCCAGCACGCCTTCCTACGAAGTCTCGCTCCGCTATTTCGAAAATGGCGTCGCGGATGACATGGTCATGGATTTCGGCGATTTCACCGTGCGCGCCAAGCTGGTGCGGCTGGAAGAAGCGCCGGGCGGCTGCTGAAAAACCTTAAGCCCGCTGCACATTCCACAGGAAGGGATTCGGCCCTTGCAGCACGCCGGTCAGGTCACGCCGGAAAGCGGTGCGTAGCCGGAACAGGCCTGTCGGCGCGAAGGGCAGTGATTCCCAGGTGATTTCCTGCAAGCGGCGCATCGCAGCATCCTGTGCCGCCTGATCATCAGCATTGATCCAGGCTTCCACCTGCGCTTCCGCATCCGCATCTGTTGGCCAACCTGGCCAGGCGGCCTGCCCATTCATGCGAATGGCGAAGCTGACGGCTGGGTTGGCGATGGTGGCCGCCGGGCCATTGGTATTGTGCAAATGCCAGCCACCTTGCGCTGGCGGGTTGCGGTTATTGCGCCGCGCCAGAATGCTCGCCCAATCGCTTTCAATCGGCTGCATATTCACGCCAAGCTTCCTCATCAGCTCCACCGTCAGGCGGCCCTGCTGCGTCACGGCGGGAAAATCGCTCGGGTTGATGTGGATAATGGGCTCCCCGGCATAGCCGGCTTCCCGCAGGGCCAAGCGCGCGCGTTCCATCGCCGCTTCACCGCGTGCGGCGGGCGGGAATTCCACCACGCCTGGCAGGCCGCAGGGGAACATAGCGTGGCATTCCTGCCAGTCACCTTCCAATGCCACCGCCGACATGAAATCCGATTGCACGATCACATCGCGAATGGCGCGGCGCACCCGCACATCATTGAAGGGCGGGTGCAGATGATTGAAGCGCAGAAAACCCAAAAACCCGTTGGGGTCATAAATCTGCGTCTGCGTATTGCGGTCCCGTTCCAGCACCGGCACCAGATCGGGCAAGGGATACTCGATCCAGTCAATCTCACCAGTACGGAGTGCCGCTGCCGCCGTACCGCCATCTGGAATCCAGATCATCTCCAGCCGGTCAAAATGCACGCGCTTGCCGCCTGAGGCTGCTTCGGCGGGTTCGTTGCGTGGCACATAAGCATCGTTGCGTGCATAATGGCTGCGCGACCCTTGCACATATTCACCCGCAATGAAGCGCCACGGCCCGCTGCCGATCATGTGCTCCAGACCAAGCGACCGATCACCGGGATTTTGCGCAATCCGTTCCGGCATCATGAAACAGGGCGAGGCACCAGGCTTCGCCAGAGCATCAAACAGCGCGGGGAAGCGCCGATGCAGGCGAAATTCAATGCTGCGATCATCGGTCGCCGAAAGCTCGGCGGTCGCGCGCATCAGGATTTGGCCGAAGCCGTCGCGGCTCGCCCAGCGCTTGATGCTCGCCACGCAATCCTGGGCCCGCACCGGTTCCCCATCATGCCAGCGCAGCCCTTCGCGCAGGCGAATGGTCACGCGCTTGCCATCATCTTCCACGCGATGCCCCTCCGCCATTTGCGGGCGCGGCTGCAGCGCGCGATTGGCGCCATAAAGCGTGTCAAACACGCAATAGGCGTGAGTGGTGATGATGGTGCTCGGGCTGAAAATCGGATCCAGATTGGCCAGCGCGGCCTGCGGCATGAAGCGCAGCGTGCGCGCGCGGCTGGTTTGCGCCAAGGCAGGGCGCGCCAAAGGCGCGGCCAAGGCGGTGGCAAGAAGTGAGCGGCGATACATCCCCAAATCCTTCGCTTCCTGTCGGCTGACGCGGGAAAGGGGGCTTTGGCCCGGCACGCGATACCCCCAAGGGGAACGCGAAGCCATGGGCGATGCACCCTTCCCTACGCCGGTCCGAACCGGGTCAGGTTCCAGGGGTCGCGGGTGAAGCCCGCCTCTCAGCCCCAAAAGGGCTCCCCCAGGTGTCTCAGGCGTTTAATTGCGCCCTCACGCAGGCTTGCGCAAGCCCGGCGGTGGCGCGGTGGGGGCGCAAGGGGGTAGAAGGG
>JBIKWX010000106.1:0-10763 GCA_044356095.1 Roseomonas sp.
AAAGGCCCAATCGGCCTGGCCGGTGTAGAATTGCTGGCGCGTGCGGCCATGGATGGTGACCAGGCGAATGCCGCAAGCCTCTGCGATGCGCGCCAGATTGGGGGCATTCAGGCTGTTATGATCCCATCCCATGCGCATTTTGAGCGTGACGGGTACGGACACGGCCTTGACGGTCGCTTCCAGAATGCGGGCAGCGGCGATTTCATCGCGCATGAGCGCGCTGCCGGCACTCTGCCCCAGGGCGACTTTTTTGACGGGGCAGCCGAAATTGATATCCACCACGGCGGCGCCGCGATCTACCACCAGCTTCGCGGCTTCCGCCATGGTGGTCGGGTCGCAGCCGGCCAATTGGACCGAGGCCGGGCCGCCAAACCCGTCCAGCTCCGCCATTTTCAGCGTCTGGCGGTTTTCCCGCACCATGGCCTGAGAGGCGATCATCTCCGACACCACCATTGGCGTGCCGAGCGAGCGCGCGAGGCGCCGGAAGGGCTGATCCGTGACACCTGACATGGGGGCCAGGATCACGGGCGCGGAAATGGCCAAGCCGCCAAGGTCAATCGGCTTCAGAAGAGGCAGATTCATGCCGTGTGCACCAATTTTGCATTGAATTTGTGCAAAATACCTGAAATCCTCTGCCAAGACAACCTGTTTCTGCCTGCTTCGCAGGATTCATGCCGCACGACTGGGCAAGCTGGCAGGAGGCTTTCGTTGGTTGGATGGTACGGCGCAGGATTGATGCCGCGCGACTGGGCAGGGTGACGGGCTAAGCCATTCCATCTTATGCTCGCAGCATGAAAACCGTGGCACTGCTTCTCTCGGCCGGGCATGGCAGCCGCTTTGGCGCGGCGCAGCCCAAGCAATTCCTGCCCTTGCTGGGTCGGCCCGTGCTGCGCCATGCCGCCGAGGCACTTTTGGCGGAAGGTTTGGTGGCCGCCCTGCAACCCGTCGCCCCCGCGGGAGAGGAAGCCTTTGTCGCCAGTCTATTGCAGGGCCTACCCTGCCTGCCCGTCGTGGCCGGCGGTGCAACTCGGGAAGACAGCGTGCGCGCCGGCTTGGCAGCCATCGCGGCGGAGGCGCCAGATCATGTCCTGGTGCATGATGCAGCGCGCCCCGTCATTCCGAAGGGCACCATCCCTGCCCTGCTCGCTGCCCTGGAACAGCATCCCGGCGCCATCCCGGCCCAGCCGGTGGCTGATACGCTAAAGCGCGTGGCGGGCGGCGTCATTGAAGCGACTGTCCCGCGTGAGGCGCTATTTCGTGCCCAAACGCCGCAGGCCTTTCGCTATCAGGCGCTCTCGGCGGCGCATGCGGCCCGTACCGGGGCGGTGACGGATGATGCTTCATTGCTGGAAGCGCTCGGCCAGATGGTTGCCATTGTGCCGGGCAGTGAGCGTAATGTGAAAATCACCTGGCCCGAGGATCTTGCCCGCGTGGAAGCTGAAATGATGGCCCGCATGATGCCGCGCACCGGCACTGGCTTTGATGTGCATCGCCTGGTGGCCGGGCGGCCCTTGATCCTCTGTGGCATCACTGTGCCGCATGAGCTTGGTCTTGATGGACATTCCGATGCGGATGTTGGGCTGCATGCGCTGTGTGACGCGATTTATGGCGCGCTGGCGGAAGGCGATATCGGGCGCTGGTTCCCGCCATCCCAGGCGGATTGGAAGGATGCCGATAGCGCGGCCTTCCTGCGCCATGCGGCCGGCCGCGTTGCGGCGCGCGGCGGCGTCTTGGTGCATGTTGATGTGACACTGATTTGCGAAAGGCCGAAAATCGCCCCGCATGCGGACGCCATGCGCGCGCGCATCGCTGATCTGGCCGGGCTGGATGTGGCGGCGGTTTCGGTCAAAGCCACCACCACGGAACGGCTTGGATTCACTGGCCGTGGCGAGGGCATTGCCGCTCAGGCGGCGGCCACCATTCTGCTGCCGGCGTAAAGCGGGTCAGCCCAGGCCGAGCCCTTCTGCCGGCGGATTGCTGATCAGGGCCGCATAGGCCGCAGCCTCTTTGGGCTTGCCAATCAGATAGCCCTGGGCGCTATTGCAGCCTTCCAGGATCAAGAGCCGCATCTGATCCGGGGTTTCCACCCCCTCAGCCGTCACGGCAATGCCAAGGCTGCGCCCAAGCCCAACGACTGAACGCAGGATGGCAAGGCTTTGCGCGCTTTCAGGCAAGTCCCGGATGAAGGACCGATCCACCTTCAGCCGATCAAAGGGGAAAGACCGCAATTGGGTCAGCGATGAATAACCGGTGCCGAAATCATCCATGGCGATATGGCAGCCAAGCGCGCGGATGGCGGCCAATTGCGCCGGCGCATCACCACTGGCGGGCAGCAGCACGGTTTCGGTCACTTCCAATTCCAGCCGATGCGGGGCCAGCCCGGTTTCCTTGAGCGCCGTGCGCAGCGTGTCCAAAAGCCGCCCATCCTTGAATTGTGCCGGGGCGATATTGACCGCGACGGAGAGGGATTTCGGCCAACGCGCCGCCGTGCGGCAGGCTTCCCGGATCACCCAATCGCCAATGCGCCCCATCAGACCGAGTTTTTCTGCGAGCGGAAGGAAATCCCCCGGTGGCACCAACCCGGCCTCGGGGTGGCGCCAGCGGATCAGCGCCTCAAATCCTGTCAGGCGACCGGCAGGAAGGGAGATAAGGGGCTGATAATGCAGTTCAAACTGCTGGGCGCATACGGCGTTGCGCAGCGCCGCCTCGGCATTGCGCTGTGCCTTGGCGCGGGCATCCATATCGGCACTGAAGCGGCACCAGCGCGGCATTGCCTGCCCATCATGTTCAAGGCTTGAACGGGCGAGACCGGCACAGCGCAGCAAAAGGGGCGCGTCATTGCCATCTTCCGGCGCCAACACAAAGCCAAGCCGCGGCGTCACGCTCACGGTCTCGCCCAGTACCAGATAGGGGTGGCCAAGCAGATGGGTCAGGCGCTTGGCCATGGCTTCCGCCTGGGAAGCGGCGGAGACATCGGCTTGCAGAATGGCAAATTCATCGCCGGCGAGGCGCGCGACCAGATCCGTGCCCCGAACAGCCGCCGAAAGCCGCCGCGCAGCGGCGCGCAACAACTCCTCCTGCGCGGCATGACCTAGATTGGTGGTCACATGGCGAAGCCCATCAAGATCAAGCACATGCACAGCGATACGGGCCGGGCGGCGCCCCGGTCTGACCAGGGCGGTGGCGACGCGGGCCGAGAACATGGCGAAATCGGCGAGGCCCGTGACGGTATCCAAGCCACCGCCGCCGGGCAGGTTGTTTCTGCCCTGGATCGCCAGGGCCCAGGTGCCGCTGCCGGCATGGCGAATGGTAAAGCCAAGTCCCGGCGCACCTTCCAGCGCGACTTCCCGTTCATCCTCAACGGGGTTCCAGGTGGCGGCGGCGCAAGCCTGCATCAGGGCGGCGGCGGCATTGGGTTCCAAGCGCGGGCTGCTATCCAGCAGGTCAGAAAGGCTGGTGAAGCGCGTGGCGGAACCGCGGCCCAGGCCAAGCAGGCCAATCGCACCCTGGCCAAGCGCGCCGATCTGCAAGCTGGTGTCAAAGGTCAGGCGATTATCCATGAGGCTCAGCCACCCCAGGGCCTGGCGTTTGGGGCGTGAATGCCATCGCCTTTGCCCCATGGGCTCGGGCGGCAGGTCAAGCACAGTCTCATGCACTTCACTCCAGAACGGTTCCGCCTCAGGAAAGGCCAGCAAGGCCAAAGCGGCTTCGTTCGCTATAAGCGACGGAAGTGAAGGAAGGGTGGAGAGTGTTATCTGCTGCACGATTTCGCGTATAAGTAGCAGTTCTTGTTTTGTCCACAGCAAAATGAAAATGCGTTGCAAAATGCGAAAGGATTTTGGCAAAAAAAGAGGGCCACTCCATTGGAGTGGCCCTTAGGCAAGGTTGAGGAAGGCTAAGCTGCCAGGAGCGGGCTATCCCGCTACCAGACATGACTAACCATGCATCAAGCGTGCCACGATTTTCAGCATCAGGATCGCGCCAAAAATACTGGCTTCAGCCAGCACGCTCCAAAATTGAGACATAATTCGCCACTGCCGCGCCGCCCATATTGAAGACGCCGGCCAAATCTGCACGCGGCAGTTGCATCCCCCCTGCCTGACCGCAAAGCTGCATCGCCGCCAGCACATGCATCGAAACACCGGTGGCGCCAATCGGATGGCCCTTGGCCTTCAGCCCGCCCGAGCGATTCACCGGCAGCTTGCCGCCAGCCGCTGTCCAGCCTTCCAAGGCGGCCCGGCCGCCCTTGCCTTCGGGCGCCAGCCCCATGGCTTCATATTCAATGAGCTCGGCGATGGTGAAGCAATCATGCGTCTCAACAAAAGAAAGATCACCCACGCCAACGCCGGCCTGTTCATAGGCGCGTTGCCAGGCAGTGCGCGCGCCATCAAAGCGGATGATATCGCGGGCCGCGATGGGCAGGTACTCATTCACCTGCACCGCGGCGCGGAAGCGCACGGATTTGCCCATGGTTTTTGCCGTCTCGGCGTCGGCCAACACAAGAGCCGCTGCGCCATCAGACACCAGGGAGCAATCGGTGCGCTTCAAGGGCCGCGCCACATAGGGGTTCTTCTCGCTTTCGTTGCGGCAGAAATCGAAGCCGAAATCCTTGCGCATTTGCGCCCAGGGATTGTCCACGCCATTCTTGTGGTTCTTGGCCGCAATCATGGCGAGCGCATCGGATTGATCGCCATGGCGCTGGAAATAGGCTTCCGCAATGCGGCCGAATACGCCGGCAAAGCCGCCTTCAATGTCCGATTCCGTCTTGCGATAGGAAGCAGTCAGCAGGATCTCGCCAATCTTGGGGCCGGGGGTCGCAGTCATTTTCTCAGCCCCAACCACGAGCGCGAAGCGGCCGCGCCCGGCGGCAATGAAATCCCGCGCACCATGGATGGCAGCACTACCGGTGGCGCAGGCGTTTTCGTAGCGGGTGATGGGGCGGAAGCGCATTTCCGGCACGCTTTGCAGCAGGAGCGAGGCGGGGAAGCCCTGCGGCGTGAAGCCCTCACCAAAAATGCCGACAAAGCCGGCATCAATTTCGGCGGGGGAAATCCCGGCATCCTCAATCGCGGCGCGGGCCACGCGGGCGATCAGGCTTTCCAGATCGGGTTCGCCTTCAAGCCTGCCAAAGGGGCTATGCGCCCAGCCGATGATTGCAGCTTCGGTCATGGTGTTTCTCCGGTTTCAGGGCCTTATGCCAGGGAAGGCCCGCCTTGTAACCTTGAGCCTAGGGATCCGGCTTATTCCGGGTCAATGCCGGCAGCGCGCAGGATGCGCGTGTATTTCTCGACGGCATCGCGCACGAAGGCCATCACTTGCGCATTGGTTTCAAAACCGGCGCGCGGCGTGACCCCGGCTGTGTCGTTCAGGCGGGTGGCGGTTTGCTGGACCGCCTGGCGGAAGGCGGCGCCAAGCGTTGCCACGGCCTCAGGCGGTGTGCCGCGGGGTGCGACCACTGGGAAAAATTCCTCAAACACCACGCCGGGCATGCCGGCCTCCGGCGCATTTGGCAGATCGGGCAAGGCCGGGCTGCGGTGGTCCGACAAGACCGCCAAGGCGCGCAGATTGCCGCCGCGCACCTGCCCGAGGGATGAGGCCATGGTCGGCGTGCCAAAATGCGCCTCGCCCGAGACCATCGCCGCAACGCCCGGACCACCGCCCCGGTAATGCACGGTCTCCACCTGCACATTCATCAGGTTCATGAACAAAAGCCCGCCGATATGCGGGCCGCTGCCAATCCCCGCCGAGGCATAGTTGAAGCGCCCTGGATTGGCGCGGAGCAGCGCCACGAATTCCTGCGCCGTACGCGCTTCCACGCGGGGATTGACCACCAAAAGATGCGGCGAAAAGCCCACAATCGCGATGCCTTCGAAATCCGTCAGTGTGTTGTAGGGCATGCGCGAGACCATGGCCGGCACGGGGGCGAGCGAGCTATTGATGAGCAGCGTATAGCCATCAGCCGGGGCGCGAGCCGCGGCTTCGGACCCGATCACGCTGCCGGCACCAGCGCGGTTTTCAACAATCATCGGCTGGCCGAGGATCTGGCCCACGGCCTCAGCCAGGATGCGGCCAACAATGTCATTGGAACCGCCCGGCGCGGCGGCCACGATCAGGCGGATGGGTCGCGTGGGGCGCCAGGCGCCCTGCGCACGCAGGATGTTGGGGGCCAGGCCGGCTGAAAGGGCGAGGCCGAGGGCTGTTCTACGCTGCATCATGGATTGTCTTCCTCCTTCTTTATTTGCCTTTGCTTGGATCCGCCGATTCGTCGGAAACGAAGCGGCCAGGCTCGTGTCTCCCGGTAAGTGACGGAACGCTATCAGACATTATCGCCCACGCGAAGCCGGCTTGCGCGTGGCCCATGACGCGCAAAGGGCCCAGATGTTTTCGCGCTTGGGTTCAGCCGATGGGCTTCAGCAGAGGACCGGCAGGACGGCCCTCTGCCGCGGCGTCTTCCAACGCAATCTCGGCGGCGGCGATGGCCAAATGGCTGGCAATGGCGTCATCAAGTGCCACGCGCTTAAGCCCACCAGTCGCCCCAGGCTGCGGCAGGCCGGCTTCAAGCTGCGCCCCCTGCACCAGGATCGCGGCATGCGCTTCAAGCAGGATTTCAATGGCGGTGAAATTAGGCGGCGCCTCTTCGGCCCTGATCGCGATGCCATCCGCTAAATCGCCGACGCGATAGGCTTTGCCCTGAAATACCACCCCCTGATCGGGCAGCAGCAGCAAATCCTCCTTCGGCGCCATGGTCCCAAGCACGCCGGGCAATACGCGAAAGATCGGCCCGCGATAGGGGATTTGCCGAATGCCCAGCACGCGCTGGAAGGGCGCGACGCCCGGTGTGACGGCAAGCAGCACCATGCCAGGGCCAAGCTTGGCGGCCAGCCTATCGCCACGCGTGGTCATTACCCGCGTATCCGCTGCCATGCCCCTCATGCTGCCTCGCCCTTTGCCCCCTTTCCCATGGCTTCATAGACGCTGAGGCCCAGGGTGCAAAAGCCCCGGCCAGTCGGCGCGGCACGCGGCATGCTGAGACACTGTGTCAGAACGCCTTTGCTCATGGACCGCCAGCGCCGATGCCACTTGATCTTGCCACCCTGCCCGCCGCTCCTGAAACCCGCCCAACCCGTGCGGAAGGCATCGCCGCTGCGCTGGCCGAGGCAATCACGCGGGGCGAAATTCTACCGGGCACAACGCTGGAGGAAGAACGCCTCGCTCTTGCCCATGGCGCATCCCGTACTCCGGTGCGCGAAGCCTTGCGCTTGTTGGTTGCCACGGGTTTGGTCGAGCAGCGCCCGCGCCGGGGTGCGGTGGTGGCACGGCCCGAACCGCGGCGCGTGGCCGAGATGTTCGCCGTGATGGCAGAGCTTGAGGCGATCTGCGCCCGGCTTTGCGCAGAAGCCTTGGCGCGCAAGGAAAAAACCAAATTGAAGGCGCGGCATGAGGCGATGGCGCGGCTGGTTTTGGCGCAAGATGTGGCGGGGTATCGCGCGGCCAATGTCGCTTTCCATGAGGCGCTGTATCAGGGTGCCGGCAACGCCTATTTGGCCGAATTGGCTGAGGTGACGCGCCGCCGCCTGGCCCCGTTTCGCGCCGCGCAGCTTGGCGGCAAGGATCGGTTGGCGGCTTCCCATGCGGAACACGGCGCCATCATCGCGGCGATCTGCGCAGGCGATGGCGCGGCGGCGGCGGCGGCGATGCGCGCCCATTTGGCGGCCACCGAGGGCAGCCTGGGCGTGATGGCAGGGCGAGAGGCGCGGTTTTGAAACCCGCCGCGCCCTTGGGCAAATGCCTGGTGTGCCGCCCAATTTGTATGCAAAACTGTATACAATTGGCGGGCTCAGCCGGCTTTTCGGGCGGCACGCGGTTTGCGGAAGCGATGTTATGGATTTGACCATTCTTCCCTTCCAAAAGGCGACGCTGCATGCCGCCTATCATGCTGGGGTAACCCCTCAGGCTGTGATGGCTGAGGCTTTGCGCCGGCTGGAAGCCGCCAATGATCCCGGGATTTTCCTGGATGTAACGCCGCCCGAGGCCATGGCCGCTGCGATCAGCGCCCTGCCCGGCTTTGACCCCGTGGCCTATCCGCTTTGGGGCCTGCCGGTGGCGGTGAAGGATAACATTGCTGTCGCGGGCCGGCCCATGACCGCCGCTTGCCCGGCTTTCAGCCATATCCCAGCCGAGGATGCGGAAGCGGTGCGTCGGCTCCGCGCCGCAGGGGCGCTTATTCTGGGCAAGACCAATCTGGACCAATTCGCGACCGGATTGGTTGGCGTGCGCACACCTTATCCTGTGCCGCGCAATGCCGTGTCGCCCGATCACGTGCCGGGCGGGTCTTCGTCTGGATCGGCAGTCGCAGTGGCGCGGGGGATCGTGACGCTGTCACTCGGCACCGATACGGCGGGTTCGGGGCGCGTACCGGCGGCGCTGAATGGGATTGTCGGGCTGAAGCCGAGCGTCGGCGCAATTTCAACACGCGGCGTGGTACCGGCGTGTCGGAGCCTGGATTGCGTTTCGGTCTTCGCCACGTGTCTTGAAGATGCCTGGGCTGGCTTTGCTGCCTTGGCCGGTGAGGATCGCGCTGATCCCTTCAGCCGGTTGATGACTTGGTGCGAACCAAGTGCTGTGCCTCAGCGCATCGCGGTGCCGCGCGCGGCGGATACGCATTTGGATGATGCCGCCGGGCGCGCGGCCTGGACGGCGGCGTTGGCCTTGCTGCCTTCGGCCATAGAAGCC
This sequence comes from Roseomonas sp., assembly GCA_044356095.1. GTDB lineage: Bacteria > Pseudomonadota > Alphaproteobacteria > Acetobacterales > Acetobacteraceae > Neoroseomonas. The sequence goes on from JBIKWX010000106.1 coordinate 8,734, forward strand.
GCGATTACCGAAATGCTTGATGCCGCCAAGCTTTTGTATGAAGGCCCCTGGGTTGCGGAACGCGCAGCGGCCTTTGGTGATTTCGCGCGCGCACATCCTGGTGCGCTGCATCCCGTGACGCAAAAAATCATTGATGGCGCGAGTGGTTTCAGCGCCGTGGATGCGTTTCGCGGCATGTATAAGCTCGCCGAATATCGCCGTGTCGCCGAGGATTTCTTCGCGGCGCATGAGGTGCTGGTGGTTCCCTCGGTCCCCTGTTTCCCGACCTTGGCAGCGCTGGCGGCAGACCCCTTCGCGCCCAATGCGCGGCTTGGGGTTTATACGAATTTCGTCAATCTGCTTGACCTTACAGCCTTGGCGGTGCCGGGGCCGAAGCGCCCGGATGGGCTGCCCGCCGGCATTACGCTGATCGGCCCGCGCGGCAGCGATGCGGCGCTGATGGCGCTCGCGCAGGAATTCACACGCCGTCAGGCAGCAGCAGAGAAGGCCCGCGCCGCATGATCGAAATTGTTGTTGTTGGCGCGCATCTTTCGGGCCTGCCGCTCAATCATGAATTGGTCACTGAAGGTGGTGTGCTGCGTCGCGCCGTGCTGACCGAGCCTTGTTATCGGCTTTACGCCCTTGCAGGCGGCCCACCGCGGCGGCCTGGCTTGCTGCGTGTGGCACCCGGCACCGGTGCCGCGATGGCGACCGAGGTTTGGGCCCTGCCCGATGAAGGCTTTGGCCGCTTTGTGTCGCGCATTCCCGCGCCGCTTGGCATTGGCACGCTGCTTTTGGCCGATGGCTCGCGGCCAAAGGGTTTTCTGGTGGAACCGGAAGGCTTGCAGGGCGCGGAAGACATTACCCGTTTTGGTGGCTGGCGCGCCTTTATGGCCAGCATCGCAACCCCCGCTTGAGGCTTCAACAAAAGGAGAATTCATGATGCAACGTCGTCATCTTTTGGGGGCCATCGCGCTTGCCCCCCTCGCTGCCCCTTCCATTGCGCGCGCACAGGCTGCGCGCACGGTGAAGATGGGATCGCTCCGGCTGATCCATTCCATGACACCGCATTTCTATCAGCGCTTCGCGCCGGCGGGTCTCACGATTGAAATCATCACCTTTGACAGCCCGACCGATGGCAAGAATGCGGTGGTGACGCGCAGCGTTGATTTCGGCGGATTTGGTATTGCGGCTGCGACGCTTGGCGCTGCGGCGGGTGAACCCGTTGTGGTGGTGGGCGCCTTCTGCAATCGCGGCATGGGCGTGATTTCCAAGGCCGGTTCGGGAATCAGCAATATTGCCGGGCTGCGCGGCAAGCGCGTTGGCATTTGGCCAGGCTCGACGCAGGAAGTGTTCATCCTGGAGCGCCTCCGCCAGAACGGCATGACGGTGCGCGATATCACCAGCGTGCGCGTGCCCTTTGGTGAAATGCACGCCATGCTCTCCCGCGGCGATATTGATGCCTATGTGGGCGCGGAACCCGCGCCGGGGCTGTCGCTTTCCTCGGGCGTCGGGCAATTGGTGGAATTCCCCTATGGCACAGCCATGGGTGGCCTCAATATGATCTTTGCCACATCCGAGGCGGTGATCGCGCAAGACCCTGCCCTGGTCAGGACTATGCTCGGCATTCATCGCCGCGCCAGCGAACACATGATGGCCAATAAAGCCGAGGTGGCGGAGGCGACCGTGCGAATTCTGGGCGCGCCGCGCGCCGCCGTGGACCGTGCGCTCGCCGAGAATAATGTCGAATATACCTGGAAGCTTGACGATACGGTGATGACGCAATCCCGCGCTTATGCCCAGCAAATGCTGGAAATGCGCCAGATCCGTGCGCTGCCGAATTTCGACAAATTCCTCAACCCGCGCTTTTCCAACGAAGTCGCAATGTCCTGAGGGTTTGATTGATGAGCGCGAGTGTAGCCGCCGAGGACACGGCGGAAGGCAAGAAGTCGCGGCGCGGGGGCGTTATCGGGCCGCGGCTCAAGGGGTTTATGCTCGCGCTGGTGGTGCCGCTTCTGCTGTTGTTGGGGTGGCATTTGGCGGTCAAGGCG
>JBIKWX010000107.1:0-10700 GCA_044356095.1 Roseomonas sp.
GCGGCAGGTGCGCTGCACGACAAAAAGGCTGGTGCAGAACAGCGCATTTCCGCCAAAGGCGAAAATCACCGCGCTGGTATGCACCGGGCGCAGCCGCCCGAAGCTGGTCCATTCCAGATCAAGATTGAGCAATGGAAAAGCGAGCTGCAGCGCAATGACAACACCCACCAGGAATCCCACCACCCCCCAAAAGGCGGTGGCGATGGCGAAGGCGCGGATCGGGCCTTCCACCATGATGGGCTGATCACCGGGCGCGCTTCGCGCCGAAGCGGCAATGGCGGCCATATTCAGTCTCCCTCAAGACGCGGGACTCGAAAGGGGCCGCGTCGGCGCTCAGGAAAGAACGGACCGCACGGCGCGTCCTTGATCCTGATCAATTTGCCCAAGGTGGTTGCGGTTAGATTGTAACTCCAATCACCTGGGCCTCGCGCCCGCGGGCAAGCGGAGGAAGTTTCATGCCAAGCGAAGCAGCACTTGCGCCGCGCCGGCTGACCATTCGGAAGGTATCGCCTGATCGCCCCTGGGTCTGGCTGAATGCCGGCTGGCAGGATCTGATGGTCAATCCGCGGATCGGCTTCTTTTACGGCGGCGCCTTGGCCGCTGCGGGCTGGTTGCTGATCATGATCCTGCTTGGCGTGCGTTCTGGCTGGGTGATCCTGCCGGCCTCGGCGGGGTTTTTCATGGTGGCACCCTTGCTCGCGACTGGGCTTTATGAGGCAAGCAAGCTTCGCGCGGAGGGCAAACCTGTGACCTTCAGCGCCTGCCTTGCCGGCTTTACGCGCAATGGCCAGCAGCTTGCGTTTCTTGGCGTTGTTCTGGTGATCCTGCATTTGTTTTGGGTGCGCGTGGCGGCGCTGATTTTCATGCTGATGTTCGGCATTAATTTCACGCCAAGCCTTGAGGATCTGCCCTTCGCCATGTTGCGTTCAGACATGCTGCTGCCGTTTTTGATTGTCGGCACTGGCGCGGGCGCGATTCTGGCAGCGACAGCTTTTGCGATCTCAGCGATATCCATCCCCATGCTGGTGGACCGCGATGTCTCGGCCATGGAAGCGATTGCGCTTTCCATGCGCGCGGTCGTGACGAATCCGGGCGCGATGATCTTCTGGGCGGGGCTGATTGTGGTCTTCACCGCCTTCGCGATGGTGCCGTTCTTCCTTGGCCTCGCGCTTGTGGTGCCGCTGATCGGGCATGCCACCTGGCATGCCTATAAGGACCTCGTCGTCGAAGACTGATCAGGGCCGCATGGTGAGTGCGGCGAGGCCCGTGCCGCGCAAGGGTTCCGCAATGCGCGCGAAATCACAGAGCAGCGGGCGGGTTTCGCGCGGGTCAATGATTTCCTCCACCCAAAAGGCCTCGGCGGTGCGGAAGGGGGAACGCAGCTTCTGCAAACGCTCATCTATTTCGGCGATTTTCGCTTCACGATCTGTCGCCGCATTCACCTCAGCGGCATAGGCAGCCTCGATCCCGCCTTCCAAAGGCAGCGATCCCCAGCGCCCGGATGGCCAAGCATAGCGGATGGAATAGCGCCCGGCTGGTTGATGCACGACACCGGCGACACCAAAGGCATTGCGCAGAATAACGGTGCACCAGGGCGCGCGGCATTGATTGACGGCGGCCATGGCGCGCACCCCCCAGCGGATGGTGGCGGTTTTCTCGGCATCAAGCCCCACGGCAAAGCCGGGACAATCCATCAGATACACCACCGGCAAATGGAAGGTTTCCGCCATATCCACAAAGCGGATGATCTTGGCGCAGGCATCCGCCGTCCATGACCCGCCGGAGAATACGGGATCGGACGCCATCACCGCGACCGGCAAGCCATCCAAGCGCGCGAGGCCGGTAATGATCGGTCGGCCGAACCAGCGGCCCATTTCGAAAAAACTGCCCTTGTCGAACAGTGTTTCGACAATCGGGCGCATCTTATAGGCCTGGCGTGGGTCACGCGGGATCGCGCTGATCAACTTGGCGTCGCGCCGCCCCGGATCATCGCGTGACCGCAAGCGGGTCGAGACCTCAAACACTGATTGCGGCAGGTAGGACAGGAAGCGCCGCGCGGCGGCGAAGGCTTCCTCTTCTGTCTCCACCGCATCATCCACCGCGCCGGCCTTGCACTGAATCTCCCAACCGCCCAGGTCGCGCTTTTCCAGGCTTTCGCCCAAGCGCGCGACCACCGGCGGGCCGGCCACGAACATGGCGGATGATTTCGTCATCACCGAATAATGCGCCGCCGCGAGCCGCGCCGCGCCAAGCCCGGCGACCGATCCAAGACCGAGGGTCACCACCGGCACCAGGCCAAGATTTTGTGTGGTGAGGTGATAAAGCTGCGTGCCGCCAACGCCGCCCGGCAGATTGGCGCGGCCCGTGGTTTCAATGGTTTTCACCGAACCGCCGCCGCCCGAGCCTTCAATCAGGCGAATGATCGGCAAGCGCAATTCAGCGGCCATGCGTTCCGCCATGATGGGTTTTTCGCGAATGGTCGCATCGGCGCTGCCACCGCGCACCGTGAAATCATCACCCACCACCACCACGGGGCGGCCTTCAATCTCGGCCCGGCCCATGACGCAATTGGAAGGGGTCAGCGTCACCAGATCGCCCTTGGCATCATAGTCGCCGCGCCCGGCAATGGCGCCGACTTCGTGGAATGTATCCTTGTCCACCAGCTTGAGCACGCGTTCGCGCACCGTCAGCCGCCCGCCATCATGCTGGCGCTTCACCTTATCCGGCCCGCCCATGGCTTGCGCCATAGCTTGGCGGCGCTTCAGCTCCTCAAGTTCCGGTTGCCAATTCATGGGGCGTTTCCCTGGATGCAATCCAGGTGAGTGTCACGCGACTTACCGCGCCCTGCAAGCGGGCCTTTTCGGCAGGGCCATCAGGCCGCGCAGAAATCGGGAAGATGGTGGAAGCTGCTGTAGCTGCTGCGGTGTCACTTCTTGCCTTTCCTCGCCGTTAAACCAGCGAGCGCGACACAGACCTTGGTTGCCATCACCATGTCCTGAACGCTGACCCATTCCAAAGGCCCATGGATCTTCGCCATGCCGGTGAAAATATTCGGCGTCGGCACGCCCTTTTCCGTCAACCGAGACCCATCGGTACCGCCACGGATGGGCACCGAGAAATGTTCCACACCAGCAACGCCACAAGCCTCACGCGCGAGTTCAACCGGCGTCATGTCTTCCTCAAGCCAATAGCGCATATTGCGGTATTGTTCCGTGATTGTGCAGTCAATCCGCGCACGCGGTTCGGTTTTCTGGATGGCTTCGCATACCTCACGCATCAAGGCACCCTGCGCAGCCAGGCCGTCACGCTCAAAATCCCGCAGGATGAATTTCAGCTCTGCCGCGGCTGCCGTGCCCTTCATTTCATAAAGATGGATGAAGCCTTGCCGGCCTTCGGTGGTTTCCGGCGTCAGCGTGACATGCGGCAGCGTATTGATGATCTTGGCAGCAAGATGCAACGCATTCACCAGCTTGTCCTTGGCTTGGCCGGGATGGATCGAAACACCAGTGATTTTGACAAGCGCCGCATCGGCAGAAAATGTCTCATAGACAATCTCACCGCGCTCTGCCCCATCGAGGGTATAGGCGAAAGCCGCACCAAGATCGGCGGGCAGCCTTGCGTCCACGCCGCGGCCGATTTCCTCATCAGGCGTGAAGGCAATGCGGATTGGCCCATGGGGGATGGATGGGTTTGCCAGCAGGTGGCGCGCCGCAGTCATGATGATAGCAATGCCCGCCTTGTCATCCGCGCCCAGAAGCGTGGTGCCGCGCGCCGTGATGATGTCATCGCCAATGCGTTCTGCGAGATAGGGCGATTGTTCGGGCGAAAGGACAAGTTCGGGCGCATCGGCAAAGCTGATCTTCCCGCCATCATATCGGCGATGCACCACGGGCTTCACGCCCTGCGCGGCATAGGCCGGCGCGGTATCCACATGCGCAAGCCAGGCCATGACGGGCAAATCACCTGGCGCAGTGGCAGGAATGGTGCCAAGGACCACGCCGTAATCGGTCATCCGCACATCGCTTGCGCCGATCGCCTTAAGTTCTTCGATCAATAGATTCAGCAGATCGAATTGGCATTGGGTGCTCGGGGAAGTCGTGGATTTCTCATCGCTTTGCGTGTCAATGGCGACGTAGCGGATCAGACGTTCTTCCAGCTCGGCGGCGAATTCGCTCATTGGCCTGGTCCTTTGGCGTTGCAGGATCATTCCCGGCCGGGGCCAAATCCTGTCATTCAGCCTGCAAGATAGCGGATCACTTCTGGGATGACGAAGCAAAACTACTCGGCTGCGACGTGCAAGACCTGTGCGGAGTGTCCCCCATCTGCTGCTGCCGCGGCTTGAAGCGCGCTCGGCAGGAAGCTAAATCTATCAAGACGACGGGCAGGAAGCGCCTTTGCCCTGCCCGCGCCTTGGTCCGATCTGATGCCCGTCGCGGATAAGAATGCCAGCACAGGAAAGACGCCGCCATGCCGATTGATGAAAGCCTGAAATTCGTGCCCGTGAATACCGCCGTGCTGACCGTGAGCGATACGCGCGACATGGCGACCGACCGTTCCGGACAGACCCTGCAGGACAGGATCGAAGCCGCGCGGCATCATTGCGTGGCGCGGGAGATTGTGAAGGATGATCCGGACGCGATTGAAGCCGTGCTGCGGCGCTGGATTGCCGACCCTGCCGTGGATTGCGTGATCACCACTGGTGGCACCGGTATCACGGGGCGGGATGTGACGCCGGAAGCCTTCAAGCGCGTGCTTGAGAAGGAAATCGAAGGCTTCGGCGAATTGTTCCGCTGGATCAGCTTTCAGAAGATCGGCACCTCGACCATCCAATCGCGCGCCATGGGTGGCGTTGCAGGCGGCACCTATCTTTTCGCGCTGCCTGGTTCAACCGGCGCCTGCAAGGATGGCTGGGATGAGATCCTGCGTTTCCAATTGGATTCGCGGCACCGCCCCTGCAATTTAGTTGAGCTGATGCCGCGCCTTTTGGAACATTTGAAGCCGGCGTAAGCAACGGCGCGAGGGAAAACCCCTCGCGCGTTATGTCTCAGGCAGCCTTGGAAGTCGCCAAGGCCTTCCACACGCTCTCAGGCGTGGCCGGCATATCAATATGCTTCACGCCATCGCCGGCAAGCGCATCCACCACCGCATTGATCAGCGCCGGCGGGCTGCCGACCGCACCCGCTTCACCGGCACCCTTCACGCCAAGCGGATTGGTCTCACACGGCACTTCGATGAAATCCACATCAATATTCGGCAGATCATCGGCACGCGGCAGCGCATAATCCATGAAAGAAGCCGAGAGCAATTGGCCACTTTCCGCATCAAAGGCCGTGCGTTCCAGCATGGCCTGGCCAATGCCCTGCGCCACCCCACCATGCACCTGGCCGCGCACAATCAGCGGGTTCAACGCATGGCCCACATCATCAATCACGATATAATTCGCAACCTTGATGATGCCGGTATCAGGGTCCACCTCAACCTCGGCAGCGTGGCAGCCATTGGGGAAGGTGTGGGATTTGATCTGCGCCACTTCCAGCGCATCCAAAAGCGTGACTTCCTGGCCCTTGGCTGCGCGCGCCTTCTGGGCTGCCGCCAATTCCAGAATGCCGATGCCCTTATCGGTGCCCACCACACCAAAGCGACCATTGGCCGTGGTGAATTCAATATCGGCGACTGCGGCTTCCAAATGCTCGGACGCTGCCTTCTTGCCTTTCTCCACCACGGAAGCCGCCGTTACCAGAATGGCTTGCCCTTCGGAATAAAGGCTGCGCGCGCCGCCCGTGCCACCGCCCGAGGGCAGGCTTTCGGAATCGCCCTGCTTCACACGGATTTTTTCAATCGGAATGCCAAGCTCATGGCTGGTCAGCATGGCATAGGCCGTTTCATGCCCCTGGCCGGTGCTTTGCGTGCCGACATATACATCAACATATCCATCATCGGCAAAACGCACCGCGGCGTTTTCCGTGGCATCGCCGCCGGTTGCTTCCAGGTAATAGGCAAAGCCAATACCGCGCCTTTTGCCGCGCCGTTGGCTCTCCGCCCGCCGCGCTGCAAAGCCGGACCAGTTCAGGCGTTCAAGCGCGGTATCCATGAGCTTCGCAAATTCGCCCGAATCATAGCGCTGCCCCATGGCCGAGACGTAGGGCATGGCCGATGACGGCACCATGTTGCGCTTGCGGATCGCCACACGATCCAGGCCCATTTCCTGCGCGGCGGTGTCAATCAGGCGCTCCACCAGATAATTGCTCTCTGGCCGGCCGGCACCGCGATAGGCATCAACCGGCACGGTATTGGTGATGACGCCGACAACATTGGCGTAGATGGCGCCGAAATCATAAACACTCGCCAGCACCTTGGTGCCCGCACCGGTCGGGATGAAGGGCGCGAAAGTGTTCAAATAGGCGCCCATATTCGCCCAATTCTTCGTGCGCAGCGCAAGGAACTTGCCATCCTTATCCAGCGCCAATTCACCGGCAGTGATATTGTCACGCCCATGTGTGTCGGATTGAAAGGCTTCCGTACGCTCGGACGTCCATTTCACCGGGCGCCTCAACTTGCGGGCGGCGAAGCAGGTCAGCACATGTTCGGCATACAGAAACAGCTTCATGCCGAAGCCGCCGCCAACATCGGGCGTCACCACACGGAAATGATCTTCCGGCAGGTTGAAGACGCTGCCCGCCAGAAGCTTCCGCACCAGCCAAGACCCCTGGGTATTGGTATGCAAAGTCCATTTGTTGCTGCCGGCATCATAATCCGCCACCGCCGCGCGGGCTTCCATGCTGGCGACCACCACGCGGTTATTCACGACCGTCAGGCGCGTGACATGGGCGGCCTTAGCGAAAAGCGCATCGGTCTTGTCCTTGTCGCCGACATGCCAATCAAAACAGGTATTATTCGGCGCGCTCGGCCAGATTTGTGGCTGGCCTGGCTTGGTCGCGCTGGCAAGATCGGTGGCGGAGGGCTGGATGTCGTATTCCACCTCAATCGCCTCGGCGGCATCGCGCGCCGCCTTGGCGCTTTCGGCCACAACAAAGGCGACCGGGTCACCCACATGGCGCACCGTGCCTTCCGCCAGCACCGGGCGCGGCGTGGAGGATAGAGGCGAGCCATCGCTGTTCTTGAGCGGGATCAGGCAAGGCAGCGGGCCAAGCCCCTCGGCGGCCAGATCGGCTGCGGTATAAACGCCAAGCACCCCCGGCATGGATTTGGCGGCGGCGGTGGAGATGCTCTTGATCGCTGCATGGGCATGGGGGCTGCGCAGCACCACGCCCTGGGCTTCGCCCGACAGGCTGATATCGGCGGTATATTGCCCATCGCCTTTCAGCAGCCTTGGGTCTTCGACACGACGAATGGATTGGCTGAGGCCGAATTTTGCCATGGCGAGGTACTCCCTGTTTCGCGTTCCTGGGTATCATTCAACAGGTGGGGGCGGGATGGAAAGAGGGAAAGGCATGGCGCGCCAAGATTTGTTGGGGGCGGCGCGATTGCTCAGGCGCCGCCATCCTGTCAAACTGAAGTAACAAAAAAGGAAGGCAAAATCTTATGTCTGGAAATGTGACGCCACCACCGCCCGAATCCATGCTGTTGACCGGCCGGTTTGGGATGCAGGTTGTGCGCCAGGCGGCGGGAAGCTGGTGGATTTTTATGCTGCGCGGCGTGGCCGCGATCATTTTCGGTATCCTGGTCTTCCTTTTCCCAGGACTCGGGCTGGCCTTCATCCTGGCCTTTCTGGGCGCCTGGATGGCGATTGATGGCATTGGTTCGATCTATCAGGCAGTTAAGGGCGGCCACCCAACGGGTGAACGCAGCCGAACCTGGCTTTGGATTGACGGCATCATTTCCCTGGTTGCCGCAGCGGTGATCCTGTTTGCACCGGGGGTTTCCGCCATTGGCCTGCTGATTGTGACCGCTGCCTGGTTCCTGCTCTCGGGCGGGGCGCGGCTGATGCTGGCCTTCCGGCTATCCTCGGTGCTGCTCGGCCTGCTGGGGGCAGTGAATATCGTGATCGGCGCCTGGATGCTGCTGCGCCCCGGGCCGGGCTTGCTCGCCGTGATCTGGATGGTGGCGCTGGAGGCGATTGTCATGGGGGCGATCATGGTCACCCTTGGCTGGCGGCTGAAGCATATCCATCAAAATCCGCAGCAGGATGCGGGGCAGACCAGGATTTGATCCGGGGTGGGGGTAGGCGTGTAGGCTTAGCCCATGTGGTTCCCATCGCCCAAGGAGCTTCCGCTCCGCCCCTTCGCCCGCCTGCCGGATTGCTTGCGGAATCTGCGCCGTACCGCCTGGGCCGATGCCAATCGCGCCGGCGCGCCGATTGACAGTTTCCTGGAAGGCCCCTGCTTTGATCGCGCGGGGCGCTTCCTGGTCACCGATATCCCCAATGGCCGCATCCTGTTGGTCGGCCCTGGTGAGACTTGGGACGTGCTGGCGGAATATGAGGGCTGGCCGAATGGCCTGGCCCTTGGCGCCGATGACGCGCTGCTGATCGCGGATTATCGTCATGGCCTGCTGACGCTCGATCCCGCGCGCGGTTCCATAGCGCCCTTGCTGGAAACCGTGGGCAGTGAGGGGTTTCTTGGCCTGAATGATGTGACCCTTGGCCCGCAAGGCGCGATTTTCTTCACCGACCAAGGCCAGACCGGGCTGCAGGACCCGCGCGGGCGGGTGTATCGGCTTGCCGCTGATGGGCGGCTTGATCGGCTGATCTCAAACGGCCCGAGCCCCAATGGCATTGCGCTGAACAAGGCCGGCACACATTGCTATGTGGCGATGACCCGTTCCTGTGAGGTCTGGCGCTTCGCCCTTCGCGCGGACGCCATTGTGGGCAAGGCCAATCTGTTCTTCCGCACCCCGGCTGGCACATCGGGGCCGGATGGCATGGCGGTTGATGTGCATGATCGGCTTTTTATCGCCAATCCCGGCCATGGCATGGTCTGGGGCGTGGATCAGCATGGCGTGCCGCTTTTCGCGCTGGATTGCCGGCCTTTCGGGCGCATGCCGACCAATTGCTGCTTCGCGCCCGATGGCGTGACGCTGCTGATTACGGAGAGCCAATCGGGGCAGGTGCTGGCCGCCGAGATACCGGGGCCGTGACAGAAGGGGGCCTTCACGCTTGATTCTCCTACACGATTTCTTGCTTCCTGGTAGGGGCGTGGCTTCCATGTATTGGTCCAAGAAGCCCAGCCCCCTACACGCCTCATGAAAGGGCGACTGAAGCGGCTCGCACGCCGGACGCAGGCCATTTACCTTGAAACCGGATCGCTTCGGGCACCGATTTCCTATTTGTGTCATGCTTTCCGCGCGAAAGCCTCTCTGCTGGCGCACCATGCTTGGGCATTGCAAGGCTCCTCATTGCCTTGGCGCCTTGCGGCGGAACGTCGGCGTCTCAGCGCGCATCGGAACCAGGGTCGGCTTGTCATCGCTGTCACGGCTGCTGGCGGCCTTGGCGACCTGATCATCATCGCCCGCTGCCTGCGTGACCTTGCGCAGGAAGCAGAAGCCTTTGCATTCGATGTTTTCGCTGCCTCACCCAATGTGGCACAATGGGTCTTCGCGGCGGTGCCCGGTTTTGGCAGGGCCTATCCCGATACGCTGGAGAGGTTCTCAACGCGCAACTACGATCTGCATCTGCTGATCAACCAGACTGCCTCCGTCGCGCCGGAAACCATCGCGTGGGATAGGCTGCGGCAGGCGCCGCGCATGCTTCAGGCTGTTCGCCGGCTGAGGCGGCTTTCGCGCCAAGCCAGCCTGGAACCTTACATACTGCATCACCCGCGCCTTGATAATGGCTTGGCGCGCAAGGCGGTGTATGCGGGGAAAAGCCGCCAGGATTTCCTGCATTGGATGCTGGGCATAGACTATGGCGGCGAAAACCTTGGAATCGAGGCAGATGAGGAAGCGCTGCGGCGCTTTGGGCTGGCGGGGCGCGAGTTCATTACCGTCCATAATGGCTTTGACCCGAATTTCATTGTTCCTGAGAGGCGCGCGACGAAATGCTATCCGCATTTTGACGCTGTCGTGCCAGGGCTGAAGGCCACCCGCCCAGAGATGCTGATCGTGCAATTGGGCACCACGACAAGCGAGGCGATAGCAGGTGTTGACCTCAATCTGATTGGCCGGACGAGCCTTGCCGAGGCAGCTGCGCTGCTGCGCGCCACAGCGCTGCACCTCGATAATGAGGGGGGGCTTGTTCATCTCGCCGCCTGTTATGGCCGCCGCAGTCTTGTCGTCTTCGGCCCGACTCCATCCGATTATTTTGGGTATCCCGGCAACATCAATCTTGATCCGCTGCGTTGCGGCGGCTGCTGGTGGATTGAGGAAAGTTGGATGGATCGCTGCCCGCGCAGTATGACGCAGCCCGAATGCATGTTTGCCCAACCGCCTGAGCGGCTTGTTGAGCTTGCCCTGGGGGCGCTCAGGATCACGCACCCGATCCAGAATAATCCGGCGGAAGATTGAAGTGATTGGGGTCGGGCGCTCGACGCCCGCGTTACGTCACCCGATCCAATTCCTGTTCCGTCATCCCGCCCGGCACCAGCGCCATCGGAATTTTCAGCCGCGAAGCATGCCGGCCCGTCAGCGCGGAAATCAACGGACCAGGCCCGCCACTGCCGGTTGCCATGGCCAGCACCAGGATTGAAATGCGCGGGTCTTCTTCAATGAAGGAAAGTAATTCCTCGCGCGGCTCCCCTTCCCGG
>JBIKWX010000359.1:0-2992 GCA_044356095.1 Roseomonas sp.
CGATTTTCATTGCGGGCGCGCCAAAGGGTGGCCAGGTCAATTGCCTTGCCATCGCGCGGTGTCAGCAGGAATTGCGCGGCACTTGCGGGGCGCCGCGCCAAGGCCAGCAGATCGAGCAAGGTGGATTTGCCGGAACCGGAAGGCCCCACCAGCGCCAAAGCCTCACCACGCGCGATGGAAAAGGCTTCGACCACCAACTCAAAACCAGGCGCGCCGCCCGGCGCCTGATGGCGGATAACCACATCTTGCAACAACAAGGTCGGCGCGTTTTGGTTCATGCATGCCCTCAGGGCAGCGCATCCAGCGGCACGGGATACATCGCCTCACCAGGATTGCGCCCGCCATCGAAGCTTACCCAAAGTGACGGCTGGCGATTGAATTCCTCAAAAAGGCGCAGCTTCGCTTCCAAAGCATTGACGATCTCAGTGCGCCGCCCAGCGCCCATGCTGTTCCATTCTTCCTGCGTGAATTCCATGATCTGGCTTTGATAGGGCAGGTCTTGCAGGAATTCGCCAAAAGCCCCGCCAAGACGCTGAAATTCCGCCATGCGGCGCGGGTCACGCGCGGTCACGGCGGCGGCAGCGCGCACGCGTTCAAAGAAGCTTTCCGGTGAAAGCCGCGCTGCCGCCTGTGCTTGGATGATGTTGCGCAAGGTCGTTGCCAGATCGGAAAGCTGATTGCGCGTGAGCAGCACACGCACATCCAAGGGCCGCTTTTCAGGGCGCGGATCGGCTGGGTTCAATTCCTGATCCAGCACGAAACTCCGTACCACATCAGGCGCGGTTTGTTGCCGCTCACGCCCCAGATAGGAAAGCCGCATGGCGGTGCCAACGATTTCCGCCTGTTCCGAAAGGCGCCGTTCCGCCGCGCTCTGCGGCGCGCGGATGCCGGCGATGGGCCGCCCGACAGCGGCAGCCACTTGCGCCAATAGCGCATCTGTCAGCCCATCCACGGTCTGGCCGAATTGGTTCAGGTTGCCTTCATTGATCGGGTAATAAAGCTCCCCCGCTGCGCCAAAGCGCGTCAGTTCACGGTATTGCCGTTCAGCCCGCGCGTGGTTGTTGCGCCCTTCCGGGGTCTTCAGATGGATGGCGTAGATCGCAACCTGCTTTGCTTCTGACTGCGCCAATTGGCGCATTTCTTCCGGACCCATTTGCGTCTGCCCGCGCGGGTCTTTCGCATCGCGCGCGCCGGCATCCGTGATCAGAATGACAAAGCGCCCACCATATTGCTGCCAGGGCACCTCATCCAAGGCGAGCTTGATGCCAGCGAGAGAATCCTCATCAAAGCCTTCATTGCTTTCGCGCGCTTCGGCCAATTGGGACAGGCGCGGCAGGATCGCATCCGAAGCCTCGGCCAGATCAGGCAGGGACACCATGCGCGTTACATATTCAAGCCTGGGATTGCCGCCCATATGGTCACGAAACGCCACCATGCCGAAGCGGAAATTATCCCGCACCGCGGTGTCACGAATGCGATCCACAACGCGCTTCAGCGCTTCCCGCGTGCGTTCAATGTAAGGCCCCATGCTGATGGTGGTATCCACCACGAAAACTACCGCACCGCGATAATTGCGGAGCGCATCCGGATCAGCGGGCGTTGGTGGTACGGCTTGAGCGGGGGCTGAAATCACCTCCAACAGACGCGCTTCCTGCGCCGCCTCATTTTCCACGCGCTGGGCCGAGATGATCGGCAGCAGATAGAATTGCCGCGTGATATCGATGAAATTCTCAGGCTCCAGCGCAATCACCGGGCCTTCGGTATTGGCGCGGGCCGCTTCGCGCAGCCGCGTGGCTTCCGCCGCACCGCCGCGCGTATTCAGCCACAGCGCGCGCGGTGTTTCGGCTTCGCGGAAGAACATGGCGCGTTCGCGCCCTGCGGGATTGTTGAAAGCCAGCACCATGGTCTGCTTCCAATCAATCGTGCGTTCCGCGCGCACCCAACCCTGCGTGCGGCCATCCTGCGCTGCGCCAATTTCAAGCCAGGCATCCGCACCGCTGCCCTGGCGTGCATAGACGTAGAACACGCCAAAGCCTGGCGTTGGCTGCGCAGGCGCGTTTGCATCCGGCCCTTCCGCAAGCCGCGCGCCGGGGCGCAGGATCACGCGCTGGAATAACGCGCTGCGCCCTTCCATCAGCAGCGGTTGCCGCGCCGCTTGCTGCGCGCTGGCTTCCACCACGGGCCCGATGCAGAACAGGCCAAGCACCAGCACCAAAGCTGCACGGCGCAACATCATTGCCAGAATTCCTTGAGCGCGCTTTCCGCCGTGCCATTGCCCGCACGCGCCTGTTCTTCCAGCCAGGTCTTGAGTGCGGCACGTGGTGCCGCTGCCGCCGCATCACCCTTCTGGACCGCATCGCGATAATAGCGCGCCGCCGCACGCGGGTCAGGCGCGCGGAAGGGGCGCCCGGCGACAAAGCCAATCGGGTCATACAAGCGCGCCACGGCGGTTAGCGCCGGCGCATGGCCACGTTCGCCTGCTTCTTCAAACAGCACCAGCGCATCATCATGCCGCCCGGCTGCCTGACGCCTGAGAGCAGCAGCATGGATCGCGGCTGCATCCGAGGCAGATTGCACCAGATCACGCAGGCTCATGCCATCGCTGCGTTCAAGCCAAGGCCGTTCCGCTGTCACCGGTGCGGGTGGTGGTGCCGGCGGCGCAGGCGCGGCGGGCGGCGTCGGCGCAGGTGTTGCGATGGGCGCAGGTTGTGGTGTGGAGGTGAACCACCACGCAGCGCCGCCAATCACGGCCAGCAGCAATAGCCCTATGCCGGCCAGCAATGGCGTGCGCGATTGGCTTGGCTCTGCTGGCTTCACCGCCACATCTTCGCGCGGCACTGGCGCGGGTGGCGGCGGGGGCGGCGCCGGTGCTGCGGCGATCGGCGGCGGCTTTGGTGCCACTTCCGGCTCTCGCGGCATGACCGGTTCGGGCGGTAAATCGCCGTCGAAGACATCAATATCATCAGGCCAGAACAGGCTTGTTTCCAAACCT
>JBIKWX010000360.1:0-2985 GCA_044356095.1 Roseomonas sp.
CGGTGCGATGCGCGCGACTTCGGCGCGCGTGACTTCAAGGTCAGCCGAACAACGCATGACTTCGCCATCATCGAAGCGGATCAGGTAGAAGGGATCCATCGCGCGCAGATCAATATCCTGCGCAAGGTTACGGCCAGCGCGCGACCAGAGTTCCTCCAACAAATAGGGCGCGGTGATGATGGTGGGGCCGGCATCGAAGGTAAAGCCATCCTGCCGAAAGACATAAGCGCGACCACCAGCCGCATCGAGTTTTTCAAGGATCGTGACACGCCAACCGCGCGCACCAAGCCGCACCGACGCAGCCAAGCCACCAAAGCCTGAGCCGATCACAATCGCATGCGGGCGTGGGTCTGCTGCTGTGTTCATTATGCTTGTTCAGCCTTCATCTTATTCGGCATGAAACACCATTCTGAAGCGCTGGAAAAGAAAAACCTCCGCGCGAGGCACGGAGGCTTCCAATACAACAAACCACGGGCGGGTCTATTCAACCCGCCCTGATCCATCATCGCGGCGTAGCATCGGCCGAACGCAGCGGGCCTTGGCTGACCTGCTTCAATTCGGGGAAGTCACGCAGCATCGGCGCGCCATTCAGGGGACGATTGACGCCCTGATGGCAGGTTGCGCAATTCACCTTCAGCGGATCTCCCATCGCACCCAGGCGCGGGCCATGCGGGCCTTCTGCCGGGCCCATTGGGTTGCGCGCCCAAAGCGGCTTCAGCGGTTCGATGTAAGACATGTTAATGTCTCGTACCATACGAATGCCATGCCAAGCAGTCGTCCGCGCTGGCGGGCTCTGCGCCCATTCGGCGAAGGAACGGCTGTTATGACAATAGGTGCAATTCACACCAAGCGAACCTGACATATGCATCATGAGTGCGTAGGTCCATTCGGTTGACATGGTGTTTTGGCTATTCCGCCCCGGCAGCGAGGTGGTGCTGATATTGCGGATTTCCTTGTCCTCCAGCAGGAAGGGCGTGAAGGGATCCGAAGGCAGCGAAGATTGGCCGACTGAAGCCGCCGGATGATTCTGCCCACGCGGTGCTTGCAGGCCAGCGCGGCTATTCGGTTCGGTTGACCAGACCATGGTCGGCACCGCATTGCCACGATGGCAGGTGTAGCAGGTCACGCCGGTTTGGCCGACATGGGTCGCCCATTCCGAATTGATCTTATGCGTCATCTGCAACATGCGCCGGGCGACGACCTTGGTATAAACTTCGTCGGACGCCATGTTTTCGACGTTGTGGCAATAGCCACAGCCCTGATTGGGCGCAATCCATTCCGTCATGGCGAGCATGAGGCGGTTGAACTGCGCTTCACTCAGATCACGCAGAACCTGCACATTCTGATAGGCTTCATGTGCCTTCGGGCCAGTCGTGTCAGCGGCTTCAGATGCCTCCGGTGCCCGATTGGCTGCAAGCAAAGCAGGCAGGGTGCGCGGGTTTTCCACCTCACCCATGGAAAGGCCACGGAAGCCGCCCTGTGTTGCCATGATTGGCGGGCGTTCGAAAGTGGTGACGAAGATCACCCCGCAAAGCAGCGCCACCACAAAGGCAGCGATGCTGAGAGAAAACCTGCTCATCGCGGCGCTCCTTGTACGATGGAAGGATCAACAGCAGGTGTCCAAGGCATGGTGTAGGCCGGCGCAAAGTGCCGATCCACCGCCCAGAGATACCAGTTGTCCACAACAGTTCCGGTCAGCAGAATGCCGATCCCGCCCGCGACGGGGCAAAGGAAGGCAAACCACCAGGCCCAGCGGTGGATGCTTTCAAACGTGGCGTTGAAGCCCATGGTCCAGCGCCAGAACAGACCACCACGTTCCGCCGCCGTGCCACGATCCAGCGTTTGTTCGATTTCGCGTTCACCACCATAGCGCCCAAGTGCCAGGATGGTTGCCGCATGCATCGCAAACAGCAGGACCGAGCCGTAAAGGAATACGATCGAAAGCGCGTGGAAGGGATTGTAGAATAGGTTGCCGTAGCGGATCGAAAACGCTGCCGTCCAATCCAAATGCGGGAAGATGCCGAAGGGCACGGCCTCACTCCAGCTACCCATGGCAAGCGGGCGGATGAAGCCCAGCACCAGGTAAAGCCAGATGGCACCGGCAAAAGCCCAAGCCACATGCGTGCCCATGCCAAGCTGACGCGCCCGGCGATAAGTACGCACCCACCAGAGGATTATGGAAAGCGTCAGGAAGAAGCCCGCCACAACCCACCAGCCGCCCTTGTTCAGCGGCGGAATGCGCATGCCATATTCCGGCGGTGGCGGTTCAAGCGCCAACCAGAAAAGCTGACGGATGAATTCGCTAAGGTTCCAATTCACCGAGGCCAGCATATTGAGCCCGATGATCTCAAAGGCGATGAAGCCAAAGAGCAGCGAGAGAATGCCAAGATAGCCAAGATAAATCGGCCCGATCTGTGCATCGCCAAGGCGACCAAAGAGATGCACTTCGCTGGGTGTACCTTCACGCGCAGAGCTATCGGCGGGAAGGGGCACACCAGGATAGGGTGCCGGTCCGCGCACCTGTATCCGGGTGAAGATGTTTTGATATTCGGCCATGGGATTTTTCCCTCCCCTCGCCTAGCGCCAAATCGGCAGGTTAAGCCACCAGCCCCACCATTCGGGCCAGCCGCGGGTCCAGAAAGGACCACTGATCACGATGCAGATCGCACTCCAAATCCCTGCAGATAGGGCAAGGAAAAGACCCAAGCGATGGATACCAAGCGTGCCGATCGAATACCCGATCAGGTCACGGAAGAAGGTATTTTCATGCTCTGCGGTCTTGACCGGCTCACCTTCCGGCGGATTGAGCGCCGAGAGAACCAATGCACCATGCAGCGATAGCGCCAGCACCGTGGTGAAGAAGAAGGTCACCGCGATCATATGCGCTGGGTTGTAGTGGAAATGCAGATATTGATAGCCGACATTGGACACCCAATCGAGGTGACTCCAAATGCCGTAGGGGAAACCATGTCCCCATGCGCCCAT
>JBIKWX010000361.1:0-2972 GCA_044356095.1 Roseomonas sp.
TGGGTTGGCAGCACCAGCACCGGCAGATCATCCGGAATGACTTTCAGCGTGCGCGCGACAATCCCCTGATTGATCGCGGTATCCACCGCCACCGGCAGATGCGGCCCATGCTGTTCAATGGCGCCAACCGGCAAAACCGCAACCGTATTGGCCGGAAGGGCACGAAAATCCGGCCAGGTGAGGTCCTGCCAATAACGGCTGGGAAGGGGCATGGGGGGACTCCGCCTTTGCTGCTGCAAGGCTGGTATCGCGGACCCCCAGCAGAGTCCAGGGTGTCAGAACCGTCTCACGGGCGACCCAAAATCTCCTGATTATGCTGCCCGATGCGTGGCGCCGGGCGTCGTGAAACCGGACGGCGGCGATTGAAGGAAATCGGCAGCCCCACCACGCGCGGCCCGCCTTCCGGCAGGGTTTGCATGATTTTGGAAGCGGCGAATTGCTCGCTGGCGGCGAGCTCTCCGATGTCATTCACCGGGCCACTCGGCACGCCGGCGGCTTCCAAGGCGGCCAGCCAATGATCGCGCGGCTTTTCGCGCAGCGCTGCGGCGATCATCGGCAAAAGCGCTGCCTTGTTGCGCACGCGCGCGGGGCCTGTCGCGAAATGCGCATCACTCGCCCATTCCGGATGGCCAAGCACCTTCGCGCAGCGTGCCCAAAGCCGGTCATTCCCGGCAGCGAGGCAAAGAGGCCGATCCGCGGTATCGAACACCTGATAGGGCACAATCACCGCGCCGCCCGTGCCGTGACGCTTCGGTATTTCCCCGCTGGCAACGTGATTATTCACATGGCCTTCCACCCAATGCACGGCGGTTTCAAACAGCGATGTATCCACCAGGCAGCCTTTTCCCGTCCGGTCACGTTGACGCAGCGCAGCCAGCGCACCAATCACGCAAAACATGCCCGTCGCCTTGTCATTGATGGACGCACCACAAAAAGTCGGCGGGTCTTCCGGACGGCCCGTGACAGACATCATCGCGCCATAGGCTTGCAGCAAGGGATCAAAGCCAGGCTTCAAGCGCATCGGCCCTTCATGGCCAAAGGCCCAGATGGAGCAATAGACCAGCCGAGGATGGCGCTTCAGCATGGCTTCCGGCCCTATGCCGATTTCATCCACCACGCCAGGGCGCAGATTCTGGATCAGCACATCGGCGGACTCCACCAGCCTGTGCAAAGCTTCGATATCCTCGGGCTTTTTCAGATCCAGCGTGATGGAGCGCTTATTGCGATTCTGCCCATGAAAATAAAGCGAGGTTTCGCCATCCGGCCCGAAGGGAGGGCCCCAGGCGCGCGCATCATCACCGCCATCGGGCTTTTCCACCTTGATCACATCCGCGCCCATATCGGCCATGATCACACCAGCCAGCGGGCCTGCCAAAGCCTGCCCCACTTCAATCACGCGCATGCCGTGCAGCGGCAATTCCATTGTTTTTTCCTCCGATACCTGAGCATTTTCAAGCCAAATGGTTTCATTTGGCGACTCGGAAAATGCGATCAAACAAAAGTCTAGAGCGTGTCCCGTGAACGGATGTGAACGGGATACGCTCTACAACATGGGTTCCAAAGGTGGGCGGCCACGAATGAAATCCGATGCCTTTTCCGCGATCATCATGGTGGTGGCGTAGGTATTGGCCGAAGTCATATTCGGCATCACGGAAGCATCCACCACGCGCAAGCCTTCCAGCCCATGCACGCGTAGCCTGTCATCCACCACCGCTGTCGGGTCCGTATTCGGCCCCATGCGCGCCGTGCCGATCAAATGATAGGTGGTTGAACCATTACGCCGCGCGAAATCCAGCAATTCATCATCGGATTCGAGATGCGGGCCGGGCAGGGTTTCATCTGACAGGAACGGTTTGAGTTCCGGCGTATTCAGCAAGCGTCGGATCAGGCGAATGCCACCCAGATGCACGCGCCGATCCATCGGATCAGACAAATAATTTGGCTGGATTTCGGGATCATCGAACACATCAGCGGTTTTCGCGCGCACCCAGCCGATGCTTTCCGGCCGATGCTGCCAGGCGCCGGCGGTGACACCTGGATAATCATCCAGCACATAAACCTTGCCTTCCGCATAGGAACCTGGCGTGAAGACGCATTGCAAATCTGGCTGGTCGAGCCCTTCAAAGGATTTCCAAAAAACATAGACATGCGATGGCACGGTGGCGAGGATGGAAGGCCGCCCCATGGCCCAACGCGCCACTTGCCCGGCAAGCTTCACGCCGCGCGCCAATTCATTCAGCGTGGTGACACCGGGCTTGGCGCGCATGACAACGCGGGTTGCGTAATGGTCGCGGAAATTCTCGCCCACGCCGCGCAAATCATGCAGCACGGGCACGCCAAGCTTTTGCAAAAGCCAACCTGGACCAATGCCGGAAACCTGCAATAGCCGCGCGGTATTGGCCGTGCCGGCGGAGATGATCACCTCCCGCCGCGCGCGCACTTCACGCGGCACGCCGCCGCGCTGGTTCAAATAGCGCACGCCAACCGCGCGCTTGCCTTCCAGAATAATGCCGCAGGCGCGCGCATTGGTGCGCACATCAAGTGTCTTGCGCGCCATGGCGGGATGCAGAAAACCGCGCGCGGCTGAGACGCGTCGGCCACGATGAATGGCGCGTTGGAAATAGCCAACGCCGGCCTGATTGCCGTTATTGTAATCAGGATTACGCGGAATGCCGGCGGCAACACAGCCCGATATGAAGGCTTCTGATACCGGGTTGAACCAATCCATATCCGTCACAGGAACGCCGCCATCGCGGCCGCGGCGTTCCTCACCAAAGCCAAGGCGCTTTTCGCTCCGCTTGTAATAGGGCAGGCAATCCGCATAGCCCCAGCCGCGATTGCCGCGCTGCGCCCAGCTATCCTGATCGCCTGGCTGGCCACGATTATAGATCATGCCATTGATGGAAGAACCACCGCCCAGCGTGCGCCCCTGCACGGTTTTCACGCGACGCCCGGCGGTATTCTCCGTGGGT
>JBIKWX010000108.1:0-10591 GCA_044356095.1 Roseomonas sp.
CTTATCATGCGAGTCTCAGTCTTCTCCCAGTCCTTGAACTTGTATTTGGCAAGCCAGTCCTCGAGTAGAGTCCGAGAGAGATCACGGGCCTGTTCATAGGCATACAAGGTTGTCTGATCGAACGCCAAGAGGAGCTGCATCTCCGCAGTGCTAATCTTACCTTGGTTCGCTTTCCTAAGAAGATCTTGATATCTAATCAAATAGCCCAGCGCGGGAACAAGTGAGCCATCACTTCCCTCCACTTGCGGATCAATTGGGCCAAGAACGGAGTAATAATCCATATGAATAGAGTCTCCGGACATGACGAGGATAGTTCCTGCAGACATCGCGAACCCTGGAATCAAAAAATCAACTGTCTTGTAGTGGTGTCTAATGGCATCAGAAATTCTGAGCGCGGTTTCGGCATATCCGCCAGTTGTTTCCAAAATAAACAAAAGCTTTTCCCGTTTTGCGCGCTCTCGGCGTTGGCTTAGGTCCTCAACCGCGTCTCGAATGGCATCATCAACGCCAAAAGTGATCGGCCCGGCAAAACACAAACAATCCGCAGCAAATTTCTGCTCAACGTCCTTGCAAAGCTCGTTCAGCTTCTCTGTTACCGCTTTGTTGGCAGTCAGTGAAGCACTCATTCTTGCAACTCCCCGGACTTAGCCCAGCGCACTTTAGCTGCATGGCTTGCGATCGACCTACGCTGTTCAGCGTCCATTTTTCTGGCCCTTGCTGGCCCGCCTTTGAGACCCCCTAACCGCCCCAAAGCTACCGCCGCAGCATTACGCCTATCCGATAGGGTGGCCGCATCATTTTGAAAAACTGCGGCAACATCCCCCGGCAGGCTTACCAATTGGGGGGGCGACTGGAACGGGTTGCTTGAGCGCTTAGGCATACTCCCTTTATAATATACTCATCAGGTGTTTCTCCAGGCTTTTTTTGCTCGAAGAAGGGCGGACTGTCTTCTAAGCGCCCCCCTCTCCCTCGCCCCCCCCATTGGCATTGGGGCATGGGGACATGATATGGTGCTGTTGGAAGGTCGGCGGCGGACGGGCTCCTCGCCAACCCGGTCAGGTCCGGAAGGAAGCAGCCGTAACGGGTTCTTGCTCGGGTCGCTTGTCGGCCTTCCACCGCGCGCCCGCGCGATCATCGCGAGTTAAGAAAGACCGCCCCGCGCCATGGCTTCCGATATGTTCGGCTCACCGCTTCCCGCGCCTGGCGATGATACGCCGGAAGAGGCGGGCCTGCCTGAGCCGCCGGCGCCGGAAGGGCCGGGACTATTCGGAGACCCTGCGCCACCGCCCGCACCAGCACCCGCGCCGGTGGCGAAGCCTGCGGAACAGTCGGGCTACCGGGTGCTGGCGCGCAAATATCGCCCGACGAGCTTTGATGATCTGATCGGGCAGGATGTGCTTGTGCGCACACTGCGCCACGCCTTCGCACAGGGACGCGTGCATCATGCGTTTTTGCTGACCGGCGTGCGCGGGGTGGGCAAAACCACGACCGCGCGAATCATTGCCCGTGCGCTGAATTGCATTGGTGTGGATGGCAAGGGCGGCCCGACGGCGGACCCTTGCGGTGTTTGCCCGGAATGCAAGGCGATTCTGGCGGATCGGCACCCGGATGTGGTGGAACTGGACGCGGCTTCCAACAATAGCGTGGATGATGTGCGGGAATTGCGCGAGGCACTGCGCTTCCGCGCCAGCCAAGGCCGGCAGAAAGTATTCATCCTGGATGAGTGCCACATGCTGTCGGGCGCTGCCTTCAACGCCTTTTTGAAGACGTTGGAAGAACCACCATCAGGCGTGACCTTCATTCTGGCCACGACCGAATTGCGCAAGGTGCCGATCACCATCCGCAGCCGATGCCAGACCTTTGCGCTGCGGCGCGTGCCGCAAGACAGTTTGGCGCAGCATTTCGCGCGGATTTGCGACAAGGAAGCGGTGACGGCCGAGCCTGACGCATTGGCCATGATTGCCCGCGCTGCCGATGGTTCCGTGCGTGATGGGCTTTCCCTGCTGGATCAGGCGATTGGCCAATCCGGCGCGGCAGAAGTGCGCGCAGAAGCGGTGCGCGATATGCTGGGCCTAGCTGATCGCGCCATGATCATTGATTTGATGGAAGCGCTGATGGGCGGGGATATTGCCGCAGCACTTGGCATCATGGATCGCGCGCATGAATTGGGCGCTGATCCCTTGGTGATTTTGCAGGATTTGGCCGAGCTTTGCCATTTGCTGACGCGTTTTCGCGCCGCTCCGGCGCTCCGCCAGGATGGATCATTGCCGGAAGCCGAGCGTGTGCGCGGTGCCGCACTCGCGCAGCGGCTTTCCGTGCCGGTGCTGGGCCGCACTTGGCAAATGTTGCTGAAGGGCATTGGCGAATTGCAGCTTGAAGGCGCTGATCGTCGCGCAGCGGCTGAGATGGTGCTGATCCGCATAGCGCATGTGGCGGATATGCCGACGCCGGGTGATCTGGTGAAGCGCCTGACTGAAGCGGGAGAGGTTGCTGGAGCGCCGCGCCCAGCGCCCAGCGGTGGCGGCGGCGGTTTGCGCGCGGTGGCCGGCGGCGCGCCGATACGCGCTGAAGCAGCACCAAGCGTACCCGTGACCGCGCTGGCGCAGCCCAGTACCTGGCAGGAGATTGTCGCGCTCGCTTCCGGTGTGAAGCCGCTATTGCATGCGCAGTTACG
The DNA here is from genome assembly GCA_044356095.1 of Roseomonas sp. Lineage (GTDB taxonomy): Bacteria > Pseudomonadota > Alphaproteobacteria > Acetobacterales > Acetobacteraceae > Neoroseomonas. The sequence continues at coordinate 2,675 of JBIKWX010000108.1, forward strand.
CCATAGCGTGCATCCGGTGCGGATTGCACCGGGGCGGCTTGAAATCAATCCGGAACCGGATGCGCCGCGCGATCTTGCCGCGCAATTGACCGCGCTTTTGTCAGAAGCGACCGGCCAACGCTGGACCGTGATCATCAGCCAGGAAGCCGGTGCGCCGACCTTGGCTGCGCAAGGCAAGGAAGCGGAGGCGGATCGGCTCGCCGCCGCACGCGCACATCCCTTGGTGCAGGCGATATTGGCGGCCTTTCCCGGGGCCACGATTGAAGCGGTGCATGACGGCGCGGCTGATGCCTATGGGCTTTCGCGCAGCGCCGCGACGGCCGATGATGATGCGCGTGATTTCGCGCCACCCGATGCCGAACCCGCTTACGGCGATGATGAAACACCCCCTGATGATTTTTAGGCGAAGGACACCATGAAGAACCTGGGCAATATGTTGAAGCAGGCGCAGCAGATGCAATCGCGCATGCAGGAAATGCAGGCCAAGCTGGAAGCCACCGAAGTGGAAGGCCAATCCGGTGGCGGCATGGTGGTGGTGCGCCTGACCGGCAAGGGCGATTTGCGCCGCGTGACGATTGATCCTTCGCTGATGAATGCGGAGGAACGCGAAGTGCTGGAAGATTTGCTGGTGGCCGCGCATGCCGATGCGAAGCAGAAGGTGGAAGCGACCATGGCGGCGGAAATGCAAAAGGCGACTGCCGGCATCAACCTGCCGCCCGGCATGAAGCTGCCTTTCTGAGGCTGCTTGCAGCCTGATGCTGCATAACGACCCGATCGAGCATTTGATTGCGCTGCTCTCGCGCCTGCCCGGCCTTGGCCGGCGCAGCGCGCGGCGCGCTGTCTTGAAAATGCTGATGGACCCGGATGGGCAGATGCTGCCACTCGCTGCCGCTTTGCGTGATGCCGCAAGCGCAGTGAAACCCTGTGAGGTTTGCGGCAATCTGGATACCATCTCCCCCTGCGCCATCTGCCGCGATCCGCATCGGGACCGAAAGCTGGTGTGTGTGGTGGAAGGGGTCGCGGATTTATGGGCCTTGGAACGCGCCCATGCGCATCACGGGCTTTATCATGTGCTGGGTGGGATGCTCTCCGCACTTTCCGGTACAGGGCCGGAAGATTTGACGATCCAGCCGCTGCTTGTACGGATTGAACAGGGCGATGTGGCGGAGGTGATTCTGGCCTTGCCCGCAACGGTGGAAGGGGCGACGACTGCGCATTATGTGACCGATCGGCTGAAGCCGAGTGGTGTTGCCATCACGCGGCTTGCGCAAGGCGTGCCGATTGGTGGCGCGCTTGATGTATTGGATGATGGCACCTTGGCCGCGGCGTTGAAGGCGCGCCGGCCGCTTTGAGTGCACCATAGGCTGCCTTGATCAACAGCCCCTCTGGGCGCAACCTGCCGCGTGAGAAGGGGGCAAGCGCCATGCGTTTTGCAGACCAACAGGTTGTGATCACCGGCGCGGCCGGGGTTTATGGGCGCGGCTTGGCGGAAGCCTTTGCGCAAGAAGGTGCCCATTTGCTGCTGAGTGATGGCGATGCTGCCGCGCTGGCCGCACTCGCTAATGCGCTGCCGCCTGGCCGGGCTGTGCTGCATCCTGCGGACTTAACCGATGATGCTGCGCTGGATGGGCTGATTGCGGCTGCCACCGGCAAGGGCGCGCCGGAGGTGCTGATCAATAATGCCGGCATCTATCCCTTCATTCCGCTGATGGATGTGACGGGCGCGGAATGGGACAAGATCATCAGCGTGAATACCCGCGCGCCCTTTCGCCTGATGCAGGGCATTGGCCGCGCCATGGCTGCGGCGGGGCGGGGTTCGATTGTCAATGTCACCTCGGCGGCGGCCGAAGTGCATCGCGGCAATGGCGTGCCTTACGGTGCTTCCAAATGCGCGCTGGAATATCTGACGCGGGCTTTTGCGCTGGAACTCGGCCCGTCAGGTGTGCGCGTGAATAGCGCGCGGCCTGGCTTTGCCGAGGGCAGCGCCGGCAATCCCATGCCGTCAGGCTATGCGGAGGCGATTCGCGCCCGGTCCTTGCTCGGTGCGCTTGGCACGCCAGCGGATTTCGCTGCGGGTGTGATGTTCCTCTGTTCCGAGGAGGCGCGCTTCATGACGGGTTCGATCCTTGATTGCGGGGGCGGGGGGCATATCAATCGCCGTGCTGGTGCAGCCACCGCGGCGCGCGGCTGAAATGCAGTAGTGAAAAGGAAAGATAGCATGATGGATCAGATCAAGGCCGAATTGGCGCCAACCGGCGTTTTGCGCGCCGGTATCAATATGGGAAATTTCCTGCTGGTGACGAGCCGCGCGGAGAATGGCGATCCTGCCGGGGTTTCGCCCAGCATGGCGCGTGCGATTGCCGATACGCTTGGTGTGCCCGTGCAATACATGCCCTTCGCGCGGCCTGGTGATTTGGCTGATGCGGTGGACAGCAATGTTTGGGATATCGGCCTGATCGGCGCCGAGCCGCAGCGCGCGGAGAAAATCGCCTTCACCGCTGCTTATGCCGAGATTGAGGCCACTTACATGGTGCCGCCCGGTTCCCCGATTACAAAGATGGAGGAAGTGGATCGCTCCGGCAATCGTATCGCGGTGACGGCGCGTGCTGCTTATGATCTCTGGCTGGAACGCAATATCCATCAGGCAAAGCTGATCCGCTCTGCCACGCTGGACGCTGCCTTTGAACAATTCGCGGCCGAGAAGCTGGAAGTGCTGGCGGGGCTGCGGCCAAAGCTTTTGTCAGACATTGAAAAGATGCCCGGCGCGCGGATTTTGGATGGCAAATTCACTGCCGTCCAGCAGGCGATTGGCACATCTCGGCGCAATGGCGCCGCTGCTGACTTCCTCGCGGAGTTTGTCGAAAAGGCGAAGGCATCCGGCCTGGTGGCGCGTTTTATTGCCGAACATAAGGTGCGCGGGCTGTCGGTGGCGCCGCCGGCCTGAATTTGGTTTTCTGATGTAACTGCGCGGCGGATGGCAATGCCCGCCGCGCCTTCTGTTACAATGCGGCGCTTCTCCGGCAGCCGAATTGTATCTTGACCCATATCAACGCTGGTTTGTGTGTGCGGCGATACCCACATATTCCAGCGGCACGGCCTTATGCCTTGCCCTGAAAACCAAACAAAACGCCATCGCAGGAAAAAACCCGAAAGATGCGCGACAGCCGGAGAGACCGTAATGACTTTCACCAGTATTGTGACCCATCTTGACCCCGCCATGGCGATAGAAGCGGAGGCGGCAACGGCAACCTCGCTTGCGCTTGGCGAAGCCTTTTCCGCCCAAGTGACCGCGCTGATTTTCCCGATGGATACTGCGCTCACTGCGCCTTCGCCGGCGGATGAAGCCACAAGCTTACTGGAAGAGCGGGCGGCTGGGGCATTTGCGGCAGCCGCAGATCGTCGCGGCGTGGCGCATCAGGCCAAGAAGCGCACCAGCTTCGCCTATGGCAATGGGGAAGCCTTCGCGGATCATTTGCGTGTCAGCGACGTTGCGGTTCTCTCCCGGCATGGTGCGCCAGGCATGGCTGCACAAATCCTGCAGCAGGCGGCGATTTTTGACTCAGGTCGGCCCGTAATCCTGGTGCCCCATTCCCAGCCCCTTGCCGCCTTGCCGCAGCGCCTTCTGGTGGCCTGGGATGCCAGCCCCGCTTCGGTTCGGGCCATTCATGGCGCGCTTCCGTTCATTCGCCGCGCGGCGGAAACGGTGATTGCAACGGTCACCGATGACAAGGAAATCCGCCCAGGGCAATCCGGAATTGAGCTTGCCCATCTGCTCGCGCGTCATGGCGGCAAGCCACGCTTCATGGCCTTGCAGCGCGGCAGCGGCGGCGTGCTGGAACGGCTTTTGGCGGCGGCAGCGGATACGGAATCGGACATGCTGGTGATGGGCGCGGTGCGGCATTCACCGCTGCGCAATCTGGTGCTGGGGAGTGCCACATCGGATGTGCTGGCCGTCGGGCCAAGGCTTCCGATGTTAATGTCAGCGTGATCACGAGTCGCGCGCCAGCAATTCCTTCAGCAACTCCACCGTCCGCGTCGGTTGTTCTTGTTGCACCCAATGCCCGGCACCCGGCACCAAATGCGCCGCCGCCATGCGGGTGCAGGCAATGCCCTGCATCCGCTCAAAAGCGCCGGGGGCCTGAAACACGCCCCAATCCGCCGCGCCCGCGATAAAGATCGAAGGCACATCAATGCTGCGCCCGGCGAATAGCGCCAGATCGGCATTCACTTCCGGCGCAAAGCGGGTGCGATACCAATTGAGCCCACCCTGAAAACCGGTGCGCCCATACTCCGCCGCATAAACGGCCATTTCAGCTTCCGTCATCCAGGCGCAGCTTGCGACCTCAGCAGCGCTTGGCATTTCATGCGCAACTGTCTCCGGCATCGTCTCGGCACGGTCCATGACGTAATAGGTCGGTAGTTTCGCCATTTCTGCGGCGGACCAATCGCGCAGCTTATGCGGTTTATTGGCCGCCCAATCAGCGCTTTTGTGGTGGTAATAGGCGCGCATGAAAGCATGCAGCCCCTGCGCCGCGCCCATCATATCCGCATTGGCTGGGCGCGTGGCGTAATAGGCGTGGTAGTGTTTGCGCGGGCGCGGCAAGGCGGCCAAAGCCTCATCCAGCCCTAGCATGGCGGAAGAACCGGCGGACCCCTGTCCCGGCTTCGGCCAATCCGGCCCGCCGGCGAAAGGCGCGCTCATCAGCGCCACACGGCGGAACACATCGGGCCGCGTCAGCGCGCACCAGGCCGCGACCGGCGATCCAAAATCATGCCCGATCACCGCCGCCACGTCGCGGTAGCCGAGTGCGGCCACCACGCCCAGCGCATCGCGCACCAGATTGGTCAGGCGAAATGGCGCGAGCGGCGCATCGTATTCCGTATCGCACCCCGTGGTGCGGCCATAACCGCGCTGATCCGGCGCCACCACATGATAACCCAGCGCCGCCAAGGGCAGCATCACATGCCGCCAGGAATAGGCGAGCTCCGGAAAGCCATGCAGCAGCAAAAGACACGGCCGGCCCGGCGTTTCATGCCCGGCTTCCAGCAGATGGACGCGAAGCCCATTGATGCCCTCCAGAAAGCGGGCGCGGATGCCTTGCGGCAGGGTTGGTGAGCTAAGCGGTTCCATGGCGGTGTTTCCTTCTTTCACCCCATCCCGCCTGAACCACGCCCCTCAATCAAGCCCCACATTGACGCGCGGCGCCGCTGGCGAGAGTTTGCCCCCATGCAGGATGGTATCCCCTGGTCGTCCGACCTTCTGACTCTGGCGCAGCGCTTCGGCCCCCGCAGCGCTGTCACTGATGGCAGCGCCACGCTTAGCTATGCAACGCTATCGGCCCGCGCCCATGGTCTGGCACGGCGGCTGGTGGCGGAGGGCTTCAAGCCCGGCCAGCCGGTTGCGAGTTTTGTGCGCAATGGCTGCGATGCGCCCTGGGTGAGCTATGGGCTGACCATGGCCGGCGTGGCGGAAACCCCCTGCAATACGGGCTCCACCGATGCGGAGCTTGGCTGGTTTGCGCAGCTGACGGGCTTTAAGCGCATCGTGGCACCGCAGGCGTCCTGCGCGCGGCTGGCGGGGCTTGGGTTTGAACCCTTGGCGCTGGAAGACATCGCGCCAGATGCAAGCGGGGCGCCGCTGCCCCCCGTGCCATCCGATGCCTGGGGGCGGATCATTTTCACCTCTGGCACCACGGGCAAGCCAAAGGCCATTCTGCATAGCCATGGCGGGCGATACCTTGCGAATATCCTGCAACGCGCCGTTTTGCCCTTCACGCCGGAACCCGGTGAGCGCGTGCTGCTCATGACGCCCTTCACCCATGGCGCGGCGCTCATCACCTATGCGTGGCTTGACCATGGCGGCGAGGTAGTCTTGCAAGATGGCGTGCGTGCGGAACGCATCGCGCCGGTGCTTACTGCGCCTCGGCTCTCGGCGATTTTCGCCCCACCCACGGTATTGGCCAAATTGCTGGCGCTGTTTCCGGACCAAAGCGTGCCAGGGCTCAAGGTGATTTTCTGCGGCACGCAAACCCTGACGCGCGATCTTTACGCCCGCGCCAAGGCGCAATTCGGCCCGGTGGTGCGCGTGACCTATGGCATGAGTGAATGCTTCAACCCGATCACCGTGCTGGAAGGCCCGGATGTGGCCGCGGCGATGGACGAAGCCGATGACGGTCTGGGCGCGAACCTGGGCTGGCCCGCCACGGGGGTGGAAATCGCCATCCGGGATGAGGCCGGCACCGCGCTGCCACCGGGCGCTTCCGGCGATATCTGGCTGCGCGCACGGCATATGAATATCGGCATGATCGGCCCGGATGGCTTTGTGCCGCGCCCCGCCGGCGCCTGGCACCGCACCGGCGATCTGGGCGCGGTTGATGGGCGCGGGCGGCTCAGGCTCGCGGGTCGGGCTTCGGATGTGATGAAAACCGGCGGCTATCGCGTCCATCCGGCGGAAATCGAAACCACCCTGGAACCCGCCGCGCAGGGCCGTGCGGTTTGCGTGCTTGGCCTGCCCTCAGATTACTGGGGGGAGGTGATTATCGCGGTCGCCGAAAACCTACCGGAGGGGTGGGAGCATGCTGCCCTGCCGCTGGCCGAAGACCTCGCCAAGCATAAGCGCCCGCGCGCCTGGCTGACGCTGGCGGAATTGCCGCGCAATGCGCAGGGCAAGGTGGTACGCGCCCGCGTGCGGGACGCCGTGCTGGCACGCTGGCGGCTGGAAGATGGGCCGCATCCGCGCTTGATACCTGCCCCTGCCGGAAAGGATGAGTAACCATGATGATTGAGGGCCTTGCCCCCTTCTATGCCTGGACCAAGGCTTTGCATCTGATCAGCGTTTTCGCCTGGATGGCAGGGCTTTTCTACCTGCCGCGGCTATACATCTATCACACGCAACAGCCGCCTGGTTCCGCGCAGGGGGAGTTGTTCAAGACCATGGAACGGCGCCTGCTGCGCGCCATCATGAACCCGGCCATGATCAGCGCCTGGGTCTTTGGCCTGGTGCTGATCCTGACCCCCGGCGTGGTGGATTGGCGCGCCGGCTGGTGGCACGGCAAGCTTCTCGGCCTTCTGGGCATGACCGCCTTTCACATGGATCTGGCCCGCGCGCGGCGGCTTTTTGTCGAGGACCGCAATACCCGCAGCGAACGGAACTGGCGCATCGCCAATGAGGTGCCGACGCTGCTGCTGATCCTGATTGTCGTGATGGTGATTGTGAAGCCGTTCTGAGCATTTTCAAGCCAAGTGGTACACTTGGCGCCTCGGAAAATGCGATCAAAAGAAAGTTGGGGCCGTTTCACTGCGCAGTAATGCTGTGAAACGGCCCCAAATGTGGTTGACGCCGGGCGGCGGGCTTCATACATAGACAGTCCTTCCTTTCGCGGCCCCGGCGATCCCTGATCGGCGCTGTCGCATTTCCCTTCTACCCGATAACGGGACATTCATGGATGCGCCGCGTGCTGCATTTTGCATCCTGATTCAGGTCCCGCTTTCTCAAGCCTCACGGAACGCCAAGGCACCAAATGCATCTTTCAGAACTCAAGGCGAAAAGCCCCGCGGACCTCCTCGCATTGGCCGAGGAATTACAGATCGAAAACGCATCATCACTGCGCAAGCAGGATATGATGTTCGCGATCCTGAAGACCTTCGCGGATAATGAACAGGCGATTTTCGGCGAAGGCACGCTTGAAATCCTCTCAGATGGTTTCGGCTATCTGCGCAGCCCACAGGCGAATTTTCTGCCCGGGCCCGATGATATCTATGTCTCCCCCGCCCAGGTGCGCCGCTTCGGCTTGCGCACCGGTGACACGGTGGAAGGCCAGATCCGGGCGCCCAAGGATGGGGAGCGTTATTTCTCCTTGTTGAAAGTCAATGCGATCAATTTCGAAGACCCGGAGAGCCTGCGCCACCGGATCAATT
>JBIKWX010000109.1:0-10579 GCA_044356095.1 Roseomonas sp.
CCCGAAGCCTGGGATTACGCCATGCAGGTCAATGTGAAATCCGTGATGCTTATGGCGAAATATGCCGTGCCGGAAATGCGCAAATCGGGTGGCGGCGCGATTGTGAATCTTTCTTCCGTTGCCGGGCTGCGTGCAGGGCATCCGGGCTTGCTCTACGCCACCACCAAGGGTGCGATTGTGCAAATGACTCGCGCCATGGCCGGGCATCACGGGGCGGATAATATCCGCGTCAATGCGGTGGCGCCGGGTTATGTCTATACGCCCATGGTGGCATCGCGCGGCATGACGGAAGAATTGCGCCAGCAGCGTGCGCAATCTGGCATGTTGAAAATCGAAGGCAGCGCCTGGGATGTTGCGGAGGCTGCCTGTTTTCTGGCCTCGCCAGCGGCGCGTTGGATCACGGGTCAGACGCTGCCGGTGGATGCCGGGCGTTCGGCGGGCAATGCGGCAGGGGCTTCGCCAAAGCCGGCGGGGGCGCTGCGTTAGGGAGCTGGAATAACCAGCGCCGGCACGGCAAGCCCACCAGCGCGGCCCAGGATTCCCTTGCTCTGCACGCCAATGATCGCAAAGCGACCATCGGCGCCGCGCAGCAACAAGGGACCACCTGAAGAACCCATCGTGCCAGCGCAATCATGCGCGAGCATCACGCCTTTCCCTTCGATTCGGCGCAGCCCCAGATAGCGACAGGCCGGGTCCACCAGCAGCGCGCCGGGCGTATCACGCTGAAAGCCGGGCAGGGCGAGGATGCTGCGCTCCGGCGGTGTTTCGCGCAGCAGGGGCAGCGCGCGCCCCGCGCCAATCGGCGCATTCAGCGACACCAGCGCCCAATCGGAAGCCCAGGGTGCTTCGCGGGCAGGATCAAAGCCCGCGCCGACACGTAGCGCCACGCCGCGTGCCGCTGCACCGCCGATTGAAACGCGAATCCGCGCCGCGGGCAGCAAGCCGGTTCCCGCTTCATCCTTCAGGCAATGCGCCGCCGTCAGCACGACCGCAGGCGCCACCATCGCGCCTGTGCAAAGCCCCGCACCTTCGGCTTCAATCAGCGCCACCGCATGCCAGGGCGGATGTGCTGCCGGCACCGGCAGGCGTGGATCGGGGCCGGCATTCATCCCCGCGACCTGCGCAAAACCTGGACCGGCCAAGCCCAGCAGCAGCGCGATGATCAAGCGCATGAAGCGAGCATATGTTCCACAAAGGCCGGCACGATCTGCGTCGCGGGTCCGTGCTGCGCCTCATGAAACAGAGCCGTGCCTTCGGTTTCTTCCAGATTCAATTCCACGCAGCGCGCCCGCCGCCGCACTGCCTGCACGAAGCCAGCAGCGGGATAGACCTGGCCAGAAGTGCCGATGGCAATAAAGACACCGCAAGCATCCAAGGCGGCTTCGATCCTTTCCATCTCCAGCGGGATTTCGCCGAACCAGACCACATGCGGCCGCAGCCGCCCTGCTGCGTCACAAGCGGGGCAAGCGGCATGCGCGGTGATGTCATCCTCCCAAACACTCACCGCGCTACAGGCCAGGCAGCGCGCCTTCTGCAATTCTCCGTGCATGGCGATCACATTGCGCGATCCGGCGCGCGCATGCAGGCCATCTATGTTTTGTGTCACCAGCGTGACGGGTGCTGGCCATTTCGCTTCCAAGCGCGCCAGCGCATGATGGGCGGCATTGGGTTGGATGGCAGGGTCGCGCAGTTGCGCGCGCCGCGCATTGTAAAAACCCTGCACCAGATCAGGATTGCGCGCGAAGGCTTGCGGCGTTGCCACATCCTCGATCCTGTGGCGCGCCCAAATGCCATCGGCATCGCGAAACGTGGCCAAGCCGGATTCGCGGGAAATCCCCGCGCCGGTCAGGATCACAATGGGTGGCGCCATCAGCTTGTAGGCGGCGCCGGTGGTGTGCAGCTGCGCGGCGGGCGCGGAAAGGTCTGGTCCGGCCGCGGCGGCGCCGGGCCTTCGCTTTGCTGGGGCGCCGAGATCACCGGCACTTCAAGGCAGGGACCAAATGCAAGCAGGGCGAGCATGATCAGCATGACAGCCTCCTCTCGCAAATTCAGCACAAAGGCCGGCCCCTCCGCAATGCAGGGCTTGCGGCGCGGCGCAGCCTCAGGGAGTGTATCGCCAGAAGCAGCGGGGAAACAGCGCGTGGCCGGAACGCATCAGGGCAGTATTGAGACGCGCTATTCCTGGGTTGTCGCCATCACGGCGGTGACCATGCTGTCGCTGGCTGCCGGTGGCCCGATCACGGTAGTGGTGGGGCTCGTGCAAATCGCCGAGGATTTCGGCAGCGGGCGTTCCCTGCCATCGCTTGCCAATTCGCTCGCCTATTTCGGCACCGCCATTGGCGGTATGGTCTGCGGCGTGATGGTGGCGCGCTTCGGCCAAAGGCTGGTCGCGATGATTGGCGGCATCGCGGTCGCACTTGGCCTGATGCTGGCGTCCTTTGGCGAAAGCTGGGCGCTGCTGGTCGGGCTTGGGCTTGGTGTTGGCCTTTTTGGCAATGGCGCCTTGTTTCCGCCGATGTTGGCTTACGTCTCGCTCTGGTTTGATCGGCGCCGAGGCACGGCTTTGGCGCTGGTCGCTTCCGGGCAATATGTCGCGGGCTTCCTGTGGCCGCCCATTTTTGAGCGCGCCATCGCAAGCTTTGGCTGGCAGCACACCATGTTCGGCTATGGGATTTTGGTCGCCGCAATCGCGGTGCCCTTGGCAGCTTTGGTCCTGCGCCCGCCGCCGGCGCAACCCACCACAGGGAATTTCGCTGAGAAAATGCAGCCAGGTGCGCGTGTACTTGGCATGAATGGCAATCTGGCTTTTTTCCTTTTGGCTTTCTGTTCGTTTCTGTGTTGCATCCCCATGGCCATGCCGGCAGCGCATCTTGTCGCTTTTTGTGGTGACCTTGGCATTTCCGCATCCCGTGGCGCGCTGATGCTTTCCGTGCTGACCTTCGCTGCCTTCATGGCGCGGCAATTCTGGGGCTGGCTTTCGGACAAGATTGGCGGGTTATGGACGATTGTCTTCGGCTCGCTCGCGCAAATCCTGGGCATGCTGGGCTTTCTGGCGACACAGGATGAGGCCGGCTTGTTCTTCGTCGCCGCCGCTTATGGGCTTGGCTTCAGTGGCATCATCCCCGCCTATGTGCTGACGCTCCGCGCGCTGTTTCCAGCATCGGAAGCACATTGGCGCGTGCCGACGCTGTTATTCCTGAGCCTTTCCGGCATGGCAGCCGGCGCCTGGCTTGCAGGATATATCTATGACTGGCTTGGCTTTTACGCTGCCGCCTGGTGGGCCGGCATTGGCTTTAATCTGGTGCAATTCGCGCTGATTGTCTTTCTGCTCCTGCGCTGGCGGCGCGGGTTGGCAGCAATCTGACGACACTTGGTTTACGCGCCGAGCCTGCGCGTCTAGCATTCGCATAGCTTCGATATCCAACGGGAGGATTCCATGCTGAACCGCAAAAACCTACTCGCCGCTGCAGCGGCTTTTGGCTTGGCTTTGCCGGGCATCGCCGCGGCCCAGGCGCCACAATTTTTCCGCATCGGCACGGGGAGTGCCGGCGGTACCTACTACCCGGTCGGTGGCATCATCGCGAACGCCATTTCTTGCCCACCCGGCGCGCCTTGTGGTCAGGCAGGCGGCACGGCGGGCGTGCCCGGCATGGTTGCGGTGGCACAGGCTACGCAAGGTTCGGTGCAGAATGTCGCCATGGTGCAGGCGGGCAATGCCGAAGCGGGCTTTACGCAATCCGATGTGTCCCACTGGGCCTTTACCGCCACCGGTCTGTTCGAAGGCCGACCCAAGACGGATCGGATTCGTTTTGTCGGGCATTTGTTCCCGGAACATATCCACGCCGCTGTGCGCCGCGACAGCCCCATCCGCAATTTTGAAGATTTGCGCGGCAAGCGCATCGCAATTGGTCTGCAAGCCTCTGGCGCGCGCATCGGGTCTGAACTGATCCTTTCTGCCTTTGGCCTGAATGCCGGGCGTGAATTCACCGCGGAATATCTGAACCAGGCTCAGGGCACAGAGCGCATGCAGGATCGCGGACTTGATGCCACCATCACCGTGGTGGGCTATCCGGCAGCGGCCTTCACGGAATTTTGCAGCCGCACCGGCTGCCGCTTCCTGCCCATTCCACCTGCTCAGGCAGCGCGCGTGATTGAACGCGCCCCCTTCTATGGCCAGGGCATTATTCCGCGCAGCGCCTATGAAGGGCTGGAAGCGGATGTGCCAACGCTGACCGTGGGTGCTGTGCTCGTGGTGCGTGACAGCCTGCCGGAAGAACTTGTCTATAATGTCACGCGTTCCCTTTGGTCTGATGTGACGCGCGGCCTGCTTGATCGTGGCCATGCCAAGGGTAAGGAAATTGTGAAGGAAAATGCGCTGCAAGGCCGTGGCGTTGTGCCCTTCCATCCGGGGGCCGAGCGTTTCTACCGGGAAGCCGGCATTCTGCGCTGAATAAAGGGTAATTGGCCGTGACCGTGAAGAATGATGGCGGCGCGGCCGCCCAAGCGAAGCTCGACCTCGACGCCGCGGCCGAGCTTGAAAAAAAATATGACAGCGAAATGCAGTTCCGGAATCTGTCGGGCTTTGCCGCCCGGCTGGTGCCGGCGCTGCTCGTGGCACTTTCGATCTTTCATTACTACACGGCGGGTTTCGGCATCCTGACTGAGCATTGGCACAAGGCCATTCATGTTGCTGCCGTGCTTGGCCTGATTTTTCTGATGTTCCCGACCAGGCGTAATTTCGGCCCCCTGATCGGGGGTATTCCGCTGTATGATTGGGCCTTCGCGCTATTGGTTGCTGCGGCCTGTCTTTATTTGCCGATCATTTTTGATGAGCTCACCTTCCGCATCGGCATGCCCAATACCGCCGATATGGTCATGGGTACCATCATGGTGGTGCTGCTGCTTGAAGCGACTCGCCGCGCCATGGGATGGGTGCTGCCGGCCATTGTGATTGTTTTTATTCTTTACGGGCTTTACGGCAATCATCTGACTGGCGTGCTGGCGCATCCGGGTGCCAGCTGGGAAGGTTTCATCAGCCATGTCTATCTGACGCAGGAAGGTATTTTCGGCATTCCCGTGAAGGTCGTGGCGACCTTCGTTTTTCACTTCGTGCTGTTTGGCGTGCTCGCCACGCGCATGGGGCTTGGGCAATTCTTCATTGATCTGGCGTCGATTGCCGCGGGGCGCTATCCGGGCGGGCCGGCCAAGGTTGCGGTGGTTTCTTCCGCCATGTTCGGCACCATCAGCGGTTCTTCGATTGCGAATACCGTCACCACGGGATCGCTCACCATCCCTGCCATGAAGCGCATTGGCTATAAGCCGCATTTCGCCGGCGCGGTGGAAGCGGCAGCGAGTGCGGGTGGGCAGATTACACCACCCATCATGGGGGCAGCGGCCTTTGTAATGATTGAATTTCTCAATATCCCGCTGACAACCTTGTTGATTGCGGCGGCGATTCCAGCCTTCATGCATTTCTGGGGCGTCTTTGTGCAGGTGCATTTCGAAGCCAAGCGGCTTGGTCTGCGCGGCATGCCGGAATCAGAAATTCCGAAGCTGTGGCCGACCATCAGGAATGGTTGGCCAACCGTCATTCCCCTTGTCCTGTTGGTGGGTGTGATCATTGAAGGCTTCACGCCCTATCTCGCGGCCTTTACTGGCATCACAGCCTGTATCGTGGTCGGTTTTCTCAATCCCCGAAACCGCCTGACGCTGCGCGATTTATGGGACGCCTTTGATCTTGGGTCACGCTACGCATTGGCCGTTGGTGCTGCCGCGGCAGCGGTTGGGATTGTGGTGGGTGTCGTTACGCTGACCGGTGCCGGCTTTCGCATTTCCTTCATGGTGACGCAGGCGGCAGCGCAAACGGCGGAATTCTTCCGACCCATCGTTGAAATGCTGCCCACCAGCATGGCTTCCATGCAGGGGCTGACGCTTTTCCTGACTTTAGTATTTGTGGCGCTGGTCTGCATCGCCATGGGCTGCGGCATCCCAACCACGGCGCTTTATATCGTGCTGGCGGCAATTGCAGCGCCGGCGGTGCAGCAGCTTGGCGTGCCACCGCTGGCCGCGCATCTCTTCATTCTCTACTACGGAATTCTCGCTGACCTGACGCCACCTGTTTGTGTTGCGGCCTATGCTGCCGCGGGTATTGCAGGGTCAAACCCATTTCGTACGGGTATCACCGCTTTTCGGCTTGGGCTTGCCAAGGCAACCGTGCCTTTTGTTTTTGCCTATTCACCGGCCATGCTGATCATGGTGGATGGCTTCACCTGGGGCGACTTCCTGTTCACCACCATCAGCTGCGCGATTGGCGTTCTGGTCTTGGGCATTGGCATGACGGGTTTTGCCTTTACCCATATGGGGCTTGGCGCCCAGGCCATCTTGGTGATTTCGGCGCTTCTCATGATTTCACCGAATATCCCCATGACCTTGACCGGGGCTGTGCTGGCGTTGCCGGTATTCTTTCTCAATTGGCGGAAATCGCAGCACAACGCCCCAATCTGAGCGCCTCTATCCCTCTTCCAATACCGCGCGCAGCTTATGCAGCAATGCTTCCCGCGCGGCATCATCGCGCGCCTTTTCCGTGGCGCTTTCAATCGCGAGCATCAGCGCCGCGCGCTGATTATGCCAATCGGGGCGCATGCTCCGCGCCGGGTCGGCACGGCGCCCCTTGGTATCCTGGCGCCTGGGCCGCGCACCCTGCGGAAGTGTCCATCGTTCATCCAGCACCGGCATGATCACCTGATCTGCCGCGGCAATGCCGCCTTCGGTCAAGCGTTGCGCGAGCGCTTCCATCGCCGGCGCTTCGCCATGCATCAGAAACACGCCGCCTGAAACACGCCCGCGCGCGGTCAGCCAGCGCACCAATTCCGCCGCATCCGCATGGCCGGAGAAATCACGGATTTCGGTAATATGCGCCTCCACGCGGATGGTCTCACCTTGAATGCGGACTTCGCGTTTGCCTTCCTGCAACAGGCGCCCAAGCGTGCCTTCCGCCTGATAGCCTGTCAGCATCACCGTCGCGGTTGGGCTCCAAAGCCAGCGCTTCAAATGATGCCGAATGCGCCCGGCATCGCACATGCCCGAACCAGCGATGATGATGTGAAACCCTTGGGCTTCCGCAATGCGTCGGCTTGCTTCGCCACTTTCGGTCGGGCGGATCCATGGCGAACGCAAGGCCTGGGCGATGGAAGAACCGTTTTCGAGCGCCGACGCATGTTCCAGAAATACCTCTGTTGCGCGGATCGCAAGCGGGCTATCCATGAAAATCGGCACTTGAGGAATGGTGCCGGCCTGCATCAGCGTCACCAAATCCCAACAGATTTCCTGCGTGCGTTCCACCGCAAAGGCCGGGATCAGCAGCACGCCATCAGGCTTGGCCGCCGCCTGCACAATGGCCGCAAGCTTGGCGCGCCGCGCGGCATGATCAACGCAGGGCCGATCCTCATCGCCATAGGTGCTTTCAAGGAACACGTGATCCAAGGCGCCTGGCGCTTCCGCTTCATGGTGAAACACCGAACATTCCGGGCCCAGATCGCCGGAGACCAACACGCGCACCGGTGCATCCTTGCCATCGCTGATTTCAATTTCGATGGAAGCCGAACCCAGCATATGCCCGGCATTCCACCAGCGCGCACGCACGCCCGGCAGGGGTTCCAGCCATCGCCCAAACGGGGTGGCGCGAAAGGCCGGGATTACCGCCGCGGCATCCGCAACCGTGTAAATCGGGTATACTGGGGCGCGCCCCTTGCGGCGGTTGCGGCGATTGAGTTGCGCGACTTCCATTTCCTGCACATGGCCGGAATCCGGCAGCATCACGGCGCAGAGATCAGCCGTGGCGGCGGTTGCGTGAATCACGCCTCGGAAGCCAGCCGCCCTCAGCTTGGGCAGCAAGCCAGAATGGTCAATATGCGCATGGGTCAGCAGAACGGCATCAATATCGTGGGGGTTGAAGGGAAACTCCTCCCAATTCAGGGATTTCAGGGTCTTTGGCCCCTGAAACATGCCGCAATCCACCAGAAACCGAGCGTGGCCCGTGTCAAACAGCAGGCAATAGCCGGTCACTGTGCGCGCCGCGCCGCAAACCTTGACGGATAAGGCCATAACATCCTCCCCAGGGTGCTGGGTCCCCTAGGGATCAGCCTTGTCCCGCAGTTACGCTTTGTCCAGCCTCGTGCAGCCTGGGTGGATTTCTATTGATAAAAAGCAAAAAGGGAGCGAATATGATGAAGAAGCGTTGACCGCCAAAAAGGTCAGCGCATGAAGGCAAAGCAAGACGGCAGGCAAACATGACTCCGCTTGATGTCACACGTTCGATGATGGATGGCCTTGGGGCCGAAGCTGACGTCTGCGTGAAGTGCGGATCACGCTCCCTTGGGCTATGCGCACCGCTGGATGCCGCCGCGCTGGATGACATGGCGGCGGATAGCGAACGCGTGACGCTTGAGGCCCGCGCGCCGATTTTCCATCAGGGTGACGATGCGCGTTATGTCTATACGCTGACCGAAGGCACGGCGCGCCTCATGCGCGTATTGCCGGATGGCCGCCAGGCCGCGATCGGCTTCCGTTTTGCGGGCGATATCCTTGGCTTCACCCCTGGCGAGGAACACGCCTTCGGTGCCGAGATGCTGACCGGTGGGCGCGTCTGTCGCATGGAACGCCGCCGGCTGGAACAATTATTCCGCCGCTACCCGCTTTTGGAACGCCGCTTCTTGGATCTCTGTGCGCGGGAATTGGCGCAAAGCCAGGAACACATCATGGCGCTGGGCCGCTTCACAGCGGAAGAACGCGTCGCGGCGTTTTTGCTCTCATTGGTGGATGCGCAACGTCGCCGTGGCCATCGTGGGCCGGTCTTTGATTTGCCGGCGACTCGTGCCGATATCGGTGAATTCCTCGGCCTGACGCTTGAGACCGTGAGCCGCGCGATTTCGAGCTTCCGCCGCCGCAATCTGATCCGCCTGCATGGGCAAAGCGGCATTGAAATCCTGAATGAAGACGCGCTGACCGCCCTTGGCACGGGCGAGGGTGAGGACGCGGCCTGACGCCGGCGGCATTCACGGCGACGTGCTGCTGCGATAGTCTTCGCGCAGCATAAGGAAACCGCCCATGTCCGATTTACCGCGTCAGGTGGATATCGCCGAAGAAGGCCCGCGCGAAGGCTTTCAGATCGAAAAACACCCCATCGCCAGCGCCGACAAGATCGCGCTGATTGATGCGCTTTCGGCAACCGGCCTCAAGCATATTCAGGTGGCGTCCTTTGTCTCGCCCAAGCTGGTGCCGGGTTGGGCCGATGCAGAAGCGGTGGTTGCGGGCTTCACGCCCAATCCCGAGATTCACTACACCGCGCTTTGGTTCAATGCGGCGGGGCTGGATCGCGCTTTGGCCTTCAAGGATCGGCTGCATCTTTTCGGGTCCATCAGCCTTGCCGCGTCTGAGGCATTTTCACTCAAGAATCTGAACCGCGATCGCGCCGGGCAGATTGAGGCCATGCGCAAACAAACGGCGGCACATATCGCCGCCGGCGTGCCGGTCACGCGCATTGGGCTGCAAGCGGCCTTTGGCTGCAATTACGCCGGCGATGTTGCGCCCGCGCAAGTGATGGCAGCAGTGGAAGATGGTTTGGCGATTGCAAGCGAAGCCGGTGCAAGCGAAGCCGGTGTAACCATTCGGGATTTGACGCTGGCCGATACCATGGGTTGGGCCAATCCGCACCAGATCGAGGCCGTGATTGGCGAAGTGCGCAATCGCTGGCCGGAATTGCGGCTGGCGCTACATTTGCACGACACACGCGGGCTTGGCATTGCCAATGCCATGGCCGGGCTGCGTATGGGGGTGGCGCGTTTTGATGCCGCAGTGGGCGGCCTTGGCGGCTGCCCCTTCGCCGGCCAGCCCGGCGCGCCTGGCAATATCGCGACTGAAGAATTGGCGCTGCTCTGTGCCGAGCTTGGCATCGCAACCGGCATTGACCTGGAAGCGCTGGTGGAAGCGGGCCGGTTGGCGGAACGCATTCTGGATCGGCGCCTGCCGAGTGCTGTGCTGCGCGGCGGGACTCTGGCGCGGTTTCGCGCACGCGCGGCGTGAACTTTCTTGGCGCACGAAGAAAATCATATGTTTCGTGTCTCGCTCATCCTGGAAGACGTGGAAATGCCACGCACCCTCTTCTGGGAAACGCTATTGGCCACGCTAAAGGCGCTACCCAATGCCGGCTCACACACCATCTTTCTGCCGCAGGAAGACACAGCAATGGAGACGAATTGGCCGCGCTACAGGAATAGGGCATCCAGTTACACGCGCGGCATGGGCCATGACATTTCGGCCAATGGTCAACTGAAACGTTATTTTGATAGGGTCGCTGCCTGGGCACGGTCCCATCCGGATGACTGCCTGCTCATCATCAACATGAATCCCTTTATCCGGGTTTCCAATATGTTTCGCTTTCATCGCAATATTCACATTGCCGATGGCTGCCTTTCGGAATTGGATCGTTCACTCAATCCTCGTAGCATTTCCATGCCAGCAATGCCGATCCAAGTTTCCGATAGTGATTATCAGGGCGAAAATCGCCGGCGGTATTTGGCAA
>JBIKWX010000362.1:0-2951 GCA_044356095.1 Roseomonas sp.
GCGAGAACAGCGGTCTGGGCATTGGCAATATTGAGCCATTCAACACGATCCACATGCGCGACCTTGCCGCCTGCTGTGCCGGAAGCGGGTTCAGCGCGCGGCGCATAGTCAGGGTTGCGACGATAGACAACGCGTGAACCGGGTACCCATTCCTCGCGCACGAAAATGAAGGGACCGGAGCCGATGGTTTCCGTAATGGCGGTGAATGGATCGGTCGCGGCAATGCGTGCGGGCATGATGGCGGGCATATTGCCGGCCGGCTTGGAAAGCGCATCCAGCATAAGGCCATAGGGGCGCTTCAGGCGCCAGGTAAAGGATTTACCATCCGCTGAAGCTTCCATGGCTTCTGTGATCGCCATGATCTGCCGCCCATGCGGGTCGCGCGCACCCCAGCGCCGCAGCGATGCAATGACATCCGTTGCTGTCACAAGCGCGCCATCATGAAACTTCAGCCCATCACGAAGCTGGAAAGTCCAAGTCAGAGAATCTTCCGACTTAGTCCAGGACTGGACCATTTGCGGCTGAGGGCGCTGGGAAGCATCCCGCCCAAAAAGCTGATCATAAATCATGTGAGCGTGCGACTGCACGACACCCGCCGTGGTATTGATGGGATCAAGCGTTTGCAAATCCGCATTCGGCACCATGCGCAGGATGCGATCCGGCGCGATGGGTTGTGCGTAAGCGGGGTTTGTCAGGAATACTCCGGCCACCAGCAAGGCAGCGCACGCAAGGCGTCGGGTCATGTTGGGGGCTCCGGTATAGCGCTTGGGATCATGAAGTCATTGTAAAGCACTTGCTACAAAAAGCAAAGAATTTTGGCCTGCCATGCCTATGACGGTATCTGCCAGTGGCGGGATCATGGGTTCTCAGCCATAAATCTGGCGATGGGCTGTCACGCCAATACTGCACCGCGCGGCACGGCACAGCCGCGCTGCACTGCCGGGCGGGCCGCGATACGGTCATGCCAGCGCGCAATATTTGGCGTATCCTTGAGCCTGCGTGCTGCCCATCCTGGCCGCGTTATCCAGGGAAAGGCGGCAATATCCGCGATGCTGTATTCAGCACCGGCAAGGAAGGGTGCCTCGGCCAAATGATCTTCCAGCAGGGACCAAACACGCGCGACCTGTGCCAAGGCGTAATCCCCTGCGGCCTTTGGCTTTTCAGGCGCGAGATCGGTCCAATGATGTGCCTGGCCCATGGCAGGGCCAAGGCCTGTCAAGGCAACCATTAGCCAGGTGAGCGTTGCAGCACGCTTTGGAAACCCGGCAGGCAGGAAGCGGCCATGGGTTTCGGCCAGGTGCAGCAGGATCGCGCCGCTCTCGAACAAGACCAGCGGGTTGGTTCCAGCGCGCCGTTCAATCAGAATCGGCACTTTGCCAAAGGGATTGAGTGCAAGAATATGCGGCGCGAATTGTTCCCTTGCGCGGATATTGACGCCGGTCACGCTGTAATGAAGGCCAAGTTCCTCAAGCAGGATTGACACGCGATGGGTATTGGGCGTGGCCCAGCCGTAAAGATGATAGTCCGCAATTAGCGCAATCATCGGCAAATCCCTTGCCAGAGACACGGAAGCTTACTGAGCGGGCACCCAATCATCACGGCGGCTTTTCGTACATTGGAACGAACGACCTGATTGAAGGTGACAATCCTGCACGGGATTGTGCTTTCCACGGTTTTAGAGTATTCGATACAAATCATAGGATGTCAAGAACAAGCAATGCCGCGACCTCGTATTTTCGATGAAGATGCTGCGCTTGCGGCAGCAACCGCTGAATTCTGGCATCGCGGCTATGCGGGGACCTCTGTGCGTGATCTCGGGGCCTCGATGGGGCTGGGGGCCGCCAGTTTCTACAACGCCTTCGGTGACAAACGCGCCCTTTTCCTACGCTGCATGGATCGTTATCTTGATGATGGGGTACGGGCGCGTATCAGACGCCTTGAACAAGGCAGGCCACCGCGCGAAGCCATTGAGGAGTTCATCATCGAAATTCTCGCCTTGTCACGGCGTGACCGGCGCGGCTGCCTCATGGTCAATGCCGTGCTGGAGTTTGGCACCGAGGATAACGAAATCGGGGTGATGCTGCGTGAGCGCCTTGGTGAGTTGGAAAGCTTCTTTCGGAGATGCCTGCGCGCCGCGCAGCGTGAAGGCACGATCGCGCCGCAGATGAATGTGGCCGATGTCGCACGACTGATGCTTGCCGCCATCATGGGGCTGCGCGTGCTTGCGCGTACCAGGCCAGATCCTGCGCTGCTGGACGGCGCTGCGCGGGGGGCACTCGCGCTGCTTGGTCCAAGGCCTGCCCGGGCATGACGCACCGCCTCGCATTCCCTGTTGCTCCATTGGAAGGAGATTGAACCCCATGTCCATGATCATGAAGCTCGCTGCGGGTAGCCCATTCCCCGCTGTCGCCATGCCCCGCCTGGGCGGTGGGGAGGTCGCGCCCGCTTCCGGCAATGATTG
Organism: Roseomonas sp.; assembly: GCA_044356095.1. Lineage (GTDB taxonomy): Bacteria > Pseudomonadota > Alphaproteobacteria > Acetobacterales > Acetobacteraceae > Neoroseomonas. The sequence continues at coordinate 2,462 of JBIKWX010000362.1, forward strand.
GCGGCTTTTCGTTGTTTATCGCGGCAGGCATTGCCCTCTCTGCAAAATCTACCTCAAGACATTGAATGATCTCATGGATGAATTCTCTGCCATAGGTGTTTCGGTGATGGTGGCTTCCGGCGATCCAGAGGAAAAGGCCGCCGCCGATCTGGCAGAGCATGGCTGGCGTTTCCCGGTTGGTTACGCGATGACCTTGGCGCAGATGCGCATGCTTGGCCTTTATTTGTCCGAACCACGCTCAGCTCAGGAAACAGACCGGCCCTTTCCTGAGCCTGGCCTTTTCCTGATCAATCCTGAGGGGCAGATGCAGATCATTGATATCTCCAACGCGCCCTTCGCGCGTCCCGACTTGGCCGGTATCGCCCGCGGGGCAAAGCGCATCCAGGAGATGAACTACCCGATCCGCGGCACCCTGGTGTGATCGCGCCATGCTGACCGGCATCCGCGCCTGCGTCTTCGATGCCTATGGCACGCTGTTCGATTTTGCATC
>JBIKWX010000110.1:0-10552 GCA_044356095.1 Roseomonas sp.
CCGCCGGCACGGATCAGCGCTTAAACGACGTCGCCATTGCGCCAGATGGGCGCCTAGCCCTCGCGGTGGGCGAGGGCGGCACCCTGCTCCGCAGCACCGATGCTGGCGCCACCTGGCGGCGGGTCACTTCCGGCACGCAGCAGGACTTATTCGGCATTGAAATTGCGCCGGATGGGCGGCTCGCCCTCGCGGTGGAATGGGGTGGCACGCTGCTCCGCAGCACCGATGCCGGCGCCACCTGGCAGCCGGTCGCCTTCGGAACGCGGCGGGGCTTGCGCGGCATCGCGATTGCGCCGGATGGGCGGCTCGCCCTCGCGGTGGAATGGGGTGGCACGCTGCTCCGCAGCACCGATGCCGGCGCCACCTGGCAGGCGGTCAATTCCGGCACGGAGCAGGACTTATACGACATCGCCATTGCGCCGGATGGGCGCCTGGCCCTCGCGGTGGGCAGTGAAGGCACGCTGCTCCGCAGCACCGATGCCGGCGCCACCTGGCAGCCGGTCACCGCCGGTACGGATCAGCGCTTATTCGACATCGCCATTGCGCCGGATGGGCGCCTCGCCCTCGCGGTGGGATGGGGCGGCACGCTGCTCCGCAGCACCGATGCCGGCGCCACCTGGCAGCCAGTCACCGCCGGTACGGATCAGCGCTTATTTGGCATTGCCATTGCGCCGGATGGGCGCCTAGCCCTCGCGGTGGGAGATCGCGGCACGCTGCTCCGCAGCACCGATGCTGACGCTACCTGGCAGGCGGTGACCACCGGCACGCGGCTGCCCTTACATCGCATCGCCATTGCGCCGGATGGGCGCCAGGCCCTCGCAGTGGGAGAGCGCGGCACGCTGCTCCGCAGCACCGATGCCGGCGCCACCTGGCAGCCGGTCAATTCCGGCACGGAGCAGGACTTATACGACATCGCCATTGCGCCGGATGGGCGCCTGACCCTCGCGGTGGGCGAACGAGGCACGCTGCTCCGCAGCACCGATGCCGGCGCCACCTGGCAGAATATCCATCGGCGCAGCCCGGCGCCTATCGTTTGGGCGCTGCTGGCCGCCGCCTTCATCTCCGCGGCACCGCTGTTCTGGCCATTGCCACCCGAAATACGCAGACGCTCAGTCGGCTCATTGTCTGACCTATTTGCCACTGATCGGCCCCTACAGCCTGGCGAAACAGATGCGGCCGGCGCGGGGCTTTTAGCCAAGCGGCTTTGCCGTTTTTTCATCAACCGTCACACCCAACCACCGCTTACGCTGGCAATCACCGGGGATTGGGGCAGCGGCAAAAGCAGCGTGCTCAATCTGCTTGCGGCAGAATTGCGCCAAAGTGGCCGGCGGCCGGTCTGGTTCAATGCCTGGCACCATCAGAAGGAAGAGCACCTGTTTGCCGCACTTCTGCAGGCAGTGCGTCAACAGGCGGTCCCGCCCATGACAACACGTGCCGGCTTGGCGGTGCGCGCCCGGCTGGCATGGTCGCGCATCCGGCGGCGCTGGCTGCTGTGGTTGGGCGCAGTGATGCTCATCGCGGCCTTGTTGGGGGCGATGTCGGCAACAGAATTTCCAAGCTGGAGCGAAGCTTGGAAAGCCATAGGAAGCGCTGCTCCTGATAATAAAGACCCCAACAAAACGCCACTATGGAAGGAATGGACGGCTGCGCTGCTGGCGCCTTTCACTGTGCTGGCGGTATTGCTTCAGGTATTCGGTACCTTCCGCGATCGCCTTAAATCCGCGGGGCTTGATCCGGGTAGGCTGATGGCAGCGGCGGCGGGCTCCACACGCTGGCGCGATCTTGGTGGGCAGCTTGCCTTCCGCGTGCGCTTTGCGGAGGCCTTGCAGGAAGTCACGGCTGCGCTGGGCAACAATAATCTGATGATCCTGATTGACGATCTGGACCGTTGTGACCCGCGCGCCGTTTCTGAAGTCATGGAAGCCGTGAACTTTCTGACAAGTTCGGGTAATTGCTTTGTGGTGATGGCGGTGGCGCGCACGCAGGTGCTGAAGGCGATGGGCTTGGCGCATGCCGAGATGGCCAAGGAAATGGCCCCTGAAGGCATGCGTGACGAACGAGAAATCCGTGACCATTATGCCCAGCGCTACCTGGATAAGCTGATCCAGATAGAAATGCCTGTGCCAAAATTTGACGCTGAAGCGGCGAAGCGATTGTCCCAATCCGCCACGGAATTGCGCGCCTCATCGCCTGATCGGGCCTGGGTTCCCGCGTTTGTTGCGTTGGCCCTTGTTGTTCTGGTGAGTGCTGTAGGGGTGGGCAGCAATTATGCTTGGCATGCTTTGCAGCCCCCAGCGCCGGTGCCAATCCAGGCGCTGCCAACGCCTTCGGTATCGGCAGCAGTGCCATCTGCGACACCAAGCGCAGCCCCGGCGGCGCCCGAACGCCCGACGCAGACTGAGGCCGACCGCCGACCGATCATGGAAATGCGCGAGCCAGCTTCGCCCTGGCGGGATTGGCGGCTTCTGCTTCTTGGCTTGCCTTTGGTGCTGGCTGGCATAGCGGCAGGTGTTTACGCGTGGCGGCGGCCAGCGGTGATTGATGAAGAGGATGCGCCAGATTTTGCGAAGGCGCTGGATCATTGGTCTGGGGCAGCCTTCATGGCGCGCCCTTCACCACGAGAGATGAAGCGCTTCCTGAACCGGTTGAGATTGGCCGCAACCGATCCGGCCGTACCAGCAGACGCGACCACGGTGGGGCTTGCGACGATAGCGCAGTTGGATCGGACGGTGCTGGAGGAGTACACACGCAGCCGAAGGGCATTGGATGAGGCGGGATGGTCCAGTAGTGATGGGCGGGGCTCAGAGTTTCGTGAGAAGTGGGCCTATGTTCAAGACGCTATCGAAGGCTGTCGGAATTCGGGTGATCCATCCATGGCCTTTGCGCCGACATATGACCGCGTGCACAAATTTCTTGGTGCCTGGACGGGCTTTGTCATCCGCGCCTGAGATTATTCATTGCAAGGTGGCGCCCGGGTTATTGCGCGTAGCCCGCTTGGTTGCGGCGTGGCATGAGGTTCAAATACCCGTCCTATCTGCTCGCCCCAAGGCAGTTTTGCCACTTCGACCATCTCATTAATCGAAATCGCCGGCGGCCGACGCTTCACCACCAGCGCCTCCAGCACCTCAGGCGCCAAAAAGGCCAGCCGGATCATCCGGCCGACATACTGGGCGGAAATTTTCACGCTGGCGGCGATGTCCTGGATGCCGGCCACCTCCCCCTCCTCCAACTGCCGCCGCCACTTCCACGCCCGCGCGATAGCCCGCAGCACATGCGGGTCCTGGCCCTGGCTGCTAGGCAGCCCGGCGTCCTCGGGCGGCAGGATCTTCGGTCGCCCATTGCGCTTGCGAAGCGTCAGCGGAATCACAACCCGGATGCTGGTGGCGGTTTCACTCATGCAAAGGCTTCCTCTTTCTCGGGCAGCAGCATGTCCCGCAGGACCAAGCCGAGCCCTTCCTTGCGCAGATCAACCGCGATGCCATTGGTGCTGACAGTGATGCGCTCGACCAGCAATTGGACGATGCGCGCCTGCTCGGCCGGGTACAGTGCGCCCCAAAGCCGCTCAAACCCGGCAAGGGTCGCGACCACGGCGGCCTCCTCCACCTTCACGCCGTCGCGGCGCAGCGCGGCAATGGTACGGGCGGTGATTTCCGGGGCGCGGATCATGCGGTGGATTTCGCCAATCACCGCGTCCTCCACCATCGGCGCCGGCAACCGGAGCGGGCCTGGGCTTTCGCCAAGCGGCCGGCTGCGGATCACATCCATGGAAACATAATAGCGATACTGCCGGGTGCCCTTCTTGGTGAAAGCCGGCGTCATGGCGCAGCCGGTCTCCGTAAAGATCAGCCCCTTCAGCAAGGCCGGTGTGCGCGCCCGGGCATTGGCGGCACGGAGCCGCGGGCTCGTTTGCAGAATGCTATGCACCTTCTCCCACAGGCTGCGGTCAATGATCGGCGCATGCTCGCCCGGATAGGAAGCGTCCTTATGCGTGGCCTCGCCCAGATAGACCCGGCTATTCAGCAGCCGATAGATATAACCCTTGTCGACCGGCCTGCCGCTTTTGGTGCGCACGCCTTCTGCCACCAGCGCCTTGGCGAGTTTGGTGGCGGACCCGATGGCCACGAAGCGCTTGAAGATCATCCGCACTGTCGCAGCTTCGCCTTCATTAGTGATCAGCTTGCGGTCGCGCACGTCATAGCCAAGCGGGACATAGCCGCCCATCCACATCCCCCGCTTGCGAGAGGCCGCGAATTTGTCGCGGATGCGCTCACCAATCACCTCGCGTTCGAATTGCGCGAAGGACAGCAGGATATTCAGCGTAAGGCGCCCCATGCTGGTGGTAGTATTGAAGGATTGCGTGACGGAGACGAAGGTGACCTGGTTGCGATCGAAAATCTCGACCAGCCTGGCGAAATCCATCAGCGAGCGTGACAGCCGGTCAATTTTATAGACCACGATCACATCAATCAGCCCGGCCTCCACATCGGCCAGCAGGCGCTGCAGCGCGGGGCGGTCCAGCGTGCCGCCGGAGACGCCGCCATCATCATAAGGCTCGCGAATGGCTGCCCAGCCTTCCGAGCGTTGGCTGGCGATATAAGCCTCACAGGCTTCGCGCTGCGCATCGAGGGAGTTGAATTCCATGTCGAGCCCTTCCTCGCTCGACTTTCGCGTATAGATGGCGCAGCGGAGGCGCCGCGGTGTCTGCAGTGCAGATCCTGGTGCGCGGTTCATCGCGGGTCCCGCCCAGCCTCACGCAGGCCGAAAAAGCGATAGCCATTCCATTGCGTGCCGGTGATGGCGCGCGCGACGGCCGAGAGCGATTTGAATTTCCGCCCCTGCCAATCGAAGCCATCGCGCAGCACGGTCACGCTATGCTCGGCGCCATCCCATTCGCGCAGCAGGCGCGTGCCGGGGACTGGCTTGCGCGGGTCGATCATGATCGCCTTGCGGGTGTTCTTGCCCTCAAGTTCCTTGACCAGCAGATCGAGCACGCGACGCGTGTCGCGCGAAAGCCCGCCCAGCATCAGTTCCTGGATGCGATTGCCGAGCCGCACTTCCAGGTAGCTTCGGCTGTTATTCGGCGCGGGCGTGGCAAAGAGCGTTTCCCATCTCTGTTTAAGTTCCACCACGCTCATTTTCCGCAGCGCTGCGAGCTGCGCGACGACGCTGGCATCGCTAGGGCCGGCGTTCATTCGAACTGGTTCTGCTTCAGGTTTTTTCTTGGGTGCTGCCATCAACTTTCTCCGACGTGGGTGGTTGCTTTGCGACGACCAACACGGCGTTTAAGGGCGAGAATGTCGAATGAACTTTCTCTGTTTTCGGCAGATAAAGAACTTGCCTCCTGGGCCTGAAGGCGCCTCAGCCCGGTGGCAAGGATGCGTGCGACTTCATCCAGGCGCTCCGGTCCCGAGAGGCACTCGGCAGGTAGGGGATTGGGGCCGGAGAGAGCGTTGCGCATTGAGACCATCTGCAATCAAAGGGATCGGGCGAAGCATCATCGCCGCGTCGATTGCTTGAAGATGATCGTGCTTTTGCTGCGATGAAAGAGGAATCAGACAGCGCAGGAAAATGAGCTATAAAGAAAGCATCAGAGCGAAAGAGACGACAAAACTACTGCCGCCGCCGTGCCTGTCGCCATTCCCATGGCATCTCGAAACGCCCCGCCCACATCCCCTGCGTCAAGTAGCGCGCGAGATTCTCTTCGCTCACATAGTCCACCGAAAAGCGCCGATACGCGACGGCCCAGCCATGCGCGACAAGTGCTTGCCCGACATCCCGACCGCCTGCCCAGCAAGTGGCAACAAGGCGCTGATAACGATCCCGCTCGCGGCTGATGCAGTGAACCTCTCCACCCGCCACGGCCGCCGCCAATTCTGATGCAGCGCGGCGCCCGCAAGCCCAGGCATCGCCGGCACTGTCTTCGCAGGTCTGCCGAAGCTCTGGCGCATCAATGCCGCGCAACCGCAGCCGCGTATCGCCCACTTGGAGTGTATCGCCATCAATCGCTCGCGCCTCGCCCTGCAGCAGGACGGGATCTATGCGCTTGGCCGCGACCGGCACAGCAGCCAAGCCCAAAACCAGCAGCGCGAACGCGAATGCAGCGTATGGATCTCTCACTTCAGGACCTCCGATCCTGTGCACACCGGAAACCAATATAGACTACCGCAGTTTCCGGAGGCTTACTGGCGCGATGGTCGCGATGCATTTGTGATGCGCCATACCACCAGGAGCCGCCTCGCGTGATGCGTTCGCTGCCAAGCGCAGTATCCACCCATTCCCAAGCATTCGCGCCCATGTCGTAGAGGCCATTCACGCCAGCCTGGGTGGTGCCAACGCGCGCAGGACCGATGCCTCGGTTGAGCCGTGCGGAGCGATCCAGGGCAAAGGGCGTCGGCCCGCAATCACGCAGACAATTCGCGCCTATCGGGCGTTCGCCGGTTGGATAGGGATAGGTTGCGCCGGTCTGGAACGGCGCCGGAGGCGACGCCCGCCTTTCGGTATGCGCGGCTTCCAGCCATTCCGCATCCGTCGGCAGGCGCTTGCCAGCCCAGCGGCAATAGGCAGCGGCCTCATCAAAGGTGATGTGCACAGCGGGCTCGCGCTCATCCGCAGGCTCACCGAAGGGCGTGCGCCATGTCCAGCCAGGCTTGCGCACCCAGCCGGCCTCGAACACCGAACCACCACCCTGGCGTTCTGCCAGGGTCACCATGTTGGTGGCGGCAACAAAGCGACGAAAGGCAGCAACCGAGACCTCGGTCCGGTCAATGGCAAAGCGGCCGATCGGCTGCATCTCACCCTCTGCACGCGCAGTTGGCGCTGCGAGCAGGCCCAAAACAATCAGTAGCGGCTTTCCAAGCGTACGCAGCATCACAGCTTCTTCCCCGCCCAGATAACGCGGCCAATGATGTTCACTTCCTCAGTAGGGCGCTCATAATCCCCATAGATTGGATTGACCGATTTGATCACAATGCGTGATGGCTCCGCGGTCGGGATATGCTCGATGCGCTTGGCAACAATGCCAAGCCCGTCCCAGATCACGAATATGCCAGGCGGCGCCGGCACGCGCTGCGACGTATCCACCAGCACCCGATCGCCTGAGGCCAAAAGCGGTTCCATCGAGTCCCCATCAATGGTGATGATCCTGAGATTGGCAGATCTTGCACGCAATTCATGGCGAATTACGGCATCAGGAAACATCCAGACTGCCTTGATTTCCTCATCACCCTCGTGAAAGGCGCCGTGCCCGGCTGAAGCACGGACATCCAGTTCCGGCACCTGAGAGAATCCGGGCATGCCGCCGCCAATGGCGCTCACCGACGCCGCCGCAACCACCTGCGGCAAAGCAGGCTCCATTGCCGATTCTGTCTTGGCAGGACGCAGACTTTCTTCAGGCACACCAAGGAATGCCGCGAGCGCTTCGCGCGCATCTTCAGGCAGCGTCTTGGGAATCCCGCGATAGAGGTACTGCTGCAAATAGGCAGCGTTTCGCCCGATCGCGAGCGAGGCTTTTTTCAGGTCCGTGCGCCTTTGCTGGATCAATTTCATGACCCTGAGACGCGTTGGATCGAGGTCCATGGTGCCTAACTCCTTGATCTGCCGTTGATAGGTAATAGCCTATTTTATTTATTTGACCAGCGCAAATTGGGCTGTCAATCCTATCCCTCATGACGAGCCGATACAGCGACGAATTCATCACGGAAGTTGAAGACTTCCTGGCATCCACCCGGATGAAAGCCACTGATTTTGGCCGAGAATCCATCGGTGATCCGAACTTTATCAGGCATTTACGCCAAGGCCGCTCGCCAAGCCTTCTAACCGCAGACCGGGTCAGCGCCTTCATGGAAAAGGTGAGGCAGAGCCGCCAAGCCTCAGGAAAAAGGACGAAACTCCCATGAATAATAGTCCTACGAATCACCTCAATCAGGTCCACCTCGCCCGGCGATGGAACCTCAGCCCGCGCACCCTGGAACGCTGGCGCTGGCTCAATCAGGGGCCGCGCTACCTCAAGATCGGCGGGCGGGTCGTCTATCGGCTGGAGGATGTGGAGGCCTTCGAAGATGAGGTCGCCCATCAGCCCGAAGCAGTGGGGGCGAAGTGATGCTGACCCGCGCACCCTCTGTCCTTCGGCCGCAGATCGGCGAGCCCGAATTGCTCGCCTGGTTCCTAGCCGCCAGCCCTGGTGACCGCATCGCCTATTGGCGTGGGCATCTGGCCATTGAGCTGGCCCCGACCGCGAGCCCGCTTAGCCAAAGTGAGCGCCGCCGTCTGCGTGGCGTGAAGGTCCTGGCGCTGAGCATGGCGGAGACCGGCTTGGTGCATCTCGTCCAGCAGCGTCTTGGGCCGGATGACTACCTCTATCTGGCCATTGCGCGTCCCCGGCCGCGTCATGGCAGCGCCCGCTTGATCCTGCCGGGCCTTTCATCCCAGGCGGCGTCATCGCTGCCGCAAGCCGCGTGAGGCGCGCCATGGGTAAAGCCTCTCGCGACAAGGGCCTGCGGCGTGAACGCGCGCTGGTCGAGATTCATCGCCAAAGCGGCATCGCCGCCGAGCGTGTGCCGCTATCCGGTGCCACGCACTATCGCGGCAATGGCGCGGACATCGACATATATGCGCGCGGCGCGGCCGAACCGCCGCTGATCGCTGAAGTAAAGGCGCGCGGTGACGGCGAAGGTTTCAAGACGCTGGAGCGCTGGCTTGGCACGCATGATGCGCTGTTTTTATGGCGCGACCGTGCCGCACCGTTGGTGGTCGTGCCGCTGCATGTCTGGCTGGAACTGATTGGTCGCGGCCTGCCCGCAGCCCAGGTGAAGTCATGACGCGCCGTTCCATGCGTCGGCTGCGTCGCCTCGGCCACCTGCTGCGCAACCTCTCCATCGGCGCTGTCTTTGCCGGCGGTTTCATCGCGCTCTGCTGGATCGCGGAACTGCTGGTGCTGCCATGACGCCCATCCCGATGAAAATGACGACGCCCGTCCGGCCGCCGTCATGCAAGCCAGAGCCGGACATCACCCATTCCAACGAGACATACATGAGCAATCGCACCCAACTGGCGCAGTTGCGCGAGATGGCCACGGGCCGCGCCTCCTACGCCCTCAAAGTGAAGGAGGCCGCGTAATGGCAATCTCCCTTGCATCCCTGCGTCGTGGTGGGGACACGCGTCCGCCACGGTTTTTGATCTATGGCGTTGCCGGCGTCGGCAAAACCAAGCTTGCCGCCGATGCGCCAAGCCCGATCTTTCTGCAAACCGAGGATGGCCTCGGGCGGATTGATGCCGCGACCTTTGGGCTGCTGCGGAACTTCGACGCTGTCATGGAAGCTTTGGGCAGCCTCTACTCCGAGGCGCATGAATTCCAAACGCTTGTCATTGATAGCCTTGATTGGCTGGAGCCGCTGATCTGGCAGCACACGGCGCAGCAGCATAATCAGCGCGACATTGAAGCCTTCGGCTATGGCAAGGGCTATCAGGCCGCGCTGGATACCTGGCGGACTTTTCTGGATGCGGTGAATACGCTGCGCGATGAATGCGGCATGGGCGTTCTGCTGATCGCGCACGCCGAAATCCGGCGCTTTGATAGTCCGGAAACCGAGCCCTACGACCGCTACCAGCCGAAGCTGCACAAAAGCGCCTCTGCCCTCGTGCAGGAACATGTCGATGCCGTGCTGTTCGCGAATTACCGGATCAGCACGCTGAAGTCCGATGTCGGATTCAACAAGAAGGTCGTGCGCGGTGTCGGTGGTGGCGATCGGCTGCTGCACACAATCGAACGCCCTGCCTTCCTGGCCAAGAACCGCTTTGGCCTTGAAGAAACCTTGCCGCTCGCCTGGGCCGATCTGGCCGCCGGCATTCCCTTTTACGCGGCAGCACCAAGCACCCCCGTCATCCCCACCCAAGACACAGGGAACTGATCCCATGGCATCCCTCAATGGAACTTTTGACGCGACCGAGGTCGCCCCCGCCGTCCCGCTCGAGGTGCTGCCGCCCGGCAAGTATCTCGCACAGCTGATCGAGAGTGAAATGGCACCAACCAAGGCGGGTGACGGGCAGCTGCTGAAGCTGGTCTTCGAGATCTTGGAAGGTCCCTCCGCGCGGCGGAAGATCTTCGATCAGCTGAACCTGGTGAACCGCAACGAGCAGACGGTGGAGATCGCGCAGCGCACCTTGTCGGCCATCTGCCACGCGGTGGGCCAGATGCATGTCGGCGATAGCGAGCAGCTGCACTTCAAACCGCTGTTCGTGACGCTGAAGGTCGAGCCTGCCGGTACCGACAAATACGGCGTGCACCGCGAGGCGCGGAACAAGGTGTCTGGCTATTCCGCCGCCAAAGCAGGGAGCACCAGTGTTGCGCCGAGCCAAGCAGCGCCAACGCCCCGCCCTGCGACAACGCCCCCGCCTGCTGCGCGCCCGGGCACAGGCGGCACGCCCCCCTGGCGGCGCGCCTGATCGGGAGGGTTGCCATGGTAAGCCTGCCAATCCCGCCAACGCCCACCGTATCGGCCATCTACACCGCCTATGAGGCGGCGGCCGATCACGGCTATCGGGAACATCTGGGTGC
>JBIKWX010000363.1:0-2937 GCA_044356095.1 Roseomonas sp.
AATACATCAACGGCTTCTATAACCCGCGCCGCAGGCATTCAGCGTTGGGAAGCAAAAGCCCCCTGGCTTTCGAACGCCAAGCAGCCTAAATGAGTAATCAGAGCGGCATAAATACGCGACAAGTCCACGTCAGGTAGGGCAGGCCGGCGGGGATCCCCGTCTCGCGGCTGGTGCGCTGCGTGATGCGCCAGCCCATCCATTCCGCGGTGGTCTTTGTGATCGCGTCCGCGAGGCTCGCGCCGTAATGCATCTGGCTATTCACGCCGTCTGCGAAGTGGCGTCCGTAGCGGCTGTCGAGGAATGCGCGGACCGAGGCAGGATCCGTGCTGGTCGCGTTGTGGATCGCGGTGAAAGCGATCGGCCAGGCATCTGCTGCGTGTTCGCGCATGGTGCCCCAGAAACCCCAGTCTTGGTTTTCGGTGGAAAGGATCGTGTTCATCTGTTTGTCTCCGTCATCGGCGGGGAAAATCCCCTGCGCGTGACAGACCATTCGCGCTGTGATCGGGGCTGAGCCAAGCGAAATAGAGCGTTATTTCATTGCTATGTTTGAGGTGAATTGATCATGATGTGAGGGCCAGAAGCTGCTGCCATCTGGCCCTTCATCGTCTTGCCTAGCGGCGCTTTTTGGTGCGCTTCGCGGCGGCTTGGCCGGCGGCGTAGGCTTCCGCGAGTGAACCACGCATTTTTTGCGCCAACTCATGTAGTCTTTCGGTAGGCAGTAGCTTGATGGTACCGTCTGGATTGACTAGCGTTCATCATCACATCAGACCAAGCGGAGGATCCATTGGAACTCATCGACCTCACCCGCGAAATTCATCACAAGATGCAGCGGCTCGTGAACCACCCGACGATAGAGGTCTATCCCTTTAGTACCCATGATGAAAAACGCATCGCGGATGGGTATGAATTCTCTTCCGCCACCCTGGTCCTACATATGGGCGACCATGGTGGCACCCACGTGGATGCGCCGGTGCATTTTGATGAGCGGCCTGGCGCAAAGACGGTCGAGGAAATGCCGCTCGAGACCTTCTTCACAGAAGCTGTGTGCCTTGACCTTACCCACATTCCTGACCGCACCGACATTACCATTGCCGAACTTGAAGCTGCGGAACGTAAGGCAGAGATTACCATTCAGCCGAAAGATACTGTTCTTCTCTATACGGGCTTCTATAAGCGCGCGGCAGGCACCGATGGGTATATCACTGACTTTCCTGGGCTGACAAAGGAAAGTGCCACATGGCTTGGCCGCAAGGGCATCACCGCCTTTACCGTTGAATCCGTCAGCCCCGGCCGTCCTGGACGGAACAACTTTGAAGTGCACCATGTTTGCCGTGATCTGGGCTTCACGCATTATGAAGGTGTGATCAATCTCGACAAGGTCGTCGGGCGTGGCCGGTTTCGCTTTATCGCCTTTCCACTCCGTATCCGCGCAGGCACGGGTAGCCCGGTGCGTGCTGTAGCTTGGTTCCCGTGACGCAAGAACCAGCTTGGGCGCTTGATGCGGCGGACCTCGTCGTCGCATACCGGGCTGGGCAGCTTGATCCCGTTACAGTGCTGGATGCTTGCCTTGACAGGATTGAGGCAACGAACCCCACGCTGAATGCAATCGTAACGCTGGATGTCGCTGGTGCCCGCGCCGCAGCCAAGGAAAGCGCGAAGCGTTGGCGCGAAGGCGCGGCGCTTGGCCCAGTTGATGGTATTCCCCTGACGGTGAAGGATAATCTTTTTGTTGCGGGCATGCGCGCAACATGGGGTAGTCGCCTTCACGAGAACCATGTCGCGCCGCGCGACGACATACCCGTCGCAAGAATGCGGGCAGCAGGCGCCGTCATTCTTGGAAAGACGAATACGCCGGAACTTGCCCTTTCCGGCTTCACGGATAACCCGCTCTTTGGCTCAACGGGCAACCCATGGGCGCCTGATCACCAGCCTGGTGGGTCGAGCGGCGGGGCAGTCTCGGCGGTTGCCGCTGGCATGGGGCCGATCGCGCTTGCGACTGATGCCGGCGGATCACTGCGCCGCCCTGCAGGGCATTCCGGTGTTGCTACGATAAAGCCAACCCCGGGCCGCGTGCAGCGGCGGTGGGGTTTCCCGCCACTCGCCGCGGATTTTCAGGTCATAGGTCCAATCGCGCGCAGCGTGCGCGATCTGCGTTGCGTGCTTTCGGTCATTGCGGACGCGCGGCCTATTCCATCCAACCCTCTGCAACGCAAGATCCTGGCCGTTCGGCGCTGCGGTGATGCCCCCGTTGATCCTGGCGTATTGGCCGCTTTTGATGATGCCCTGAATGTGCTGCGACGCCTCGGCCATGCTGTGGAGGAAGTTACCGCGCCGTGGAGTCCTGACGAAGTCGCCGCGCTCTTTGCCACCATCTCCTCCGTCGGTGTTGCGCGTGCTGTCGCTGGCCATGAAGGCTGGGAAGACAAGGTAACACCTTCCATCCGCGCACAAGCTGAAGCCGGTCAGGCACTATCAGCCACCAATTATCTTCGTGCGCTCGACAGGGTCGCGGTCCTACGCGCTGAGCTGGGTGACTGGGTCGCGACAGCGGACGCGGTTGCCACACCTTCGGCCGCTGTGCTGCCGTGGCCTCGCCATGCCGCAGGGCCGACGACAGTTGACGGCCTTGCTGCCGGCCCGCGTACCGCAGCGATTTTTTCCACGGTCTTTAATCTCGCTGCGCTACCGGCTGTCGTCGTGCCATCGAAACCCGTTGGAGGCCTCCCCACCGGATTGCAACTTGTTGCGTCGGCCTACCAGGAGGAATTCCTGCTTGATCTTGCCGAAACATTCGAAGCGGCGATGCCCTGGCAAAGGCTTGCATCTCTCTGACTGATTTCAGTTGCCCGTTCGACGCACCGGCAATCCTTCTGTGTTGATACTGGCGAGCCAAGCAGGCCCGCCATGAGCCATGAACAGCGCCGCAGCAAGACCGGC
>JBIKWX010000364.1:0-2924 GCA_044356095.1 Roseomonas sp.
GCTGCTGTCGGTTCCCGACAGCAGCGTGAATCGGCCCACCAAATATAGGGCTAGTGGTGCGCGGGAGCAGGTTTGGATCGGGAAAGGTTCACATGAATCGCACCACTAGCATGGCTTCCCCGCGCGTTGTTGTGATTGGCGCCGGCATGGGCGGCTTGGCGGCCGCCGCTGATCTTGCGCGGCGTGGTGCGGCGGTGACGGTATTGGAACGCGCAGCGGCACCCGGTGGGAAGATGCGTGAGGTGATGGTGGATGGCAGCCCGATTGATGGCGGCCCCACGGTCTTCACAATGCGCTGGATTTTTGAGGGTTTGTTTGCGGATGCCGGCGCCTCACTGGAAGCCGCGCTGCAATTGCAGAAAGCGGATATATTGGCGCGGCATGCCTGGCGCGCTGGCGGCAGGCTTGATCTATTCGCAGATATCGCGCGTTCGGCTGATGCAATCGGCGAATTTGCGGGTGCGGCCGAAGCACGCGGCTATCGCGCCTTTTGCGCCCGCAGCGCTGATATTTTCCGCACGCTGCGCAGTTCCTTCATTGCTGCTGAACGGCCATCTCCGCTTGATTTGGTCAAGCGCGTTGGCATCACCAATATCGCGGCGCTGATTCGCACCGCGCCGATGAAGACGCTGTGGGATGCCTTGGGCGAGCATTTTCGTGATCCGCGTTTGCGCCAGCTATTCGGGCGTTATGCGACCTATTGCGGCTGCTCACCCTGGTTGGCGCCGGCGACGCTGATGCTGGTCGCGCATGTGGAACAGGATGGCGTGTGGTTCGTGAAGGGCGGCATGCGGCGCGTGGCGGATGCAATCCAGCGCTTGGCAGAAGGCAAGGGTGCTGAGTTTCGCTTTGGTGCCGAGGTTGCGGAGATTCTGACGCGTCAGGGCCGGGCTTGTGGGGTGCGGCTGGCAAATGGTCAGGAGATCAGCGCCGATGCCGTGGTCTTCAACGGTGATGTGGCTGCGCTGGCGCAGGGGATGTTGGGGCAGGCGCCTCGTAGTGCTGCGGAGGATACGCCTCGTGCGGCGCGCTCACTCTCCGCCGTGACCTGGTGCGTGAAGGCGCCGACCGCAGGCTTTCCGCTGGTGCATCACAATGTATTCTTCGCTGAGGATTACGCGGCGGAGTTTGAAGCGATTTTCGGTAGGCGTGATATCACCGCCGCGCCCACGGTCTATATCTGCGCACAGGATCGCGAAGCCGGACCAGGTCCTGCAGCGGGCACACCAGAACGGATGCTTGTGCTGATCAATGCGCCACCCGATGGTGATCAGCGTGGCTATTCCCCTGATGAAATAACAGAACTTGGCGACCGTGGTTTTGGCCTTCTCAAGGCTTGCGGCTTGGACGTGGCGCGCGATGCGGGCGCGGAAGTGGTCACCACACCTGAAGGTTTCGCGCAGCTTTTTCCGGGTTCAGGCGGCGCGCTCTATGGCCGCGCGAGCCACGGCACCACCGGCACTTTCGCGCGCCCTGGCGCGGTCACGCGTTTGCAAGGGCTCTATCTGGCCGGAGGTTCCGTGCATCCCGGCCCTGGCATTCCCATGGCTGCGATGTCTGGCCGTATTGCCGCGGCGCGGCTTTTGGAAGATTGGGCCGGTGCGCGCGGCAGCATTCGGATTGGTGCAGCGCGCGCTTAGTGGCGCTTCAGCGTATCGCCATGCGGCACAAGCTGATCAAGCACCTTGGCGGAAGAAATCACGCCCGGCACACCCGCACCCGGATGCGTGCCCGCACCGACCAAATACAAGCCCTTCACTTCTTCGCTGACATTATGCGGGCGGAACCAGGCGCTTTGGAAAAGCTGCGGCTCCAACGCGAAGGCTGCACCATTCACTGATAGCAACCGATCCTGAAAATCCTGCGGTGTGATCATGCGGGATGTGACCAGCGCCTCACCAAGCCCAGGCAACACAGTTTCTTCCAGGCGTTTTTCAATCGCCTGACGATAGGGTTCCGCATGCTTGGCCCAATCCACCTTGCTGCCAAGATGCGGCACAGGCGCCAGCACGTAAAAGGCATCGCAGCCAGGCGGGGCAAGTGATGCATCCGTCGCAGTCGGGCGATGCAGATAAAGGCTGAAATCTTCGGCCAAGTGCTTGCGCGTAAAGATATCGTGCAGCAATTCCTGATAGCGTGGCCCGAGCACCATGGTGTGGTGATAGACATCCTCATACCGGCGCTTGGTACCGAAATACCAAACAAAAAGACTCATGGAATAACGGGCGCGGGCGATTTTGCGATCAGTCCAGCGGCGGCGTGGATAATCCTGCAATAGCTTGCTGTAGGTCCAGGCAACATCGGCGTTGGAAACCACAATATCAGCGGAAAGCCTTTCGCCATCGGCCAATTCAACGCCAGTTGCGCGGCCGTCTTCAGTGATGATGCGCTTCACCTCGGCATTATAGCGAATGCTGCCACCAAGCCTTGTGGCCAAATCGAGAATACCCTGCACCAGCGCGCCCATGCCGCCCATGGCGTAATGCACGCCATGCAGCCGTTCCAGATGCGCGATCAGGCAGTAATAGGCAGTCGTAGTCATCGGATTCCCGCCGATCAGCAGCGGATGGAAACTGAAGGCAACGCGTAGCTTATCACTGGTGAAGTAATCGCAGACGCGGCTATAGACGGTACGATAGCCCTGCAAGCGTATCAAATCCGGCGCCGCACCAAGCAATGATCCAAGACGATGGAAGGGCTTATCCGCTAATTCAGCGAAGGCCACCCGAAAAATACGCTCACTTTCCAGAATGAAGCGTTCAAACCCGGTACTGTCTTGCGGTGCGATGCGCGCGACTTCGGCGCGCGTGACTTCAAGGTCAGCCGAACAACGCATGACTTCGCCATCATCGAAGCGGATCAGGTAGAAGGGATCCATCGCGCGCAGATCAATATCCTGCGCAAGCTTACGGCCAGCGCGCGAC
>JBIKWX010000365.1:0-2921 GCA_044356095.1 Roseomonas sp.
CGCCTTTTGCGCGCGGGATATCAAGGGCACTGGGCTTTTCCGGCACGGTGGTGCGCGCATCCAAGACCGCGAAAAGCTCAGACAATGAGGGCATCAGCAGCACAAGGCGGGATGCAAACCCCACCGCACCTTCGAGCTTGCCGATCAGCATGGTGGCGAAACCCATGAAGGAGACGATCTCCCCCACCGTCGCCTGCCCACGCAGATGCAGCCAGGTGCCGAGCATGAAAATCATGATCACGCAAATCGTGGAGGCAGCGGAGGTCATGACCGACACCACCGCCCACCAATTCAAGACAGGAAATTGATGCGTGATGACCTTCTGGATGATGTCGCTGAAAAGCCGCGCCTCACTGGAAAGCCGCGTGAAGGATTGCACCACCATCACGTTCGAAAGCGCATCCTGGGCGTTGCCGGCCAATTGCGTATGAAGCGCTTCCACCTGCCGCTGCGCGTTTTCCGTACGCCGAATGACAAAGGCGGCGAGGCTGCCGAAAATCACCACAAGGCCAATCAGCAAAAGCCCAAGCCGCCAATTCAGAACAAGCGTCAGCGGCAGCAGCACAATGGCGGAAATGAAGGTGGTCAGATGCTCCCGGAAAAAGGACAGCCAAAGCCCGAACAGGTTATCGGCCCCAACGAGCATAACCTTCATCAGCCGGCCCGATTGCGTATCCCCATGGAAGGATAGCGGCAGGGACAGCACATGCTGGAAATAATCATGCATGACCTTCAGGCGATTGCGATGCGCCATGCGGTCCGCGAAAAGCGCCACCGTGACATTGGCGCCAATGGCCGAAAGCCCAATGGCCGCCCAGAGAATCAAAAGGGAAAGCGCTTCCGCCCAAACCGCCGATTCCTGCATCCGATCCGAACGCGCGAGCAGATCAATCACGCGCCCAAACAGCACCGGTTCCAGGAATTGTAGCCCGGCAATGGCGAGCGCCGCGAAGCCAAGCCCAATCGCCACAGCGCGATCCGCGGCCAGCAGCCTGAGCACCCTTCCGTAAAGCCGCAAAAACTCCATTGCCCCCATCGCTCCTGAAGCAAAGCGATCATAAGGGGCGAATCGGTCAAACCAAAACCCGGGCCCAAACGGGTTGATCTGGCACGGTTCACGGGCCACCTTGCTTGGTAATCGAACCACCGGGAGGCTAAACCATGATCACCCGCCGCAGCCTTGGCGCCTTGGCCCTTGGCGCTGCCCTGCCCATGCCCGCTTTGGCCCAGGGGCTTTCCAACCGGCCCATCCGCCTGATCATCCCCTTCACCCCTGCCGGCACCACGGATCTGGTCGGGCGGTTGACGGCCGAGCGTCTTTCGGCCCGGCTTGGTCAGCAGGTGGTGGTGGATAACCGCCCCGGCGCTTCGGGCAATGTTGGCGGTGAATTCGTCGCGCGGTCAGAACCGGATGGCCATACGCTGCTGCTGACCACCATCGGCACCGGGGCGATCAATTTCGCCGTTTTCGGCAATCGCATGCCCTTCAAGCCCGAGGATCTGGCCGCGGTCGGCCTCATGTGCCGCGTGCCGAATGTGCTGATGGCGGCAAACCGGATGCCTATCCGCACGCTCGCTGACATGACGCGGGAGGCGAAGGCCAAGCCCGGTGGACTGAATTACGGCACCGCCGGCATCGCCACTTCGCCCCATGTGGTGATTGAGCAAATCCGCCTCGCCCAGGGGATCCAGATCACCCATGTGCCCTTCCGCGGCTCTGCCCCCATGCTGACCGAAATGGTGGCGGAACGGATTGAACTTGGCATGGACAATATCCCCTCCGCGCTCACTTTCGTGCGTGAGGGTAAAATCCGCGCCATTGGCGTGACGGGCGCCCAGCGCAGCGCGGTGTTGCCGGATGTGCCGACCATTGCCGAACAGGGCATGCCGGGTTTTGAGGCAACCGCCTGGTTTGGCGTGCTGGCACCAAGCGCGACACCTGCCCCGATCATTGCGCGGCTTGGCGCCGAACTGGATGCCATCGGCAAGGAAGCGGAGTTCCGCGCCCGCATCGCGGCCTTTGGCGCTGATCCGCCGCGGCTGACCCCCGATGGTGGCTCGAGCCCGGAAAGCTTCGCGGCCTTCATGCGGGCCGAGGTGACGCGCTGGGCTGAGGTGGTGCGCCAGGCCGATATTCGTGTGGAATAAGGAGAGCAAAACATGACGAAGAACAACGCCCTGCTGGGCCGCCGCATCATCCTGGCTGGCATGACCGGCGCGCTGGCCGCGCCCGGCCTTGCCCGCGCTCAGGCCTTTCCAACCCGCCCCTTGCGGCTTGTGGTTCCCTTCCCGCCCGCAGGGACCACGGACATTGCGGGGCGCATCATGGCCGAACGACTTTCAGCGCGGATCGGCCAGCCGGTGATTGTGGAAAACCGCGCCGGCGCCACAGGAAATCTGGGCGCTGAAATGGTCGCACGGTCGGAGCCTGATGGCTATACGCTGCTGATGTGCACCATTTCAACGGCTGCGATCAATTACTCGCTCTGGGGTGCGCGCATGACGACGAAGCCCGAGGATTTGGCCGCCGTTGGGCTCGTCATCCGTGTGCCGAATGTTGTTTTCGTCACCGCCAATTCGCCTTATCGGACCGTGAGTGATCTGGTTGCGGGTGCCAAGGCCAATCCCGGCAAGTTGAATTACGGGAGCAGCGGGTCAGGTGGGTCGCCCCACATGACCATGGAAATGTTCAAGCTGCGCAGCGGCACAGATATCACCCATGTGCCTTTCCGCGGCGCAGGGCCGATGCTTGTTGAAATCGTGGCCGGAAGGCTGGATGCGGGCTGCGACAACATGCCAAGCTGTATCGGACATATCCGCGATGGCAGGCTCAGGGCTTTGGCGGTTACCAGCAACGTGCGGACATCGGCGCTGCCGGATGTCCCGACCTTGGCCGAAGCCGGTATTCGCGATTTTGAAGC
>JBIKWX010000111.1:0-10452 GCA_044356095.1 Roseomonas sp.
GCCATTGCCGCCAAAGAGCAGGTCGTCATTATCAAGACCATCAAGATACTGATCATTGCCATCACCGGCGCGCAGCGTGTCATTGCCGCCATCGCCGAGGAGCACTTGTTCAACGCCATTGCCGCCGATGAGACTATCGGCATCGTCACCGCCATAGAGATACTGATCATTGCCATTGCCGGCGATCAGCGTGTCATTGCCGGCATTGCCGTAAAGTTCTTGGCCGTAGCCACTAGTATTTCCATCCTCGCCATTGCCGCCAATCAGCACGTCGTCATTGGCGCCGCCTTCAAGAGTCTGATCATTGCCATCACCGGCACGCAGCGTGTCATTGCCGTCATTGCCGGAAAGTATTTGATCCGCACCATTGCCGCCAATCAGGCTATCGGCGCCGCTGCCGCCATAGAGCGACTGATCATCGCCATCACCGGCACGCAAAGTGTCGTCATTCGCGCCGCCATCCAGGGTGTCCGTACCGCTGCCGGCAAACAGGCTGTCATTGCCCGCTTCACCCAGCAGGCGGTCATCACCCACACCACCATCCAGCGTATCCTCGCCGTCGCCCGCTGATAGGGAATCATTCCCAGCGCCGCCGAGAAGACTATCCGCACCATTACCGGACAGCACGGAATCATTATCATCCCCACCGAGCACGGTGAAGGCACCGGCGCTGCCGCTCAGCGTCAGATTGCCGTCGGTGGTCAGGATGTTTTCAATACCCGAGAAGCGGGTAATCACCCCACCCTGGGACACAACGAAAGTGTCGTTGCTGTCAACAAGATTGATCGAAACCGAACCCAGCCCACGGAAATCGGCCACATCATTGCCGTCACCGCCAAAAAGCGAGTCATTGCCATTGCCCGCAATCAGCGTGTCATCGCCAAGGCCACCATTCAGGGTATCCTCATCGGCACCGCCATTTAGGAGATCATTCTCACTGTCGCCGAGAAGGCTGTCATTGCCCGCGCCACCAAGGAGGGTCTGATCTGTACCGGTACCCGCCACCAACGAGTCATTGCCGTCATTGCCGTAAAGTTCTTGGTTGACGCCATTGCCGCCGACCAGGCTATCGTCACCGTCATTCCCCTCAAGATACTGATCATCGCCATTGCCGGCGATCAGCGTGTCATTGCCGCCTTGGCCGTAAAGCCGCTGGCCGAAGGGATTTGTATCACTTCCATCAGCGCCATTGCCGCCGATCAGTAGATCGTTACCCTCACCGCCCTCAAGCAGCTGATCATTGCCATCACCGGCGCGCAGCGTGTCATTGCGGTCATTGCCGTAAAGTTCTTGTTCCGCGCCATTGCCGCCGACCAGGCTATCGGCATCGTCACCGCCTTCAAGAAGCTGATCATTGCCATCACCGGCGATCAGCGTGTCGTTGCCTTCATCGCCGAGAAGTTCTTGGCCCCGACCACTAAGATTTCCATCCTCGCCAATGCCGCCGATCAGCAGGTCGTCATTGGCGCCACCGACTAGGAACTGATCATTGCCATTACCGGCCCGCAGCGTGTCACTGCCGCCTTGGCCGGTAAGATCTTGGCTAACGCCATCACCGCCAACCAGGCTATCGGCATCGTCGCCGCCAGACAGATACTGATCATTGCCATTGCCGGCGATCAGCGTGTCATTGCCGGCATTGCCATACAGTTCTTGGCCCCGACCAAGACCAGATCCATCCTCGCCATTGCCGCCGATCAGTAGATCGTTGCCGCCATCGCCCTGAAGCCACTGATCATTGCCATCCCCGGCGCGCAGCGTGTCATTGCCGGCATCGCCGTAAAGTTCTTGACCCCAACCATCATTACTAGATCCATCAGCGCCATTTCCGCCGACGAGACTATCGTCATCGCCACCACCAGACAGATACTGATCATTGCCATCGCCGGCGATCAGCGTGTCATTGCCGGCTTCGCCGAGGAGCACTTGCCCGTATAAGGTTTCTGAATCACCTCCATCCTCGCCATTGCCGCCGAACAGCAGGTCGTCATTGGCGCCGCCATTGAGCACCTGATCATTGCCATCACCGGCACGCAGCGTGTCATTGCCGGCATCGCCGAAGAGCTCTTGTTGATCACCAATACCGCCGACGATACTATCGGCCCCATCGCCGCCATACAGATCCTGACCGTTGCCATTGCCGGCAACCATCAGGTCATTGTCTTCCTGGCCGCGCAGGGATTGGTCAGCACCACTACCACCGGCCAGGCTATCGGCACCGTTGCCGCCTTCAAGAAGCTGGCCATCGCCACTGCCGCCAGCAAGCGTGTCAGTCCCATCAGCGCCCAACAGCGTTTCATTGCCATTGCCACCAAGCAGGCTGTCAGCGGCGTTGCCGCCAACCACCACCTCAATGCCGACGACGGTATCATCGTTAAAGAAGCCAGAGGCAGAGCCATTGGTCAGATCAACCGTGACGCCCGAAGTCGCATCCGCGAAATTCAGCCAATCAATGTCGTCGCCACCAAGGATCGAATCATTCCCGGCGCCGCCAAGAATCGTATCGGCACCAGCCTCACCCCGGACCGTGTCATCGCCGCCGCCATCGCGCAGGCTATCCGCGCCATCAGCACCAAACAGGCTATCGTTACCGTCACCGCCGGCAAGCTGGTCATCATTCGTGCCGCCATCCAGCGTATCCGCGCCCGTGCCGCCGAAAAGACTGTCGGTCCCGTCACCGCCAACAAGCTGGTCATCATTCGCGCCGCCATCCAGCGTATCCGCGCCCGCATCGCCCAACAGGCTGTCATTGCCGTCACCGCCGGCAAGCTCATCATCATTCGCGCCGCCGACGAGCGTGTCGTCATTCGCGCCGCCGAAAAGACTGTCGGTCCCGTCACCACCCAGCAAAACATCGGAACCATTGCCACCAATTAACGTATCATTTCCAGCTAGGCCAAGCAGGCAGTCATCGCCACTGGCGCCGTCAAGAATATTGTCCGTCGCATTGGCGCCAATCAGGGTGTCGTTGAAACTGCCACCAAGAACATTCTCAAACCCGAAAAGCCGATCCGTGCCCGCGCCGGTTGCAGAACCGGCTTGAAGATCGACCGAAACATTGCCTGTCGCAGCATCATAAAACACCCAATCGGATGAACCACTGCCGCCATCAAGGTAATCATTACCCTGCATCCCTTGAAGCGTGTCATTTCCGCCAGCGCCGAAAAGCGAATCTGCATTGTCGGAGCCCTGTACCGAGTCAGCGTAACCGCTACCGAGAACCGCCTCAATGCCGATCAGCGTATCATTGCCATCCGCACCGGAAGAAGTACCCTGGAGCAGCGAAACCGTAACTGATCCATCCGCCGGAAGATAACTCGCGAGATCGAATTCACTGGTCGAACCCACCAGACCATCAAGCCGGTCATCACCGCGCCCGCCAACAAGGGTGTCGCTACCCTCACCTGCTGTGATGTCATCGTTTCCATCGCCACCCAGAAGCGAATCGGATTCAATCCCGCCATCTAGAAGGTCATCACCATTGCCGCCGGAAATCGAGTCACGATCCTGATCGCCATAAGCCGTATCGTCACCATCGCCACCATCTATCAAATCACGGCCAGATTGGCCTGTTATGTAATCATTTCCAGAACCACCACTCAAAGTATCCGAAAATCCGTCTATACCACCGTCAATCGTATCATTACCGGCACCACCACTGACACTGTCACCATCTGTTCCGCCATCGAGGTAATCATCACCGTTGCCGCCATCAAGCGTACTGAATCCGCGTTCGTCTATGATCCGGTCGTCGCCATCTCCACCAATCAGCAAGTCATCATCAGTTCCGCTAGAGCCTCCAATCAGCGTATCATTGCCAATCCCGCCGATAAGCGTGTCGTGGCCTGTACCACCATCGAGGCAGTCATTACCACTGCCGCCATCAATGGAGTCTTGCCCGGCAAGCCCTGAAATAGTGTCATCATTGAAGTTTGTGTCAGGAGAAAAGCCTGCCGGCCAAGAGTCGTCACCTCCGGTCAGGTCGCGAATAATACCTTCAGGCATAACCAAAACTCCTCAGACACTTTCATCCACGCCCACACTGGCGTTGCGGCCCATGCCGCTCTCCTCGCTCTGCACCTTTCCGCCAGCCTCCGGGCAAAAAGACACAGATCCCCCTTTTGGGGGAACAGAAGGAGCCTCAAAATGCGTTTAACAGCCCCAGGAGTCAGGGGTCAAGCTAGAATAAAAGGTTAATATTCGGCGTTAACCATTGGCGTTTGCGTGGTTTTCCGCAAAATCATGTTGTTACAAGGATCACCTCGGATGCTGGGCGGTCTGGGGGCGGGCAGCGATTAACGACCCAGTTTTTGCCTGTGACATTTAGGCAACAAACACCAATGCCCAACCACCCAAAGAGTTAATAACGCACAATTCTGCGCATAGCGTCCCAGGACCCTGCCAGGCTTCCCACGGCGTCGGCCATGGTATCATCCCCGCGCCGCCACCACCGCCAGAATCGCCTGCACCGCCGCCGCCTGGCTTGGTTCAATCACCGGCACGCCGCAGGCATCTTCCGCCGCCGCGCGATGATGCGCCATGCCAGCACAACCCAAGATTACTGCTTCCGCCCCTAATGCAACCAGCTCCCGCGCCAGCGCCTGAATACGCGTGCGCGGTGCCACCGGGTCTGTCAGCACCTCCATATCCAGATTGAGCGCGATGGAGGCGACCATCCGCGCCTCCACCCCCATGCCTTGCAGCACGCGGCGCTGGCGCGGCTTGGATTTGTCGGTGAAGGCGATCATGCCGAAACTCTCGGCGCGGTTCAGCGCTGCGGCGATGGAACAGCGCAAGGGGCCGAAAACGGGCTTGTCGGTCACCATGCGGACCGCTTCAATCGCCGGGTCGGATACACAGCCGATGATATAGGCATCGGCCGGCTCGGCCGCGACGCGGCGGCAGAGCGGTTCCGCCACGCCATACCAATCCCGCCAGGTCACGATGGCGGGCGGGCCTTCTTCCAGCCGCGTCACGTCAATCCGCGGCAGGCCGGGGGCAGAAAAGGGGGCGATAGCGGCGGCAATGCCATCCGTGCAGCTTACGCTGCAATTCGGGTTGATCAGCAGGATGCGTTCATTCATGGCTGGTATCCTGACGCCAAGCGGCGCGGTATCGCAAGCCGCGCTTGATCGGGCGGCGCTTCGGGCCTATCGCTGCGCTGCACAACGCCAGGGCAGCCTGGCGAGGATTGGAGCAATCATGCGCTGGGAACCGGATCGCACGCCCCCCGCCCTGCCCTATCAGCCGCCGAGCGCGCGGGATGGCCTGCTGCGCGGGCTGAAAGGGCTCTGCCCGGTTTGCGGGCAGGGGCGGCTATTTGCGGGGTATCTGCGGGTGGCAGAGGCTTGCGAAAGCTGCGGCGCGCCCACCGGGCGGTTGCGGGCCGATGATGCGCCACCCTATTTCACCATTCTGATCACGGGGCATGTGCTGGTGCCGCCGGTATTGTGGATCGAAAGGGCCTATATGCCGCCGATCTGGCTGCATATGCTGATCTGGCTGCCGCTATTTACCATTATCTGCACCTTGCTGCTGCGGCCCATCAAGGGTGCGGTGATTGGTTGGATGATGCGCCTTGGCATGACAGGCGATGAAGGCGGCGTGGTGCTGCGGGGTGGCAAGCCGGATGCCTGAACAGCGCCTGATCCGCGTTGAATTGCCCGAAGAAGCGCCGGCCCCTTCTGCCTATGCCGAGGCGGATCGGCGCCAGGCGATTACGGATTTGCTGCACCATAACCGCTTCGACCCTGAGGGCCTGCCGCGCGGACCCTATGTGCTGGGGCTTGCCGTGCGTGAAGGCCGGCTGGTGTTTGATATCCGCAATGAAGCGGGCGAGACTTTGCATGTGCTTGCCCTTGCCCTTGGACCCTTCCGGCGGCTGATCAAGGACTACCACATGGTGGTGGAAGCGCATGAACAGGCGGTCGCGGAAAGCGGGCCGGAATCCCGCGTGCAGGCAATAGATATGGGAAGGCGCGGGCTGCATAATGAAGGTGCTGAATTGCTGCGCGCGCGGCTCGCGGGGCGGGTCTCGCTGGATTTCGACACGGCGCGGCAATTATTCACGCTGGTTTGCGCGTTGCACCAAAGAATCTAAAGGCGCATTTGAAGCATTTTCAAGCCAAGTGGCTTCACTTGGCGGCTCGGAAAATGCGACCACTAAAGTTTGCGTAGTTCCGCCGCGAGTGACACCGGCGCGGTGAAACCAACTTCACGCCTAAGCCGCCCGGTATGCGCCACCATGTAGGGCGGTTCATTGGGGCGGTCAGGCAACGCCCCCAACCGCACAAGATAAGGCCGGCCAGCAATATGGCCAATGAGCCGCGCCATGGCGGCAATGCTGATCGGTGCGCCTGAGGCGATATTGACCGGGCCAGTGACATCGCTGGTCGCGAGTGCGGCAATGGCCGCAGCAGCGGCTTGCGTGCTGATGAAATCTCGCACTGGCCTGCCGGAAGCACACGCCGCTTCGCGGCCTTCCCGCAGCGCGATCATGATGGAAGGCACCAGGCGCGCGGGGTTCTCGCCCGGGCCGAACAAATGAAACAGCCGTGCCCAGGCAATATCAAAACGCGCGCGGGCTTCAGCCATTTCGTGCAATCGGCGTGCGAAGGTGGCCTTGGCCTCGCCATAGGGTGTGGCGGGGGCGATGGGCCGGTTCTCCAGCCAGGGGAAGGCGTCATCACCGGCTTCGGTCGCGTATTCGGCGCAGGTGCCAAGGCCGATGAAGCGCCGCGCGCCGGCCTCAGCAGCATAGGCAGCGAGTGCGGTGGAAGCTTCCAGCCAATCGGTATTTTCCGGCGCGGTCCAGAAGCGCCCATGCGCGACATACCAGGCGGAATGGATGATGATGTCGGGTCGCACATCCTTGATCAAACGCTGCGCATCCTCCTGCCGCAGCAGATCAACTTCATGCGCGGTCATGCCGGGCGTGGTGCTTGCGGCGCTGCGCGCGGTGATGTGTGTTGCAAGCCCGTGCGCTTGCAGCAGCGCCGGAATATGCCGCCCGATAAAGCCTGTCGCACCCGTGACCAGAACGCGTTCAGCCATGCATCAAGGGCCAGGCATTGTCGCGTGCGGAAATCACCCGGGGTTCAGCCGGCCAGGCAATGCCAAAGGCAGGATCATTCCAGCGCACCCCGCGCGCAAGGGCGGGCGCATAGGGTGTGTCAATCAGATATTCCACCACCGCATCATCGGTCAGGCTCAGGAAACCATGCGCAATGCCGCGCGGCACAAAGACAGCATTATTCGCGCGGGCATCGAGTGTAATGGCGATATGGCGCAAATAACTCGGCTGATCGGCGCGCAAATCAATAAGCACATCAAACACCGCGCCGCGCACGCAGCGAATGAGTTTCTGTTCCTCGGCGGGCGCAATCTGGTAGTGCATCCCGCGCAAGGTATGCGTCAGGGTGTTTTCTGAAAGGCTCGCCTGGATCGGGGTGAAATCAATCCCGGCGCCGGAGAAACTTTCCCGGCACCAGCTCCGCAGAAAAGCGCCGCGTTCATCCCGCGCGGGGGAGGCTTCGATGCTGATAATGCCAGGGATGGCGGTTGCGGTGAAAATCACAAGGCGCAGACCTCGGCCGCCTTGTCGTAGAACGCCTTGCCGAAGCGCGCGGGCTGGCCAAGCGGCATGGCGCGGATCATGTCGCGGAGCCCATGGCGGAGTACGCGCCGGCGCGGCGCATCGGCAGCAAGCTCAGCGGCTTTTTCGATGTAGTCTTCAACGCTGAAAGTGGCCATGTCGCCAATGCCGGCATTGGACAGGTTGGAATAGGAAAGCCTCTCGGCAAAGCCAGCACCCACCAGCGATACGCAAGGCACACCCATCCAGATGCTTTCGCAGGTGGTGGTGCCGCCGACATGCGGCAGCGTATCAAGCGAAATATCCATCTTGTTGTAATGCGGCAAATGCTTGCCGCGAATGCCGACAAATTCGATCCGGTCCGGGTCCACATTGCGCGCCGCGAAAGCAGCGCGGGTGTTTTCCAGGAAGGATGGCCCGCCCGCTTCGGGGCGGACGAAAAGAAAGCGCGAATTGGGCACGCGACGCAACACCGCCGCCCAGGTATCAATGCAAAGCCTAGTGTATTTATAGGGATTATTGGCCGTGCCGAAAGTAACATAGCCGCGCCGATCTTCGGGGATTTCCAGATCAATCGGCACTTCGTAAAAGCCAAGCCGTCCACCGATGGTCACCCAGGTTTCCGGCAATTCAAAAGGCTTTTCGATCAGCAAGCGTGGATCTTCAGGTTTGATATAGGGATCCACCAGAATGTAATCGATCGCCTCGAGCCCAGCCGAATGCGGATAGCCAAGCCAACTGCCGCCGAGTCGCGCAGGGCGATAGGCCATGACTTCCAGCTTGTTCATCGCCGTGCTGCCGCCCAATTCAAACAGCAGATCAAGATTATCCTTGGCAATATCGGCTGCCACCTGATCATCCGGGCGATAGGGCCACCAGCGGAAATTGGTGGATTTTTCGATCTCCGCCTGGATCACATCGCGCTCTCCTTCATAGAAGGAATAGCAGAAAACCTCGAAGCGGTCGCGATCATATTCCTCAAGCAAGGGCATGCAGAAATAGGTGACAGGGTGGTTGCGCAAATCACTCGACAGGAAGCCAACACGCCATTTGCGCGGCATATGCAGCGCAGGCGCGGGCGGCAGCGGCTTGATGCGCCGTTGTACATTGCGCCCCCAATTGCGATGCCATTCCACAATCGCCACACGCTCTTCAAGGCTATGCACTTGGCCCAATTCGTAATGGACTGACGAATGCCGCCCTTCCGCCTGCCACAAAGGCAGCAGGTCTGGAATGGCGCCCGTTGCGTCCAATTGCTCCAGATCCATCACGCGCTGAAACACGGTGCGCAAGGAACGCGAATTTCGTGCCACCTTATCCGGATGCCGTCGCATGAAATCGAGCGAGAGCCGATAGGATTCCTCCAAATGGCCCACTTCACTGTCATAGCGGCTGCGTGAAAGGCTTTCGATATAGGCCGATTGAATCTCAGCCGCATCGGGGTTGGCCTCATGCGCGCGTTTCAGCGCCTCATTCGCCAGGCGCCGATTACCATCGCCCGCCATGCGGGACAGGAAAAGATTGGCCTGCCTGTCACCCGGGTCCTCCGCCAGAATGCCATCAATCACCGCGCGGGATTCTTCGCGGCGCCCCAGGCGCAATAGCATGCGCGCATGCATCACATCAAGCCCGCGGTCGCCGGTGTGAAACTTGCGCGCGCGTTCCACAACCGGCACCGCGCCTTCAATGTCACCCTGGTCAATCAGCAACCCCATCAGGTCATTCAGGGTATTGCGATCCTTGGGCTGGAATTCGAAAGCTTTTTCAAAGCTTGTTCGCGCGCCCGCCATATCGCCAATCGCGCGTTGCATGCGCCCAAGCAGGCGCCAAATCTCGCCATTGCGGGGATCAAGCCGCACACCTTCCTGAAAAGCCTCCACCGCGGCAGCCAAATTGCCGCGCGCTTCCTCAACATTGCCGAGGTTCTGCCAGGGGGAGGCGCTTTTCGGGTCCAGCCGCTGAGCGACCTTCAGCATCGCCGATGCCTCATCATAGCGCCCGGCGCGCTTGAACATGACACCAAGCAGATTCGCCAGCGCGAAATCCTTGGGCTTGCGCGCCTGGATAGGCGCCACGAGTTCCGCCGCTTCCTGATGGCGGCCAAGAGTGGAAAGCGCAATGGCGTAAGGCGTGCAGATGGGCGCCACCGGGGCGCCGAGTGCCACTGCCTTGGCGAAAGCCTCCACTGCCTCCTTCGGGCGGCGGCTATTG
This sequence comes from Roseomonas sp., assembly GCA_044356095.1. Classification (GTDB taxonomy): domain Bacteria; phylum Pseudomonadota; class Alphaproteobacteria; order Acetobacterales; family Acetobacteraceae; genus Neoroseomonas. The sequence continues at coordinate 9,806 of JBIKWX010000111.1, forward strand.
GCCAGAATGCCGGCCAATTGCTGCCACGCCGCCTTGTCATCTGGCTTGCTCGCGACGCGGGCGCGCAAATCTTCCTCACTCCGTGTCACATCGGCGGAGCTGGTGGGCTTGGCGCGGGCCGTCGGTGCGGTCCGGGGGGCTTTGACGGAGCGATTCGGTTTGCGCATCAGGCGCCTTGCTTCCTCTACTTGGGCGCGCTTGCCTTATCATCCGCCGCCCCATCAAGACAAATCCCGAGCTTCTGCACGCGAATCGGCGGCCTCATTGTTTCCAGGCGCGCCCACCGGTATGGTCCCCGACAGTTAGGGAACAAGACATGAACGATCTTTTTGGTCGCGGGGGCCCTCGGAAGGGGGGCGCCGGGCAGCAGGATGGCTATTCGGCCAAGGATATTGAGGTGCTGGAAGGGCTGGAACCCGTCCGCCGCCGCCCAGGCATGTATATTGGCGGCACGGATGAAAACGCGCTGCATCATCTGGCGTCCGAGATCATTGATAACGCCATGGATGAGGCCGTGGCCGGCCATGCCGACCGCATTGAAGTGACGCTTGAGGCCGATAATTGGCTGGTGGTGCGCGATAATGGTCGCGGCATTCCGGTGGACCCGCACCCGAAATTCCCGAAGCTGAGCGCGCTGGAAGTCATCA
>JBIKWX010000112.1:0-10407 GCA_044356095.1 Roseomonas sp.
AATAGCGCGGCTCAAAAATATTGAGCGGCAAGCGCCCGCGCGGCAGCAGCAGCGCCCCGGTCAGGGGGAAGACTGCGATTTCGCTTGGCAAATCTGCCAAACGCGGGCTGAAAGCTTGCATGATGCGTGGTGCCGCCGGCCTTACCGGAACAGCACGGAAGAAAGCTTGCGCCGCCCGGCGACACTTGCCTCATCCCCAAAGCCCCAGGCTTCGAAGAATTTCAGCAATTGCTTGCGCGCGGCTTCCTCATTCCAGGCGCGGTCGCGCTTGATGGCTTCGATCAAGGCATCCACCGCACCGGCACGATTATCCATGGCGTTCAGCGCGACGGCCAGATCAATCCGCGCCGCGTGGTCATTGGGATCAGCCGCCAGGCGCGCTTCAAACTCCGCGAGCTTGGCCCGCGCTTCGCGCCCTTCGGCGGCCAATTCCAAGGCGCTCCGGATGGAAGCGATCTCGGCATGGCTGCGGAGCTTTTCCGGCACGCTTTCAATCACCTGCAGGGCCTGTTCTTCCTGCCCGAGCGCCATCAGGCAGCGCGCGACGCCGGCCATGGCTTCGGCATTTTCCGGTTCCTGCTGCGCCAGCGCGCCGAACATTTGCAACGCCGTGGTGGCATCGCCTTCTTCCAGCGCGGCCCTGGCTTCGCCGAGCAAATCAGCGGTCGGCATCTGCCCACCCGCCTGTTTGAGCAAGCCTTCAATGAAGCGCTTCACTTCCGATTCCGGCAGCGCACCCTGGAACAGATCGAGGATCTGCCCCTTCCAGAAGGCAACCACCGTTGGCACAGATTGCAGCGGCAGGCCCATTTGCACGAGCTGCTGCACAAGGCCCCTGTTCTTATCAATATCAATCTTGACCAGCCGCACGCGGCCCTCGGCGGCGGTTACCACCTTTTCCAGCGCGGGGGTCAGTTGCTTGCAGGGCCCGCACCAGGTGGCCCAGAAATCCACCAGCACCGGCACATCATTGGATGCCTGCACCACATCCTGCATGAAGGTGGTCTGGTCGCCATCCTTGATGGCGCCGGCAGCGGCGCCCTGCGGTGGGCGAGACGGGTCGAAGATCACTTCCATAGCGGCACTTCCTGGTCCTGTTGCCCCATAAATGCGCCCTATCGCCGCAGAAGCAAGCCACCCCGGGCAGGATCAGGCGCCATCAAGTTCCAGCAGCCGGGTTTCATGCCCAAGCCCAGCCAAAAACCCGAGCAAATCCTGGGGGGCGAGGCCGGTAGACGACGTATTCACCAAGGGATGCACCCAAATCCGCGCATGGCGCATCAGCCCGGCATCCATGACAAAACGAATCCGGGCGGGGGACGCATTGACCAGCCCAAAAGGCGTGACCGAGCCCGGCGTCAGGCCAAGGACGCCCAGCAATTCCTCGGCACTGCCCATGCTGACCTTGCCTGACCCCGCCATGCGCGCCAGCGCATTGATGGAAACCTGGCGGGATTCCTCCAAGGTGGCCAGCAGGAAGGGGCCATCGCCCTTGGCGGGGCGGAGGAACAGGTTTTTGGTATGGCCCCCGGGCAGCGTGCCGCGCAGCCCCTGGCTTTCGGCGACCGTAAAGACCGCCTGGTGATGGCGCGTCTCCGCGGCAATGCCGGCGGCAGTCAGGCGGGCGAGCAGGCCCTCAGGCGTTTCCGGCATCAGTCGAGCTTGATGTTATTGGCGCGCACCACGCGGCCCCAGACCTCGATCTCGTTGTCCAGCCAGCGGCGGAAGGATTCTGGGCCCTCGGCGCGGTTCTCCCCGCCAATGGCGGTGATGCGTTCGGCAACACTCGGCACCGCCATGGCAGCGCGCAGGTCGCGCGACAGACGCTCCACCATTGCGGGCGGGGTGCCGCCCTGCACCAGCACGCCCTGCCAGGTGCCGCTTTCGGCCGCCGGCCAGCCGAGTTCCTGGAAGGTCGGCACATCGGGGAAATCCGGCAGGCGGCGCGGACCGGTCACCGCAATGGCGCGCAATTGCCCCTGCTTGCAGAAGGGCGCGGTGGCAGTCGCGCCATTGATCAGCATTTGCGCCTCACCCGAAGCCGCCGCCGTCAAGGCGGCCGCGCCGCCGCGATAGGGCACCTGTGTCAGGTCAGCGCCCCAATGCTGCGTCACCAGAAGCCCGGTCAGGTGATTGCCGACGCCAATGCCAGCATGGCCGACATTGACCTTGGTGGGATTGGCCTTGGCATAGGCCACCAATTCGGCGGCGTTATTCACCGGCACGGAAGGATGCACGGCCAGGATATAGGGCGCGTAGATCAGCATGGTGACCGGCGCCAAATCGCGCTTCAGGTCAAAGGGAAAACGCGTATAGAGCGAAGGCGCGGTCGCCAGGGTTGAAACATCAATGATCAGCATGGTGTGACCATCAGGCGCGGATTTCGCCACCAGATCCGCACCGATATTCCCGCTGGCGCCCGTGCGGTTTTCCACCACGACATTCTGGCCGAAGGATTTGGTGAGCTCTGGTGAGAGCAAGCGCGCGATGATGTCCGAAGTGCCGCCCGGCGCGAAGGGCACAATGAAGCGCACTGGCCGATCCAGGTTCTGCGCCAAAGCGGGCAAGGCAGTCAGGCTTGAAAGGGCAAGCGCGCCCTTCAACGTGTCACGGCGATTCATGGGTTTCCTCCAGTCTTTCAGACTGATGCTTGCGCCGATATTGGGTGCTGTCCAGGGGGGTTTCAGCCGCGTGGACAGGTGGCAAGCGCTGCCTGGGCAAAGCCGCGCATGTCACTCGCGGTAATGGCAAGGTCCAAATCCAGATTGCCGAGGGGCAGTGTCAGGCGTTGCGGCAGACCGGTCAGGTTTTCGGTGCGCCCATTCCAGGTGCTGGTGACACTGACATTGGCGAGCCGCGCCACATCCTCAGCCCCCGCCGGCATGGCGATGGTGATGCGCAGCAAGCCATCCAGGAAGCTGGTGCCTTCATCGGCGCTTGGCGTGCCACCAAAGCGAATGGCAAAGCGGCGGATGATCGGGCGGCCTTCACATCGGCGCGGATTATCGGCGAGGCGCAGCAGGTCCATCACCCGTTCAGGCGCAACACCGGCAGCGATGCGCTGTGCGGCGATGGCAAGCATTTCGGTGAACGGCGGGCGCGGCACTTCCTGTTCATGGCGCGCGCGCCAGGTGCTGGCTTCGGTGCGTGCTTCAGCAAGTTGACTGGCAAGCCGGCCTTGTTCCGCGGCGGCAGCGCTTTCGCGTTCCGCGGCCTCAGCCAGCCGGGTTTCCAGCGCTGTGACTTCGGCGCGTGCGATTTCCTCTGCGCCGCGATAGGTGACGATACCGAAGCCCAGGAATACCAGCAGAACCATCACCGCCTGCGACAGGCGCCACAGCCAGCGCGTGGCGCGCTGGCGGCGTTCCCGGCTGCGTTTTCTGCCAAGCGCCATCTGCGGGCTCAGCCTTGCAGCAGCGCCCAGATGCGGGGCGGTGTCAGCGGCATTTGCACGCTATCCGCCATCGCGCCGCGCCCATGCCGCGCCAGCGCATCCGAAACGGCATTCACCAAGGCCGGCGTCGCGCCGATGGTGCCAAGCTCACCCACGCCCTTCACGCCCAGCGGATTGGTGCGGCAGGGGATGGATTGATCAAGCAAGGTGGTCGCTGTCGGCAGCATATCCGCGCGCGGCATTGTGTAATCCATGAAACTTGCCGTGAGCGGCTGACCGGTTGAGGGGTCGTAGATCACTGCCTCACACAATGCCTGACCAATGCCTTGCAGCGCACCACCCACGACTTGGCCTTCCACAATCAGGGGATTCACCACGCGCCCGGCATCATTGTTTGAAACATAAAGCGGGATGGCAACCTCGCCCGTATCGGGATCAATTTCCACTTCCGCGATATGGCAGCCATTGGGCCAGGTGGGGCCGGAAACCGAGCTGGTCGAATCAATGAAAATGCGCCCTTCCGGCTGCTTCGCCGCCAATTCGAAAAGCCCAATGCGCCGATCCGTACCCGCCACCTGGAAGGCGCCGGCGAGATATTCCAGATCAACCGGCGCGACTTCCAACGCATCAGCGGCCAGATCGCGCGCCTTGTCCACGGTTTTGTCGGCGGCGACCTTCACTGCGGAACCGGCGGTGAAAAGCGAACGCGACCCCGCGCTGCCAAAACCGCTACCGCGATCCGAATCACCCATGACGATCTTGATGTTATCGAGTTCGACGCCAAAGACATCCACGGCAAGCTGCGCATAGCTGGTGGCGATGCCCTGACCCATGGCTTGTGTGGTGGCGTAGATCTCGATCTCGCGATTGGCCTTCACGGCAACAGTCACGCGTTCTTCAAACACATTCCCGCCAGTCCATTCCAGGAAGGTCGCAATGCCGCGCCCGCGAATCTTGCCCGCCTTGGCCGATTGCGCAGCGCGGGCGGCGAAACCCTGCCAATCCGAAGCCACCAAGGCCTGGTCCATGATTTTTTCAAAACTGCCGCTGTCATAGCTTTGGCCCATGGCGTTCTTATAGGGCATTTGCTCTGGCCGGATCATGTTACGCCGGCGAAGCTCTGCCGGATCAAGCGCCAGCTTGCGCGCCGCCGCATCCATCAGGCGTTCGATGATGTAGATGGCTTCTGGCCGACCGGCGCCACGATAGGGGCCAGTTGGCGCGGTATTGGTCAGCACCGCAGTGAATTGGAAATCGATATTCGTGATGTCGTAAATGCTCGTTGAAACCCAGGGCCCGATCAGCAATTGAATGGCGACACCGGAATTGCGCGTATAGCCGCCCATATTGGCCAGTGTGCGCACACGAAGACCCATCACCTTGCCCGCTGCATCCAACGCCAATTCCGCCTTGCTTTCGGTATCGCGGCCATGCAGCGCAGCGAGGAAATCTTCCATCCGCTCTGCCGCCCAGCGCACCGGGCGACCAAGCCGCCGCGCGGCAAAGGCCACCACCGCATCTTCGGCATAAAGCCCGGTTTTCATGCCAAAGCCGCCGCCCACATCACCCACCAGCACGCGCACGCGATCGGTTGGGATATCCAGCACTTCCTTGCAAAGCTGATCACGAAAGCCTGAGGGCATTTGCGTGCTCATGCGGATGGTGAAGCGGTCATTCGCGCCGTCATAGTCGGCAAGCACCACGCGCGGTTCCATGGAAACTGGCGCCAGGCGCTGGTTCACCAGATCAAGGGATACGACATGCGCGGCCTTCGCAAAGGCGGCTTCGACCGCAGCCTGATCGCCATAACGGGTTTCGGCGACGATGTTATTGCCGGCAGCGGGCCAAAGCTGCGGCGCACCGGGGGCGATGGCATCCCGCAGTTCCGTCACGGCGGGCAATTCCTCGTAATCAACCATGATGGCTTCGGCGGCGTCACGCGCTGCGGCGGCGCTTTCGGCGATGATGGCGGCGACGGGTTCGCCCACAAACCGCACCATCCCATGCGCCAGGATCGGGCGCGGTGGCGCGGCCAAATCCGACCCATCCGGGCGCTTGAAGGGCAAAGCAACACCAAGCGATTTCAGCCCTGCCGCCGCCACATCTTCCCCGGTCAGGATCGCAAGCACACCCGGCATGGCGCGCGCGGCGCTGCCATCAACCGAGGCGATGCGCGCATGGGCGTGGGGGGAACGCAAAAACATCAGATGCGCCTGGCCCGGCAGGACTTCGTCATTGGTGAAACGGCCCGCGCCGGCCAGAAGCGGCCCATCTTCCAGCCGCCGCACCGCCTGGCCGCTGCCGAAGCGACCCAACGTGTCATTCATGCCATCCATGGCCCTGCACCCATTCATCCCGGCGGGCGGATTTGCCCCTGCCTTTTCAGGGGTTCATCTGCGACGGAAAGCGCGCCGCATCAAGCCTCCCGCGCACGCAGCAGGATGAAGATGATGCAGCAGATCAGCACCGCGACCACAAAGGTCATCAGCGCCGCGCCGATGCCACCGATACTGGCCGCAACACCGGAAGCCGCCTGCATGATGGCGGCACCACCGAAAAAGGCGACATTCATGGCCGAAAGCGCCCTGCCCACGCGTTCCGGCGGCGTTGCGGCGCGCACCAGGGCGAAGCAGATCACCTGGGTTGAAATCAACAGGCCAAACAGCGCGAGCAGCACCGCATCGGCTGCCACCGGCCAGGAAAGCGCGCCACCCAGCACCATGAGCGCAATGGCCGCCACCGCGCCGATATGCCCAGCCGCCAGAATGCAGCCGCGACGCTGCTGATACCGCCGTTCCAGAATGCCCGCCAGCAATGGCCCGATGATCAGCGCCACGGTGCAGAGCAACAGTACATGCCCCGCCTCCACGCGCGACAGCCCGCGTTCTTCCATCAGCCAAGGGCCACCCCAAAGGCCGCGCACGCCAAGCACCACGGCGAAGGATGTCCAGGCCATGACAATCGGCGCGCGCAATTCGCGCGAAAAGCCAAGCCGGATCACATCGCGCGCATCATCCTTCAGGCTGCGCCGTGTTGCGGCATCGGGCGGCGTTTCCCGCACCACAAATGCGACAGAAAGCGCAGCAAAAATCGCGAGGCCGGCGCAGGCGAGAAAACCCGCGCGCCAGCCGGAATATTCCACCAGAAAGGCCAAGGGGCTTGCGGAAATCACCATGCCCGTATTGCCCAAAGCCTGCACAATCCCCCCCCAAAGCCCGAAGCGCTGCGCCGGCATGTTCTTGGCGGCATAGGTAATGGGGCACATCAACATGCCCGAACAGCCAATACCCAAGACCATTTGCGCGATCAGCATGGACCAGGCGCTATCGGCATAGGCACCCAGCACCGCGCCAATCGCTGCAATGGAAAGCAGGCAAAGCGCGGTCGGCTTCACGCCCCAACGATCCAGGGCTACCCCCACCGGCAGCATCGCCAGCGCGAAGGTCGCGGGAAAGGCGCCGGTCAGCGCGGCCAGCCCATCGGCAGTGACACCCAAATCACGCTGCAGCACATCAGCGGCAATCGCGGGCAGCGTGCGCACCGCGTTCGAAAACACATGCCCCATCGTCAAGGCGATGATGGAAAGGGCGATCAGATTCATCGAATGTGCGCGATCATCAATTCCGGAACATCTTGCCCGGATTGAGAATGCCCTTGGGATCAAGCGTTGTCTTCAAAGCGCGCATAACGGAAAGCGCCCCATCGCCATGTTCCTGTTCCAGGAATTCGCGCTTGCCAAGGCCGATGCCATGCTCACCGGAACAGGTACCGCCCAGTGCCAGCCCTTGCGCGACGATTTCCCGGTCCAAGGCCCAGGCCTTTTCGAGTGCGGCCTGATCATTGTCGGGAAACAGGATCAGGCAATGGAAATTGCCATCACCAACATGGCCGACAATGCAGCTTGTCTGCCCTGATGCCTTGGCGGTTTCCTTGGCCTTCACCACCGCTTCCGTCAGCCGAGAGATTGGCACGCAGACATCCGTGGTGATGCCGCGATGGCCGGGCTTTAGCGCAATCGCCGCCCAATAGGCATCATGCCGCACCTTCCAAAGCCGGTTGCGCGCCTCAACATCCGTGGCGGCTTCAAAGCTGGTGGCGCCGAAATCCCGCGCCACGGCTTCCACCGCCTCCGCCTGTTCCACCACGGAAGCGGGCGAGCCGTGGAATTCGAGAAACAGCGTCGTGGTCGCGACAAAACCTTCCAGCTTGGAATAGCGGATGCAGGCTTCCATCTGATCCTCATCCAGCAATTCAATGCGCGATACGGGAATGCCGCTTTGCATGACGGTACTGACGGTCTCCACCGCCGCCGCCAGATTTGGGAATTGGCAGACCGCGGCACTAATCGCCTCAGGTATCCCATGCAGGCGCAGGCGGATTTTTGTGATGACGCCAAGCGTGCCTTCGGATCCGATGAATAGCCGCGTCAGATCATAACCATTGGCGGCCTTGCGCGTGCGCCCGCCGGTTTGAATGACGCGCCCATCGGCCAGCACCACTTCCAGCCCCAGCACATTTTCGCGAATGGTACCGTAGCGCACTGCATTGGTGCCGGAAGCGCGCGTGGCGCACATGCCACCAATCGTGCAATGGCTGCCGGGATCAACCGGAAAGAACAGCCCCTCGGCACGCAGAAAATCATTCAGGGCCTGGCGCGTCACACCAGGTTCGATCAGGCAATCCATATCCTCAGTATTTAACTCCAACACAGCCGTCATTTGCGAGAGATCGAGCGATATGCCGCCGCGCACTGGATTGACATGCCCTTCAAGCGAGGTGCCAGCGCCAAAGGGCACTACCGGCACGCCATGCTGATGGCAGAGCGCCATGATGCGGCTGACTTCATCCGTGGTCTGCACAAAGGCCACCGCATCGGGGAGTGTCGGCGGCGTGGTATCCTCACCCCGGCTATGCTGTTCGCGCATGGCTTCGGCGGTGCTCAGCCTTTCGCCCAGAAAGCCGCGGATGCTGGCAATGACCTGAGCTATGGCGGGGGCGCTGGCATTCATGGTGTTTCCTCATCCCGCAACAGCGGGCAGGTCAGGCAATGGGGGCCACCGCCGCCCGCTGTAAAGAGGGAAATTTCCGGATCGAGCACGGAAAGCCCCTCGGCGCGCAGGGCAGCGTTCAATCGGGTGGAAGCGCGCGCGGAAATCACGCGCCCATCCCCCAGGGCCAGGATATTGCAGCCAAGGCGCATGGCATCACGGTAGGGCACATCAAGGCAGCGAATGCCATGGGCGCCGAGCCAGGCAATCAGCTCAGGGTCCAATACATCAAGGCAGGCAACCGCAAGGCCGGGTGCGGCCATACAAAACAGCACATCCAGATGCAGGAAATGTTCATCAAAGCTTTCGATGCGGACTTCCCAACCCTCGGCCCGCAGCCAGAGGGCGAGTTGTTCGGCCCCCGCAAGATCAGTACGCCCGCCGGAAGCGCCAATCAGCGCAAGGCCGGGGCGGATGATATGGACATCGCCACCTTCGAGCGTACCGGCTGAGGATTTGCGCCAGAATTGCCCGGCGTGGAAATCAATTAACGCGGCATATTCGCCGCGCCGTTGCGGCCTTTCCAATTGGCAAAGCACCGCGCCCCAGGGCGTGAGGAAGGTGGAATCCCGCGTGTAGACCATATAGGGCAGATGGGCTTCGGGCTGCAGCCGATGCACCCGCGCGCCCGCCTGTTCCAGCGCCTGCACCAATTCCCCATGCTGCGCCATGAGCGCGAGGGAGGAGGGCTGCTGCGCCCCATCCAGCGTGCGGCGCACGATGCTGTTGGTTGGGATCCAGCGATAGTGATCAGGCGGGCAGACCAGCACATCCCTGAGCCGACCGGTTTCCGAAGCGATATGCCAAGGCGTCATGCTGCCAAACTGCCGCTTGCAGGCCAGCGCGTCCAGCGGGGGCATCTTCCGGCCCACGCCTTTCTGGCCTAGCGCCTTCTTGCCGCGCCATTGCGCGGCCACAAGGCACTAGGCTGTTGTTTGGTCGCATTTTCCGAGTCGCCAAGTGTTTCCACTTGGCTAGAAAATGCTCTAGCCTGCCCTCCATCAGCGTCCCCAAGGAGGAAACAGGGCAATGCCGAATAAGGTCAAACAGATGTGGAAGGCCGGCCAGGCCGTGGCCAATGGGTGGCTTGCCATCCCGAATGCCTTTTCGGCGGAAATGTTCGCCCAATCAGGCTGGGATAGCCTGACCGTGGATATGCAGCATGGCGTGCAGGATTACCTCTCCTGCGTCGCATGCTTTCAGGGCATGCAGCCGCATCCTGTGACCCCCATGGTGCGCGTGCCCTGGAATGAACCGGGCATCATCGGGAAGGTCTTGGATGCCGGCGCCTATGGCGTGATCTGCCCCATGGTGAATACGCCCGAAGAAGCCCGCGCTTTGGTGCAATATTGCAAATACCCGCCGCATGGCACGCGTTCCAATGGCCCGATCCGCGCCGGGCTTTATGGCGAAGGCGGTTCCTATCAAAAGACCGCGAATGACGAAATCCTTGTCATCCCCATGATCGAAACCAAACAGGCGATTGAGAATATCGGCGCCATCCTGGATGTGCCAGGCATTGATGGCATTTATGTTGGGCCCTCGGATCTTTCCTTCTCCTACGGAATGGAGCCGAAGCTTGATGTGGAAGACCCCTTCATTCTTGGTATCTACGAAAAGCTGCTGGCGGAATGCGGCAAGCGCGGCATCGCGGCCGGGCTGCATTGCGGGTCGCCTGCCTATGCCAAGCGCATGATCAAAATGGGCTATAAATTGGTGACCATCGCCAATGAAGTCGCCATCATGGTCAATGCGGCCAAGGCGATTGTGAAAGACATCAAGTCTGCCTGAGCATGGAACGTAGCAGCTTTCGCTACTTCTACCCCCTGAGCGTTCGTTACAATGAAGTGGATGCTCAGGGCATTGTCTTCAACGCGCATTACCTGACCTGGTATGATATGGCGGTATCCGCCTATATCCGTGCTGCCGGCTGGGATAATCGCGCTGAGGTCAAGGCAAGTGGCG
>JBIKWX010000113.1:0-10390 GCA_044356095.1 Roseomonas sp.
CTCCATCGGCTGCCCCAATCTCTGGCCGCGGGTCTGGCGCGCCGCGACGCTGGAAGCCGAGCTGGATGCCGCTGCCGCCGCCTATGTCAATCATCCGCGCGGCGTGACCGTTCTGCCGGATGGGCGCTTGCGTGTGTCCTCAATCTATACCTGGTTTCGTGAGGATTTCGGCGGCGATGAGGCAGGTGTGATCGCGCATCTCCGGCAATTCGCCGCCCCGCCGCTCCGCCAGCGCCTTGCCGGTCGCACCAGCATTGCCGAGGATGCCTATGATTGGGCCTTGAACAATGCGCCGGCGGGTTCTTGATCCATGCGCCAAGCGCGCGCTGCGTGTTCGCCTGAAATTTCTCATAACGTCACGCTAGCCAAGGCGCTTGAGCAATTGCCCCCAGTCACGGCTGAAGGGATGCACGCCCGAAGCGCCGGGCCCGAATTCCAAGGGGCGCCCTTCGGCATGCCAGCGGAAGATGCCGCCGCGCAGATTGAAGATCGCCTTGGCCGGCGCATCATTCGCTGCGCGCCGGATGGCCTGCACCACCAGACCCGAACGCCACCCGACCGAGCAATAAACAACCACGGTCGCATCAGCCATCAGCGCGCGGTATTGGGCCAATATCGCGCTGGCGGAGGCATCGGGTGCGACGCGGAGCGCGCCCGGAAGGTGGCTTTGCGCGTATTCATCAGGCTCGCGCGTGTCGAACAATATGATGCGTTCACCCGCAGCCAGCCGTGCCGCCAAGGCCGCTGTTGTGATCTCCGGTTCCGGCAGCAGTCGCGTAATGGCGTCTTCAACCGCTTGCAGCGTGGTGCGCGGATCGGTGGGATCGGGCAGGCCGCGACGCCAAGGCCATGCCATCGCCATGCCGGCGCCGCCCAGGATGGTGGCGCCCACCATGCCCACAACAAGGCGACGATTTGGGAGCAGGGGCTTGGGCATTTCCATTGCGATATCCCGGCTTTGGTTGCGACTCAATGTTTTCGCCGCAGGCAGGCTTCAGGTTACGCGCATGGGCGGTGACTTGGCGCCGCACAAGGGCACGCCATTGGCGATCTCGGCGGCGATCATCGCGCTCACGCAATTGGCCATGCTGGCCCTTGCGCCCGCCCTGGCCGATGAGGTTACCGCGCCGCCGCTGCCGATATTCCTCTACGTCGCGCTTGCCGTGCTTGGCGGCGCCGCCTGGTTTGCCGCGCTTGGCCCGCTGGAACGCCTGCCGATGCGCCCGCTGGTGCTGCTTGGGGTTTTCGCCTTTGGTCTGGCGATCCGCCTGCCCTGGTTCACCACACCGCTTGTGCTCGATACGGATGCGCTGCGCTATCTTTGGGATGGGGCGCTGGCCGCGCATGGGATCTCTCCCTGGGCTGCGCCCCCGGCGGCGGGCCTGCCGCCTGAGCTTGGCGCGGCGGGGGCAGCGCTATTGGATAGGCTTCCCTTTACCGAGCTCCGCAGCATCTACCCCGCCACAGCCCAGGCCGCCTTTCTGCTGGCGCATTGGATCATGCCTTGGGATGTCGCGGGCCTTCGGCTTGTGATCCTGGGCGCGGAGCTTGTCACCTTGCCGCTGATGGCCGCTGTGCTGCACCAAGCGGGGCTTCCGATCATGCGGGTGGCCATCTGGTGGTGTTGTCCGCTGCTGCCCCTGGTGTTGACCAATGCTGCGCATGTGGATGCGCTTTTGCCGCCGCTGCTGCTGGGCGCGGTGCTATTGACGCTGCGCGGCAAGGGCATTGCCGTTGGGGTTTTGCTCGGCCTCGCCGCCGGGGTGAAGCTTTGGCCTGTGCTGCTGGCGCCGCTTTTCGGGCGCTGGCTGCCGCGCAGCACCTGGCTTGGCGCCTTGATCGCTTTTGGGGCGACAACATTGCTGGTTCTGGCACCATTGCTGGCGACCATCGCCGCGCCGGATGCGGGTTTGAACGCCTATGCGCGCTTCTGGTCCGTCAATAACGCACCCATGGCCTGGGCCGAGGCGATCCTAGGCGAAGAATCCGGCGCGACACTGCGCCCGCTGCTTGGCTTCGCGGGCGCTGCAATTGCCCTCGCCATGGCCTGGCGCGCGCCCACAAATGGCGGCGCGCTTTTGCGCGGTGTGCTGGTGATTGCGGCGGCGACCTTCTACCTCTCACCGGCGCAATTCCCTTGGTATGCGGTGTGGTTCCTGCCCTTTGCCGCGGTTTTGCGCTGCCGGGCCTTGCTGCTGCCAGCGGTGCTATTGCCCATCTATTACCTGTTCTTCGCCTTCACCGGCCCCGTGCTGCGCCCGGTTTTCGCGCAAGGCATCGCGGCCATTCATCTTGCGGGGGTGCTGATGATGCTCGGCCAAAACCTGATTCGGCGGCGCGCCAACCCATGAAGCCCACCGCCCCGCCCATCATCGGCGTCATCATGCCCACCAGGAATGAGGCCGCGGCGCTGCCCAAGGTTCTCAGCGCCATCCTGCCAAAGGTCGCTGAGGTGATTGTGGTGGATACCGCCAGCACCGATGGCACGCCGGAAATTGCCGCCGGCATGGGGGCGCGCGTGGTCTCCGAACCCCGCCGCGGCTATGGCCGGGCCTGCCTTGCCGGCATCGCCGCGCTATCCCCTGCGGTGGATACGGTCCTGTTCATGGATGCCGATGCCTCCGACAGGCCCGAGGATTTGCCGCGGCTGCTCGCACCCCTCATCGAAGACGGGGCTGAGCTGGTGATTGGCGCGCGCAGCCTGGATGTCGAACCCGGCGCGCTCACGCCGCAGCAGCGCTTTGGCAATGCGCTGGCCTGCCGGCTGATCCGCCTGGTTTGGGGCATAGGCTATACGGATCTTGGCCCCTTTCGCGTGATCCGCCGGGCAGCGCTGGAGCGGCTTCAAATGCGCGATGAAACCTGGGGCTGGACCGTTGAGATGCAGGTGCGCGCTGCCCGCCTTGGGCTTCGCGTGCGGGAAGTGCCGGTGGGCTATCGGCGCCGCATTGGCCATTCCAAGATATCGGGAACCCTGATGGGCACGATCAAGGCGGGCTGGAAAATCCTCTGGGTTATTGCGGCGGAGGCGCTGGCGCGCCCCGGACCAGGCACCACCCACAAGAAATCAAGGCTTCAGCCGTAACCTGAAGACTGCTTCCGGCGTAAGGCGAGAAATAAGGCGCCCTGCTTCAAAAGGATGTAATTCTTGTCCGTCATCAGCCTTCCGCCCCGCAGCCTGGCCAAATTCCAGGACCGTTTCGTGACCGCCAAAGGCGAACGCCGCGCCACCGTCGCGCTCAAGGGCTTGCAGACGCTTTGGATCAATACCGGGACACTCTGCAACATCACCTGCGCCAATTGCTATATCGAAAGCAACCCGCGCAATGATGCGCTTGTCTATATCTCGCCGCAGGAAGTCGCGGCCTATCTGAATGAGGCCGCTTCCCTTGGTGAACCGCTGGAACAAATCGGCTTCACCGGTGGCGAGCCTTTCATGAATCCAGGCTTGCTTGACATGCTGGCGGATACACTCGCCCGGCCCGGGCTTTCCGCCCTGGTGCTGACCAATGCCATGCAGCCCATGCGGCGCTATGCCGATGGGCTGTTGCGGCTGCGGGACCGCTTCGGCACGGATCGCCTGACCATGCGCGTGAGCCTGGATCACTACGCGCCAAGCTTTCACGACATGGAACGCGGCGCTGGCAGTTTTGCCAAAACGCTTGAAGGGCTTGGCTGGCTGGTGCGTGAGGGCTTCACCGTGCATGTCGCCGGCAGGCTTGGCTTTGGCCAGGGGCAGGAAGCCGCCATGCGTCAAGGCTATGCCGCGCTTTTCGCCGAACACGGCATTCCGGTGGATGCGACAGACCCCGTGGCGCTCATGCTATTCCCGGAAATGGATGAAAGGGCGGAGGTGCCGGAAATCACCGAGGCCTGCTGGGGCATTCTGCATAAATCGCCCGATAGTGTCATGTGCGCTTCCTCTCGCATGGTGGTGAAGCGCAAAGGGGCAGCGCGTCCTGCCGTGATTGCCTGCACACTGCTGTCTTATGATGAGCGCTTTGAACTTGGCGCCACCCTGGCCGAGGCAGCGCAGCCGGTTGCCCTGAACCACCCGCATTGCGCGCGCTTCTGCGTGCTCGGCGGTGCGGCCTGTTCTCGGTAATTACTTCCATGCGCCGCCGTTCCCTGATGGCGCTGCCCCTGGCAGTACTTGCTGCGCCTGCCCTGGCGCAAACGACCCCCTTGCGTTTTGCGGTTGGTCCCTTTCAGCCAACTGCAGGCGATACGCGCCGCGCCTTCGCGCCGTTTTTCGCCCATTTGGCCCAGGCTTTGGGCCGCCCGCATGAATTGGCCGTCACCACCGATTGGGCCGGCATTGCGGTGGCGCTGGGCAGCGGGCAGGCGGATTGCGCCTGGATGGGGCCTTGGGGCTATGTGCTGGCGCGCGCCCGCGCCGGGGCGGAAGCCGTGGCGACCGTGCTCTATCAGGGCCGGCCCACCTATCACGCCATCATCATCGCACGGCCTGATCTGTCGATCACCCGCTTTCCGGAAGATGCACAGGGGCGCAGCATTTCCTTCGCCGATGCCGGTTCCACCAGCGGCTGGCTGATCCCGCATCATTGGTTCATGACCCGTGGCATTAATCCGCGCAGCTTCTTTCGCTACCGGGATGGGGCAAGCCATGCGGCGAATGTGATTTCCGTCGCCTCGGGCCAGGTTGACCTCGCCACCGATTTTGACCGCAACCTGGCCGCCATGATCGCCGCCGGGCGCATCAGGCAGGATCAGGTGAATATTGTCTGGCGCAGCGAACCGCTGCCCAATGATGCCCTGGCGGCGCGGCGCGATTTTGACCCTGGCCTCAAGGCCGCCATAACCCAGGCAGCGCTGGCCATCACGGAAGCCGAGGCCGGGCAGATCATGCCGCCCAATTACACCGGCTGGGTGGCGGCAACGCCGGAGACCTATGCGCCGATCGAAGCCGCAGGCCGCGCGCTTGGGCGGCTTTCCACTGCCTGATGCGGCGGGCTGCCTGGATCATTGGGTTCATTGCGGTTCAGGCGGCCTGTATCTGGGTGGTGCAGCCCGATCTGGGCCGGCTTTGGGCTGGCTTGCCCAGGCTTGCCGGCTGGATCGCGGGCGGCTTCCCGCCTGATTTTTCGGGCTTTGGAGACCTTGCGGCACGCGCGGCGGAAACGCTTGCCCTCGCGACCCTGGGCACCACTCTGGCGGGGGTTTTGGCGCTGCCCCTGGCGCTGATGGCAGCGAGGCCCGCCAATCCCTACCCCGCGCTGTATCATCCGATCCGTACCTTGCTGGATGCCTTGCGCGGGATTGACGGCTTTGTCTTTGCGCTGATTTTTGTCGCCGCCGTGGGGCTTGGCCCCTTTGCGGGCATGCTTGGCGTGGCGCTGCATTCCGCTGGCAGCCTGGGCAAGCTTTGGTCGGAAGCGCTGGAGGCCGCCGACCCCGCCCCCATGGAAGCCGCGCGCAGCGCCGGTGCGGGTCGTGCCCAGGCAGCCGCCGTGATCCTGCTGCCGGAGACATTGCCGCAGACCGCCTCGGCGGCGCTTTATGTCTGGGAATTCAATATCCGCGCTTCCACCGTGCTTGGCCTGGTGGGCGCCGGCGGCATTGGGCAGGAGCTGAAGAACGCGGTGGATTTGCTGGATTTCAGCCGTGTACTCGCCATTCTGGCGCTGATTGTCGCCATGACCCTGACGGCGGATCGGCTTTCAGCGGCCTTGCGCGCCAGGTTGCTGTGATGCTGGCAATATCAGTGCAGGGGCTTGGCGCTTCGCTTGGTGGGCGCGTGGTGCTGCGGGATATCTCGCTCAGCGTGGCGGCGGGGGAGATGGTGGCGCTGATCGGGCCTTCAGGGGCGGGGAAGACCACGCTGCTCCGCGCCATGGCGGGGCTTTTGCCTTCCTCCGGCAAGCTGGTGGCTCAAGGCCAGCCGGCGCTGGTGTTCCAGCAGCATGCACTGGCAAGCCGCCTGACCGCGCGCGATAATGTGCTGGTGGGCGGGCTTGGGCGCATGGGTTTCTGGCGTGCGGCGCTGCGGCTTTGGCCCAGGGCGGAAATGGCCCTGGCAGAGGCAAGCCTGGCGCGCGTTGGCCTCGCTGGGCTTGGGGGGCGGCGGGCGGATCGGCTTTCCGGCGGGCAACGCCAGCGTGTCGCCATTGCCCGCGCGCTGCACCAGCAATCCCGTATTCTTTTGGCGGATGAACCCGTGGCAAGCCTGGACCCTGCCCTGGCAGAGGACGTGCTGAGCCTATTGCAGGACCTGGCGCGCCGGGATCGCCTCGCGGTGCTGGTATCGCTGCATCAACATGATCTGGCCGCGCGCTTTGCCGACCGATTGCTTTGCCTGGAGGATGGATGTCTCAGACAGCTTTGAGGGAAGTTGCGGCGGATGGCCCGCTGCTGGTCTTTGGCGGCCCCTATTCAAACCTGCAGGCAACACGCGCGGTGCTGACTGAGGCAACCCGGCGCGGCATGCCACCGGGGCGCGTGATCTGCACCGGCGATGTGGTTGCCTATGGCGCCGATGCGGCCGCCTGCTGCGACCTGATCATGGCGAGCGGCATTTGGGTGATTGCCGGCAATTGCGAGGAAAATCTGGCGGAAGGCGCGCTTGATTGCGGCTGCGGTTTTGCAGAGGGCACAGCGTGCGATCTGCTCTCCCGCGCCTGGTATGCGCATGCCAATCGGCAGGTGACAGGGGCGCATCGCGCCTGGATGGCGGGCTTGCCGCAGCGGCTGATAGTAATTCTGCCGGATGGGCGGCGGCTTGCCGTGCTGCATGGTGGGGCAAGCGATATCAGCCGCTTCATTTTCGCATCCACACCGCAAGAGGATTTGGCAGCGGAAATCGCGGCCACCGAATGCGATGGCGTGATTGCCGGGCATTGCGGCATTCCCTTTGCGCGCCAAGTGGGGCTGGGGGTTTGGATCAATGCGGGTGCGATTGGCATGCCCGCCGATGATGGCACGCCGCGCATTTGGTTTGCCGTGCTGACACCGGGCGAAGCGGGCCTCAGCGTCGAAATCCTGCCCTTGGAGTATGATCATACGGCGGCGGCAGCGGCCATGCGCGCGGCGGGCCTGCCAGAGGGTTATGCGGCAGCGCTTGGAAGCGGCATCTGGCCTTCCTGCGATGTATTGCCCCCGGCGGAACGGGCGCGGCGTGGGGAAAAGCTGATGCCGGTGGGATTGGTCTGGTAGCGGGGCAAAGCGAGGAAACGGAATCACACCCCTCAGCGGAAGGGCTGCGTCAATAACCGATCCAACCGCTGTTCCTCATCGGCGCGGAACTCATCAATGCCGATCACCATGCCAAGCTGCCCGGCGGCGGGTTCCGGAATATGCGTGCCGAAAATCCGATCCCAAACAGAAAGGCAGAAGCCGAAATTGCTGTCGGTTTCCGCGCGCACCACCGAATGATGCACACGGTGCATATCCGGCGTTACCAGAACCCAGCGCAATACGCGATCAAGCCAGAGCGGCAGCGCAAGATTGGAATGATTGAAAAGCGCAGTCGCGTTCAATAGCACTTCAAACACCAGCACAGCTTCGGCGGGCGCACCCAGCACCACCACCGCCGCCATCTTGATGCCCATGGAAAGCATGATCTCAATCGGGTGAAAGCGCAGGCCCGAAGAAGCATCCAATTCCGTATCCGCATGATGCACACGATGCAGCCGCCACAGAATGGGCAGGGCGTGAAAGACGCGATGCTGAAAATAGATCAGCATATCCAACAGCAGCACCGCCAAGACGCCGCCAAGGAACTCATTCACGCCAAGCCAGCGCAGCAGCCCAAGGCCCTGGCTTTCGGCATAAAGTGCCACACCAATCGCCGCAGTTGGAACAAGCAGCCGCACAAGCAGGGAGGAAATCACCACCAGCCCGAAATTGCTCGGCCAACGCCGCCAGGCAAGCCGCTGCGCCCGACGCGGAAACGCATGCTGCAGGATCAGCATGATGCTGAGCACGCCGATGGAGGCGGATAACCTGATCATGGTTTCAAAGGCGAGCATGCTCTAAAACTTTCTGTCCTTCACACGAAACACACAGCGACCGGTCGCAACCGATTTGGTTTCATTCCCCTGAGCGCGCAAGCCGCATTACCCCGGGGCCGAACTTGGCCGCAATCGCGGTCACCACCAGAACCGATAGGCCATGCCAAATCAGCACCATCAGCGCCGCATCCAAATGATGAATGAGGCTGAGGCCAACGCTCGCCATCGCGGCGGCGGATAGGCCGCCCAAGGCAGCAACGGGACCGGGGCTGAACCAAGCCCCATGGCGGGACAGCCAAAGCATGACCATGGTGAGCGGTAAGCCAAGGCCCAGGATGAAGCTGAAACAAGGCAGGCTCACCCCGATATGCAAGGCCTCCGGCCCGATTTTCACAAAATCCCGCAAGCAGCCCCAGCCCATGGTGGCAAGCCAGCCCAAGGCAGCGGGCTGCGGCAGAAGGGCCCAAAGCCGGCTGCGATCCGGCAAGGCCAATTGAAAGGCGGCGAAGGCGGCAAGCACCCCGGTAGCAAGCGCCGTGACCAGTTGCGGGGCATCGAACCCGCTGGCGAGGCGTTCCGCCAGATCATGCCGCAGGCCCCAGAACAGCACGGCGCCAATAATGACGGCGGTGGCCAGCCCGAGCCAAAGCGCCGTTGCCGCGCCAGGGTGCCGTGCTGGGCGGACCGGGCGGAGGTTATCGGCCAAACGGTGGATCAGGTCTTCGCTTTGCATGACCCGCTACTCCTTCCCCGTCAGTCTGCGGCGCAGGGTTTGCACGGCGCGATGTGTCGCGACCTTGATCGCGCCAATACTCATGCCGGAACGCGCACTCGCTTCCTGGATCGTGAGGTCCTGCAGCTTGGTCAGCCCAAGCGCGGTGCGCTGGGATTGCGGCAAATCCTGCACGGCTTCACGCAACTGGGCCGCCGCACGATTGGCATCCAAAGCAGCATCGGCACTGCCTTCGGGTGCCGGGAGCTCCGCCGCCAGATCAAGCGCAGCCTCTCGCCCAGAACGGCGGCCACGGGCACGGATGCGGTCAAGCGCCCGCCTTTCGGTAATGGCGACCAGCCAGGGGCGAAAGGGGCGAGAGGCATCATAGCTCGCCCGCGCACGATGGATGGTCAGCAACGTGTCCTGCACCGCATCCTCAGCTTCGGTCGCATCGCGCAGCCTGGCGCGGCAAATCTGGCGGAGCAGCGGCAGGCATTCGCGCAGCAAATCCTCATAGGCGCGCCGATCGCCTGCCTGCGCCGCGGCCATCAGGCGCGACCAGCGCAGATCGCGCGCATCGCGATCATCAGGCAAGGCGGCGGCAAGGCCCGGCTTATCCATCAGGCCTGATAGCATGTTCTTGGCTGGAAGGCAGGTAATCGGCATTCCAAGACAACTCCTTCCGGGGCGGCCTGTGCAGATGGGTCAAGCATGACCGGAGAAGCGCCCAGGGTCTTTACGCCGCAGCTCGTAGGAAGGTTACGCATCGCGCTGCCTGATATTCGTTGTACCACGATACAATCAACCACTTGGCTGCCCCCTGGCCCGCGAGCCCAACCATGGCCGCACTTTCCTGGAATGGGCTGAATGGCATCACGCCGACCGCGCGCGGCCTGCTGCTGAATTCCAATCGCGGCGTTGGCTTTGTCGTGCAGACCACCCATGCCAAGGAATTCGCGCTGGCGCATTGGCTGGTCGGCGGTGCGGATGGCGGGAGGCTTTGTCTGCGCTGTTTTGATGGCGCCGGCATTGTGCGGGAAAACATCGCCGGAGATGCGCTGGCATCGGGCACCACGCTGCAATGGGCGCCGACGTCCAAAACCTGGCAGGCGGGCGCGGTGATGCAGGAGAGTGACCTCAATCGCCGCCAGACGGTGCGCTTTGGGCCGGAGGTGGCCTTTGCGCAAATCGGGATCATTGGCTTTGACGGGCAGATTGAGTTGGAGGCGCTGCGCCTTTACGGCCTGCCAGAGGATGCGCCGGCGATCCTGTCCGGCTGCCCTGCGCTGCCCGCTGGTGGCAGGACGCTAATGTTCTCGGCTAGCTGGGACCTACCGAGCATGCCACCCGGGGCAACGACCAATGCTGATGTGACGGTGCCTGGCGCAAGGCGGGGGGATTTTGCGGATGCGTCGCTCGACACCAGCAGCATCGCCTTTGTGCTGGATTGCCATGTCTGGTCCAATGACAAGGTGCGCGTGACGGCGCGGAATGTGAGCCTGTCCACGGTGGATCTGCCTGCGGCAGGGCTGCATGTGCAGGTGGTGAAGCGAAGGGTGGGATGATGCCACGGAACATGACCCGATCCAAGTTCTTCGGTGCAATGAGGAGCAAGGCGGGGCGATGCACGGGCCTATCAGTAATTTTGTGCGTGGGGTCATATGGATGGAATGAAAGGACCCATCGATATGGCAATCGACAAAGC
>JBIKWX010000114.1:0-10365 GCA_044356095.1 Roseomonas sp.
CTGCGAATGGCCTCAGGCGTCAATTGATGCAGATAGCGCTTGGGCAGATTGACCCAAGCGTTATTCACCAGAATATCCGGCCCGCCGATGGTGGATTCAACCTTGGCGAGTGCGGCGGCGACTTGTTTTTCATCGGTCAAATCAGCCGGCACAATCACTGCCCCGCCGCCAATCATTTTCGCGGTTTCTTCAAGCGGCGCGACGCGACGGCCCGTCAGAGCAACCTTCGCCCCTTCGGCAGCAAATGAAATGGCAATCGCACGGCCAATGCCGCTGCCCGCACCGGTGACCCAGGCGGTTTTTCCTTCAAGGCGTTTCATCACAGAACCTTATCAGAGGTGGGATCAATCAGATGCATCTGATCCATATGCGCAATCAGCGATAGCGGCGCGCCGACGGCGGCCGGTGTGGCAGGATCAAGCCGGGCGGAAACCTCGCTGCCATCAAGCTTGAAATGCACGAGCGTTTCCATGCCCATGGGTTCGATCACCTCAGGCCTTAATGTGATGGGCGCGGTATTGGATTTGTCTGTCGGCTTGTCATCCGTCAGATGCTCAGGGCGGATGCCGAACAACACATTCTTGCCCACATGCGGCTGATAGCGCGCGGTGCGCGATGCCGGCACATCCAGCACAATATCATGCGGCAGATGCAAGCGGAGTGCACCCGATGCCTGTTCCAGCTTGGCCGGGATGAAATTCATCGCCGGGCTGCCGATGAAGCCCGCCACGAATTTCGTCGCCGGATTGTGATACAGCTCCTGTGGCGGCCCGACCTGTTCGATAATGCCGTGATTCATCACCACCACGCGGTCTGCCAGCGTCATGGCTTCCACCTGGTCATGGGTCACATAGACCGTGGTGGTATTCACCGTTTGATGCACTTTCTTGATTTCCGTGCGCATCTGCACGCGCAGCTTGGCATCAAGATTGGAAAGCGGTTCGTCGAACAGGAACACCTTGGGGTCGCGCACAATGGCGCGGCCCATCGCCACACGCTGCCGCTGGCCGCCCGAAAGCGCTTTGGGTTTGCGATCCAGCAGCGGCGTAATGTCCAGAATGCGGGCGGCTTCCTTCACGCGGCGATCAATCTCCGCCTTGGGGAATTTCCTGAGCATCAGGCCGAAGGCCATATTATCATAGACGCTCATATGCGGATAAAGCGCGTAATTCTGGAACACCATGGCAATGTCGCGGTCACGCGGCGGGATGTCATTCACCACCGTCCCACCAATGGCGATATCGCCTGAGGTGATTTCCTCCAGCCCCGCAATCATGCGGAGCGTGGTGGATTTGCCGCAGCCTGAAGGCCCGACGAGTACCACGAATTCATGATCGGCGATTTCAAGGTCAATGCCTTTAACCGCCTGGACGCCGCCTTCATAGGCCTTGACGATTTTGCGAAGCGATACCTGAGCCATGTTCGATCAACCCTTGGTCGCGCCAGCGGTCAGGCCGGCGATGTAATAATCCATGAGGAAGGCGTAGACGATCACCGGTGGAAGTGCCGCGAGCAAGGCGCCTGCCGTGATCTGCCCCCAGACGAAAACATCCCCGCGCACCAGCTGCGACACAACGCCGATGGTAAGCGGCATCTGATCCGGTGTGGTGATGAAGGCTGTTGGATAGACAAAGGCCGCCCAGGAAACCGTGAAGGCGAAGATCGTTGCGGCGATAATGCCAGGCAGCGCCACGGGCACGAAGATCTTGAGCAGCATTTGCGGCCAGGTGGCGCCATCAATCAGCGCCGCCTCATCCAATTCCTTGGGGATGGAGGCGAAATAGCCAATCATGATCCAGGTGCAGAAAGGCACCGTCAGGGTCGGATAGACCAGCACCAGCCCCCAGATGGAATTGAGCAAGCCAAGCCCGCCCACAATCTGATAGAGCGGAATGAACAGCAGCGTATCCGGCACCAGATAGGTCAGGAAGACGCCGGTGGCCAAAACCTGGCTGCCCCAGAAACGCATGCGCGCCAGCGCGAAGGCCGCCAGGATGGAAATCACCATCGTCACGGCCACAACCACGACGGTCACGATCACGCTATTGATGAAGAAGCCCTGGAACAGCGAATTGGTGATCAGTTCCCAGTAATTCTCCAGCGTCGGATTGCGGACAATCCAGGGATTGCCCTTCTGATCGGCAATCTCGGCACTGGTCTTAAGGCTGGTGATCAGCATATAGACCGGCGGCGTCAGCAGGATGATCGCTGAAAAGATCAGCGAAATATACGCCCAGATCAGCGCCCAGCGCCGTTCCGAACGAAGCGAGCCCGCCTTGCCATAAAGGCTCGGCATATCGCGATTGGCGGCAAGGGTTGCTGACATTACATCTGCTCCTTATTGCGACGGGTCACACCACGCAGGACGAAAAAGGCGCAAATGGCCAGGATCGGGAACATGAACAGGCTTACCGCGGCACCGCGCGGAATATTTCCGGAGAGGATCCCAACCTGGAACGCGTAGGACGCAAAGACATGCGTCAGATCACGCGGCCCGCCATTCGTCAGCACGCGCACGATATCGTAATTGGCAAAGGTGACGATCAGGCTGAACAGCACCGTGATGGAAATGATATTCGCCATCATTGGCAGGGTCACATAGCGCAGCCGCTGCCAGCTTGTGGCGCCATCAATCGCCGCCGCTTCATAAAGCTGTTCCGGCACGGATTTCAGCGCGGCCAGATACATGATCATGAAGAAGGGCGCGCCATACCAGACATTGACGATGATGATGGAAAGCCGCGCCCACCATTTTTCGCCCAGCCAGGGCACTGCCGGAATGCCGAAAACCTGAAACAGCCAATTGATGGATGAATAGGCAGGGTCAAACATCCACCACCAGCCAAGCGTGGAAAGTGCCGGCGGAATGACCCAGGGGACCAGGAGCATGCCGCGCCATTTGCGCTGCCCCTTGGAAGGGATGTGGTGCAGCATATGCGCGAGCCAAAAGCCGATCAGCGCCTTCAGGATCACCGCGCTGATGGCAAAAATGCAGGATTGCCAGGCCACCGCCCAGAAAGTTTCGCTTTCGAACAGAATCTCGAAATTGCCGAGCCCGGTCGGCAACCATTCGCCTTCCATAAAGCCGGTCATACGGCGATTGAGCGTGGAAAGGTAAATCCCGTAAGCCGCCGGATAGGCAACCAGGCCGATGATGACCACCAGCAGGGGCATGGTCATCAGCACGGCAATGGTCGAACGCCGCCTTGCGACGCGTTGCAGGCTGGAAGCACGCCCTGATCCGGGCGCAGAAGGCATAATTGGCGCCGTGCTGGCGTCAGCGGCCATGGTCTGAACCTTTCCTGAAAAGAAAGACGGGCGGCGCAGGGCCGCCCGTCATGCGCGGTTAGCCGCCGCGGCGGATGGTATTGAGCTCGCGCTCCACCCAGGTGAGCGCCTGATCCACGGATTCACCACCCTGCACGATACGGGCAATGAGCTTGGTATTCAGGCCCTGATTATACATCTGCACCGCCATTGCCGCCGGCGCGGGCGCCATGGCGATGGAGGTCTTCGCATTGTGATGCGCGCGCACCGGGTAGTTATAGACAGAACCCACCGGCGGGCCTTCGGTTTCCCAAACCTTGAAGTCCGACATGCTGGTGAAGGGCGGAATATCATAGCCATTGGACCCATTGGTCTGGCGTTCCGCCTGCGCACGATCAGACAGCCATTCCAGGAAGGCCTTGGCCGCGCCCTTGCTGCGGCTGAAGTTCCAGATGCCCCAGAAATAGGGCAAATAGGCCGAATAGCGCCCTTCTGGCCCTGCCGGCATCGGCACGGTCCAGCAATTGGCGGCAACCTGCGGCGCATCGCGCTTCGCGACGGCCCAGGCTGAAGGCGGGTTGAAGATCAGCGCCGAACGGCCAGAAATCAGCGCGCGGTTATTGCCGCCATCATCCCAGGCCCAGACATCATTCGGCAGGAATCGGCTGATACGCGCGCACATTTCCACCGCAGCACGCAGCTTGGCATTGTTGCGCACCGTGACAGCGCCCTTTTCGTCCATCAGGAAAGCACCGTAGGAGCCGAAAAGCGCGCCCACCCAATCCACCGCATCGGTGAAGCTGCCCATCGGCAGACCGAAGGAGAAGCCAGCCTTGTGGCAAGCTTCCGCGGCCTTCGCGAAGGTTTCCCAATTCCAGGTATCGGCGCCGGGGCCACGCTCATTCTTGGCTGGCCACATGGCGCGAATGTCAATGCCGGCGTGCTGCTGCAGCAGATCAAACCGCACACAGGCGGGCTTCAACTGCGTGCCGGCCACGGCGGGGATCGCGACCCAGGTACCCGCGGGCTTGCCCAGGTATTCGGCCGCCGGGTTCACCGCGCCGTATTTCTGGGACAGGTTGCGCATCACATCATCCACCGGCTCAAGCATGCGCTGGTGGTTGCTCGGCTCCCAGGTCGGGAAGGACATCAGATCATAGCCGGTGCGCGATTGCGCCTGGGCATTGATGGTCAGCAGGATCTGGTTGCCGTTGGATGTTACGGTATCCATCTGCACATCAACGCGATTGGCCCGGCCCCATTCGGCGCAAAGCTCACGCATCACCACATTGCCATTGGGCACCCAATGGTCCCAGAAGCCGCAGCGGAGCGTGCCGCCGGTGCCTTGGGCATGGACCATGGGGGCTGAAAGGACGCCCGCGGCGGCCACCCCAGCCCCGGAGCGCAAAAGCGTACGCCGTTTGATATCTGCCATCTTAGGAATCCTCCGCTTTATTCGTTGTTTGTCGCATCCCAGACCGAGGCCCGGCCAAGGCGTGCGGCAGGTTAGGCAAGGATTTATGCGCTTTGCAACCGGTATTGTGATGCGGGGGGGTCGCCCCGGGCTGGCGCGGCGGCCCAAACTCGGCTTCAAACCCCGAGAGAGGCCAGAAGCAGGATCAATGGCATGACCACTACGCTCCGCGTCGCTGTCCAGATGGACCCGATCGAGACCATCAATATTGATGGTGATTCAACCTTCGCCCTTATGCTGGAAGCCCAGGCTCGGGGCCATCAGCTGTGGCATTACCATGTGCGCGATCTGGCGCTGCGCGGCGGGCGCGTGACTGCCTGGGCGCGGCCCATCACGCTCCGGCGCGAATACGGCAACCACTTCACCTTCGGGGCAGAGGTGGAATTGGACCTGGGCCGCGATGCCGATGTGGTGCTGATGCGCCAGGACCCGCCCTTTGACATGGGCTACATCACGGCCACGCATATTCTGGAACATATCCACCCGAAAACGCTGGTGGTGAATGACCCGGCGCAGGTGCGCAATGCGCCGGAAAAGCTGTTCGTCACCCATTTCCCGGATTTGATGCCAGCAACGCTGGTGACTGCGGATCGACGCCGCATCGCGGATTTCCGGGCGGAACATGGCGATATCATCATCAAGCCGCTATTTGGTAATGGCGGCGCGGGCGTGTTTCACCTCCGCCCCGATGACCCCAATATGAATGCGCTGGTGGAGCTTTTCACGGAGCGCTCGCGCGAACCCCTGATGATCCAGCAATACCTGCCCGCCGTGCGTGAAGGCGATAAGCGCATCATTCTGGTGGATGGTGTTGCCATGGGCGGCATTAATCGCGTGCCGGCGGCGGGCGAGGCGCGGTCCAATATGCATGTCGGTGGCCGGCCAGAACCGACCAAGCTGACTGAACGAGAGCGCGAGATTTGCGCCCGCATCGGGCCGGACTTGAAGGCGCGCGGGATGATCTTTGTCGGCATTGACGTGATTGGTGGCTACCTCACGGAAATCAACGTCACCAGCCCGACCGGCTTGCAGGAATTGGCGCGTTTTGATGGTGTGTTTCTGGAACGCGCCATTTGGGACGCGATTGAAGCGAAAAGGCGCTGAGATGTTGAAACTTTGGGGCCGCACCAATTCGATCAATGTGAAGAAGGTGCTCTGGATGCTCGATGAGATCGGGCAGGCTTATGATCGTGTGGATGCCGGCATGGAATATGGCCGGGTGAATGATGCTGATTACCGCGCCATGAACCCGAATGGCCGTGTGCCGACGCTGGAAGATGGCGATTTCGTGCTGTGGGAATCAAACAGCGTGTTGCGCTATCTGGCGATGAAAGTCCAAAGCCCGCTTTACCCGGCGGACCCGGCGGTAAGGGCTTCGGCAGATCGCTGGATGGATTGGCAGCTTTCGACACTCGGCCCCGCGGAGCGCAACCTGTTTTGGGGCCTGGTACGCACCCCGCCCGAAAAGCGCGACATGGCGCAGATTGAAGCGGCAGCGCAGGCCGCTGGTGAATGCTGGGCCATTCTGGATGGCTGGATTGCCAAGCATGGTGGCCCCTATCTGGATGGCCCCAATATGACCATCGCCGATATCGTGCTCGGCTGTTACGCGCGGCGCTGGTTTGGCCCGGAAGTGCGCCTGCCGGGCATGCCGGAATTCCCCACCCTGGCGCGCTGGTATGCCAAGCTTGGCGAAAGGCCGGGCTTTCAACGCTGGCTCGCGCCACCACTCACCTGAAGGAGACCCCAACCATGCCCGGCTATCTTATCGCCAATCTGAAAGTCACCGACCCTGAGGGTTTTGAGCGTTACCGCGCCGGGGTCCCGGCCGTGATTGCGCAATATGGTGGGCGCTATGCGGTGCGTGGCGGCATGATGGACCGGCTCGAGAATGCCGAGGGGTTTGATCGCGTGGTGGTGCTGGAATTCCCAAGCCTGGATGCCGCCCGGGCCTTCTATCGCAGCCCGGAATATGCGCCGCTGTTGAAACTGCGGATTGAAACCACGGAAAGCCAGGTGGTGCTGGTGGATGGGTATTCCCCCTGAAATCCAGGCACCACGTAAAAAATCCGCCCGAATCAACCGAATCGCCTTGATCCTGCCACGGTGTCGCGGAAGTGTAACGCCTCATGCGACCCCTGATCGGCATCTCCTGCTGCGTAAAGCCCTTTGGCACCTTCGGCACGCCCAACCATGCGGCGTCTGACAGCTATATCCGCGTGGTGCGCGGCCCGGTCGGGGGCACCCCGGTATTGTTGCCGGCGGCGGGGGAGGAAGCGGCAGAAGACTACCTTTCCCATATCAATGGCCTGATCCTGACCGGCAGCCGGTCCAATGTCTGGCCTGGCCATTACGATGGTCCCCCCCATGCCGAAGGCACGCCGGAAGACCAGGAACGGGATGCCACCACCCTGCCGCTGATCCGCGCCGCCATTGCGGCGGGCATTCCCTTGCTCGCGATTTGTCGCGGCATGCAGGAATTGAATGTGGCTCTTGGCGGCAGCCTGGATCAGCGCGTGCAGGATTTGCCGGGGCGGATGGATCATTCCACGCCATCCGATCAAAAAATCCCGCTGGTGCGCACCGGCAAGGCGCATCTGGTGCGAATTGATGGCCAGGGTGCCCTGGCCGCGACGCTGACCGCCGCGTCGAGGGGTGCCGCGCAGCTTGCGGTGAATTCGCTCCATAACCAGGCCGTGCAGCGCCTGGCGCCGCGGCTGGTTGCGGAAGGCTGGGCGCCGGATGGCACGATTGAAGCCGTGCGCGTGGAAGGTGCCCGCGGCTTCGCGATTGGCGTCCAATGGCACCCCGAATATGACTGGGAAAGAGACTCCGATAGCCGCGCAATCTTCGAAGCCTTTGGCCGCGCCGCCGCCGCCCATGCTGGCGGGAAGCTTGCCGCCGCCGCGGAGTAGTGCCGCTTCTTCACGCAGTCGCGTCGGTTTTAGGGCTTTGCTTTTTCGCGGAAATGTTCTAGAAAATCCTTGCTGGCGATAGCTTTGCCGGCGGTCGCGATCCCGGCATCCCCTGCCGGCTCGCCCGACCTTTTCGATCGAAAAATACAAAGTAGCGCCCGGTCACCCCCCTGACCGGGCGTTTTTGTTGGGGCGGAATCTCGGCGCCTCAGACAGATGCGGCGTCACCCTCAGATGACACACAAAGCGCCAGCCCCGCCTTCCGGTGCGCCTCGGCTGGGGCTATAGCGGCCCGAAATGCCCGAAGGAGTCGCCCAGATGGTGTCCTATGTCTTCCCGCCCCCGCCCGTGGCTGCGCTGCCGATCAAGGGCAGCGATGCACTTTTCCCGGTGCGCCGGATTTTCTGCGTGGGCCGCAATTACGCCGAACACGCGATTGAAATGGGCAGCGACCCAACCCGCGAACCGCCCTTCTACTTCACCAAACCGGCCGATTCCGTGTTGATCAATGGCGCGGATATGCCCTACCCATCCGTCACCAAATCGCTGCATCATGAAATGGAACTGGTCGTCGCCATCGGGCGCGGCGGGCGCAATATCGCCGTGGCTGACGCGCTGTCCCATGTCTGGGGCTATTGCGCCGGCTTGGATATGACCCGCCGCGACATCCAGAATGAGGCGAAAAAGACCGGCCGCCCCTGGGATATGGGCAAGGGCTTCGACAAATCCGCGCCCATGGGCCTGCTGGTGCCGGCGGCTGGTGTGAACCCGGCCAAGGGCAAGATTGAGCTCAAGGTGAATGGCAAGGTCACGCAGACCTCTGACCTTTCCAAGCTGATCTGGTCCGTCCCCGAAGTGATCGCCAATTTGTCCGAATTGGTGGAACTGGCGCCCGGAGACCTGATCATGACCGGCACGCCAGAAGGGGTCGCCGCCGTCGTGCGCGGCGATGTGCTGGAAGGTTTTGTGGAAGGTGTGGGCGATATCCGCACGAAGATCATCTGATCCGCGTGCGCGCCTGAATGGCCAAGGATCGCAGCCGCTTTGTCTGCCAAGCCTGTGGGGCGGTCAGCCCCAAATGGCAGGGGCGCTGCGATGCCTGTGGCGATTGGAATACGCTGATCGAGGAAACCACCGCCCCGCGTGGCCCCGGCCCCGCCGCCAAGACCGCTGGCGGGCGCCGCGTTGAATTTGTCGGCCTGAAGGGCGAAAGCGCGCCCCCGCCGCGCATCGTCACCGGCATTGCAGAACTGGACCGTGTTTTGGGCGGCGGCTTTGTGCCGGCTTCCGCCGTGCTGGTGGGCGGCGACCCCGGCATTGGCAAATCCACCATATTGTTGCAAGCGGCGGCGCGCTTGGCCTCTGGCGGGCGGCGCGTTTTGTATATCTCGGGCGAAGAGGCGGTGGAGCAGGTCAGGCTGCGCGCCGCTAGGCTTGGGCTTTCGGATAGCCCGATGGAATTGGCTGCCGCTTCGGCCTTGCGCGATATCGGCGCCAGCCTGGAACAGGAAACAGATGCCGCGCTGGTGGTGATGGATTCGATCCAGACCGTGTGGCTGGATGCGCTGGATTCCGCGCCGGGCACAGTGGCGCAGGTGCGCGCCTGCGCCGCTGAGCTGATCCGCTTGGCGAAATCGCGCGGCTTTGCGCTGGTGCTGGTCGGGCATGTCACCAAGGAAGGCACGCTGGCCGGGCCGCGTGTGCTGGAACATATGGTGGATGCCACGCTCTATTTCGAAGGCGATCGCGGCCATCAATTCCGCATCCTGCGCGCGGTGAAAAACCGCTTTGGCGCCACTGACGAGATCGGTGTTTTTGAGATGACCGATCGCGGCCTGGTGGAAGTGGCCAATCCATCCGCGCTGTTTTTGGCGGAACGCCGGGGCAATGTCTCCGGCTCGGCGGTATTCGCCGGCATTGAAGGCACGCGCCCGGTGCTGGTCGAAATCCAGGCGCTGCTTTCGCCATCTTCGGGCGGGTCGCCGCGCCGGCAGGTGGTGGGCTGGGATTCCGGGCGGCTTTCCATGCTGCTCGCGGTGCTGGAAGCGCGGTGCGGCCTCAGCCTCGGGCAGAATGATGTCTATCTGAACATCGCGGGCGGCTTGCGCATTACCGAACCGGCAGCGGATTTGGCGGTGGCGGCGGCGCTGATCTCGGCGGCGACAGATCGGCCCACGGATTCAGGGGCGGTGTATTTTGGCGAGGTCGGGCTTTCCGGTGAGGTGCGGCAGGTCTCTCAGGCGGACTCGCGGCTTCGGGAAGCGGCGAAGCTGGGCTTCACTGCCGCCACCCTGCCGCGCCGGATTGCGCGCGGCGGGCGCGCGGCGGCGGCACCGGAAGGGCTCGGCCTGTCGGAAATCGGCCATTTGACCGATCTGGTGGCGCGCTTCGCGGAAAAGACCCTGCCCGCGAAGGGCAAGGCGTGACGCGCCCGGCTGCCAGGGCTATAGGGACCAGCGATGAATTGGGTTGATGTCATTCTGCTGGGGGTGATTGCCCTGTCGGCGATCCTCGCCTTTTTCCATGGGCTGGTGCGCGAAGCGCTGGGCGTGGCGGGCTGGGTTGGTGCGGCGGTGGTGGCCCTGCTGGCGCGGAAGGAGGTTCAGCCCTTCCTCGACCCCTATTTCACGCCGCCCTGGCTTGCGGAAGCGATTGGCGCTGGCGTGGTGTTTCTGGTCGCGCTGATTGTCTTCAAGCTGATGATCAATG
>JBIKWX010000366.1:0-2880 GCA_044356095.1 Roseomonas sp.
CAAGGTCTCGGCGGACATCAGGGCGGGATCGGTATCGCTCATGGGGGTTCCGGTATTCTGGCTATGGGTGCAGCATGGCCCCGGATTGCAGGCAGGAGAACCCCCGATGAACGACAAAGCCGCCAAACCCTGGGAATGGCCCGAAGCGCAATGGCGCGAGATTGTGGGCCGCGCCCGCGCCGGCCGGTCATTGGCACCCGCGTCCTGGCCCAATGGGGCGCGCTGCTGTGTCTCGCTCTCCTTCGATGCGGATCATGAGACCATTCCGCTCCGCGATGCCGATGAAAGCCCGATGCGCATCAGCCAGGGGCAATATGGTGCTCGGCAAGGCGTGCCGCGCATCCGCGCGCTGCTGGCGCGGCATGATATCAAGGCAAGCTTCTTCTACCCTGCTGTCTCGGCCCTGCTGCACCCGGATGAGGTGCGTGGTGTGGCGGATGAGGGCCATGAGATCGGCATCCATTCCTGGATTCATGAGGCCAATACGCAATTGCCGCCGGGCGTGGAGCGCGACCTTACCTTCCGCGCAGCCGATACGCTGGAAAAACTGACAGGCCGCCGCCCGGTTGGTATCCGCACCGCGTCCTGGGATTTTTCGGTGGATACGCTTTCGATCATTCGCGAATTGGGCTTGCTCTATGATTCATCGCTGATGGCCGATGATGATGCCTATGAATTGCTGGATCAGGGCAAGCCCACCGGCATTGTGGAATTGCCGCCGGAATGGATCCGCGATGATGCGGTTTATTTCAATATGCTGCGCTTTTCGGCACTCCGCCCCTATACGCCCCCTTCAAGCGTGGAGGAGGTTTTCACCGCCGAATTCGAAGGTGCCTATCGCGAAGGTGGCTTGTTCCTGCTGACCATGCACCCGCATGTGATTGGCCACCGCAGCCGCATCGCGCTGCTGGATCGGCTGGTGCAGCACATGAAAAGTTTCGGCGATGTCTGGTTCGCGACGCATGAGGAAGTGGCGCGCTGGTGCAAGACCCAGGCTGGCATGAAGTAAGGGTTCACCCCGCCCGCGCAAGGCAGCGGGCGGGGTGCTTCCCGTCAGGTCACAACGATATCGAATTGCTTCGCGACCGCCGTCCATTCCGTGATCTGCTCACGCATGATTTTCACGAAATCACCGTTCATGGGCGAAGGACGGCGCGGCAGGGTCTGCAATTCCTCAAACCGTGTCATCAATTCCGGCCGTGACAGGATGGGATCAATCAGGCCAGCGAGCTTGTCCACGATTGGCTGCGGCAGGCCCTTTGGTGCGGAAAGCCCAAGCCATTGCGCCGAGGTCAGCTTGCCGAAGCCAAGCTCGGCAAAGGTCGGCACATTCGGGAAGGCCGGCAGGCGCTGCGGCGATGAAACCGCCAGCGCGCGCAGCACGCCATCCTTCATCAGCTGCACATTGGTGGTGATGGGGTCAATCAGGCTTTCGATCTGATTGGCCATCAGATCCTGCATGGCCGGCGCGCTGCCGCGATAGGGCACGTGATCCAGATTGGTGAGCTTGGCCTCCCCGGACAGCATGGCACCCAACAAATGCGGCGCCGAGCCAATGCCCGAAGACCCGAAGCGCACCGGGCGCTTCTTTGCCGCATCAATGTAATCCGCCAGCGTCTTGAAGGGCGATTCCGCCTTCACCAGCAGCACATTCGGCGCTTCCACCAAAAGCCCGATATGGGTGAAATCCGTGATCGGGTTGAAGGGCAGGGTTGGCATTGTCGCTGCCGAGAAGACATGCACCGAAGCGTGCGATACCAGCAGCGTATAGCCATCGGCGGGCTGCTTGGCCACGAAATCCGTGCCGATCACGCCACCGGCGCCAGCGCGGTTTTCCACCACCACGGTCTGGCCCAAAGCCTGCGACAGGGCAGGGGCCATCAGGCGGCTCACGGTATCCACCAGGCCCCCTGGCGGGAATTGCGCGATCAGGCGGATGGACCCGCGGCTGGGCCAGGCGCCGCTTTGCGCGGAGAGTATGCCTGGGCTTGCCAGCGCGCCGGCAATGGCGCCCCCGGTGAGGCCAAGAAGACGACGACGGTTCATGCGAATGCTCCTTGCTGTCAGACTGGCATCTACCGCCTAAAAAACGGGCAGAATGGCCCGGTTTCCCGCGATATCGCCGCCTATGCCTGGAAGCTAGGCAATCACCGTGCCAGGTGGGTTAGTCAGCCTTGATGCCGGCTTCGCGCACAATCTGCGCCCAGCGCTTCATGTCGGCCTCCACCAGGGCTGTGAAGGCAACGCGGTCCAGCCGGTTGGGGGCAGCGCCCAATTCCACCAGACGTTCAGCAATGGCGGGCGTGGCCAGGCTTTCCACCAAGGCCGCGTTGAGCCGATCCGCCACGGGGGCCGGGATGCCCGCCGGGCCGCTAATGCCGAACCAATTCGCCGCCACCAATTGCCCGAGGCCGAGTTCCGCGACAGATGGCACACTGGGCCAGCGCGGCAGGCGTTCCGGCGTCGTCATGGCGAGCAAGCGTAGCCGTTCATTGCGCCCGACATCGGGGATGGCCGCGATCAGCCCATCAATATTGCCGGCAATCACATCCGTCGCCGCCGGCGCCGCGCCGCGATAGGGCACATGGGTGATATCCACCCCCGCCAGCCGCTTCAGGATTTCGAGCTTGGCGTGAGACGACGTGCCATTGCCATTGGACCCGAAGCGAATGCTGCCCGGTTTCTCACGCGCGGCGGCGAGCAGCGCGGGCAGGTTCTGCCAGGGGCCGGTGGCGGAGACCGCAATCGCACTCGGCACCGCGGCGAGCAGCCCGATATGGGTGAAATCGCGCAGCACATCATAGGGCATGGTGGGCAGGATGGCCGGCGCAATGCCCTGAGAGGCGATGTTGGACAGCAGCATGGTGGTGCCATCGGGGG
>JBIKWX010000367.1:0-2874 GCA_044356095.1 Roseomonas sp.
ATGGGATTTTCCTGGATGATCATCCGTCCACCCGCTGGCATACCGAAACCGATTTGAAGCGGCTGGCGGAAACCGGTACGACCGTTGCGCATTGCCCGACGGTTTTCGCGCGCCGTGGCATCGCGCTTCGCGATTTGGGTAGATATATGCGGAATGGTGTGAATATGGGGATCGGTACGGATACTTATCCGCATAACATGCTGGATGAAATGCGGCTTGCTGCGCATATCGCACGCACCCAAGCCAATTCACCGCGCACACTCCGCACCACGGATCTGTTCAACGCTGCGACGATTGGCGGCGCGCTGGCGTTGGGGCGCGATGACATTGGCCGGCTTGCGGCGGGCTGCAAGGCGGATTTCTCCTTGGTGGATATCACCCACCCGATGATTCGCCCGGCCTATGACCCCATTCGCAGCCTGATCTATGCCGCCGGTGACCGCGCCTTGAAGGCGGTATTCGTGGATGGCCGCAAGGTGGTGGAAAATGGTGAGGTACTGACGATGGATTACCGCCAAGCAGCCGAGCATCTGCATGAAGCGCAGCAACGCGTCATCGCCAATGTGCCAAAGCAGGATTGGGCGCATCGTCAGGCGGAGAAAATTGCACCGCCAACCTTCCATTGGTCCTGAGCTCAATTGGCAAGTCTGACGGATATGCCTGAAACGCCGCCTTTGCTGCGGATTGAGGGGCTGCGCACGGTCTTCCGCAGCATGGCCGGCGATATTCCTGCGGTTGACGGTGTGGATATTGAGGTTCCAAAGGGGCGCACCCTGGGGATTGTTGGTGAAAGCGGCTGCGGGAAATCCGTACTGTCCTTATCCGTCATGCGGCTTGTGGCGCGGCCAGGACGAATTGCGGCTGGCCGCATCATGTTTGATGGGCGTGATCTTCTGGCACTTGATGAAGCATCCATGCGCGGAATGCGTGGTGCCGATCTGGCGATGATTTTTCAGGAACCGCTCACCAGCCTCAATCCGGTTCATAAGATTGGTTTTCAGATTACCGAAGCGATGCGCGCGCATGATCCAAAGGCATCAGCGCAGGTATTGAAGGCGCGGGCTATTGCTGCGCTTAAGCGGGTGCGCATTCCGGCGCCAGAACGCCGCTTTGATGAATATCCACATCAGCTTTCAGGCGGCATGCGCCAACGCGTGATGATTGCCATGGCGCTATCCTGCCAGCCCAAGCTTTTGATTGCCGATGAACCAACCACCGCGCTGGATGTGACAATCCAGGCTCAGATCCTTGATCTGCTCAGGGAATTGCAGGCCGAATTCGGCATGTCCATCATCCTGATCACGCATGATCTTGGTGTGATTGCCGAAATGGCGGATGAAGTTGCGGTGATGTATGCGGGACGCATCGTTGAACGCGCCTCCGCAAGCAGGCTTTTCGAAGACCCCCAGCACCCCTACACCATCGGGCTTCTTGGTTCAGTGCCGCGCCTGGATGAGGAACGGGAAACGCTGCTTGCCATTGAAGGTAGCGTGCCGCCGCCCTTTGCTTTGCCGGCTGGCTGCCGCTTTCACCCCCGTTGCCCCTTTGCCGAGGATGCCTGCACCAAGGAAGTCCCTGCACTTAAATCCATACAGCCTGGCCATGCTGTTGCGTGCTTGCATGCGCCGATTGAGGCAGTGGTTCCATGACCTCAGCGCCTCTGATTTCCGTGCGTGATCTTGCGAAGCATTATCCTGTGCGTAAGGGCCTTATATTGGCCAAGCAGATTGGCGTTGTGCGCGCGGTGGATGGTGTTTCCTTTGATGTGCATCGCGGCGAAACCCTGGCACTTGTTGGGGAATCCGGCTGTGGCAAATCAACTACCGCCAGGCTTGTGTTGCGCCTGATCGAACCAAGCGCGGGGCGCATCGCCTTTGATGGTAATGATATCACCGAAGTGAAGGGTGCTGCCCAGCGTGCCATGCGACGGCGCATGCAGATCATTTTCCAGGACCCTTTCGCCAGCCTCAATCCGCGCTTGACGGTCACCGAAACATTGACCGAGCCCATGGTGGTGCATCGCATTGGTGATGATGCATCGCGCCGCGCGCGGGCGCTTGAATTGCTGCGCCTGGTCGGGTTGCGAGATTTTCATGCGCAGCGCTATCCGCATGAATTTTCTGGCGGGCAGCGGCAGCGTATCGGCATCGCGCGTGCCCTTGCGGTCAATCCTGAGCTGATTGTCTGCGATGAACCTGTCAGCGCCTTGGATGTTTCGATCCAGGCTCAGGTAATAAATCTGCTGAAGGATCTGCAAGCCCGGCTTGGCCTTTCCTATCTTTTCATTGCGCATGATCTTGCTGTCGTGAAGCATGTCGCGGATCGCATCGCGGTGATGTACCTTGGCCAGATTGTTGAAAATGCGCCGAAGCGCGCCTTGTTCGAAGCACCGCAGCATCCCTATACGCGTGCGCTGCTCGCCGCCATCCCGCAGCCGGACCCGCGCCGCAGGGGGCAGGTCAAGCCGCTGCAAGGTGATGTGCCGAGCCCCCTTAAACCTCCTCCCGGCTGTCGCTTTCATACGCGCTGCCCATTTGCGCAGGATCGCTGCCGTGTGGAAATGCCCGAGCTCCGAGCGACACGCACTGGACATTTCACGGCTTGTCATTTCGCGGAGACTCTGCCCCCGCTATTACTGCATTACAGGTCTTCACTTACTGACCTCGCCCAAAAGCGGCTCACTCTTTATGAACAGTACCTCGGGGAGAAAAGAATTAGGGCCATGATGCCGTGATTCATGAACTTGTTGGACTTGTCGCGTATTTATGCCGCTCTGATTACTCATTTAGGCTGCTTGGCGTTCGAAAGCCAGGGGGCTTTTGCTTCCCAACGCTGAATGCCTGCGGCGCGGGTTATAGAAGCCGTTGATGTATT
>JBIKWX010000368.1:0-2868 GCA_044356095.1 Roseomonas sp.
TCCCCTTCAATGTGCTGGCTGGCATCCCGCTCTGGCTTTGGGCGGCGCGGCTGGCCACACAATAAACGGGGGGTCGGGGATATGCATACGCGCAAGCGAATCGAAATCATTGTGGAGGCCGTGCGGGCCGAGGCAGTAACCCTGCTGCTGGACCGCATGGGTGCCACCGGCTGGACCATCCTGCCCGTGCTGGCCGGGCGCGGCCATCAGGGGATTCGCCGCGCGGGAGACCCGGGCGGCGTTGATGACAATGTTCTGGTGCTCTGCATCACCTCGGCCGAGGTGGCTTCGCAAGTGCTGGCGGCAGAGGGTGAATTGCTCGGGGCGCGGCCCGCGATTGTGACGTTGTCAGATTGCCAGGTGCTGCGGGCGGATCATTTCTGAGCGGGTTTCGGTTGACCTAGGGCAGCGCGCGGGCCTAGGGAATGCGCATGGGAAAGCCAGCGGGATCGGTTTTTGGCCTGGGTGCCGCCAAGCTTTGGCTTGGCCTTGGCGTTTTTTTGTTGGCCCCGCTGACTGCTTTCGCCGCGCCCGATAGGCCCGCCAGCCCGCAACGCCCCGCCGCGACCAATGCCGCCGCGCGCCCCGCGCCACCTGTGCTTCCCGAACCCTGGGGGCTTTGCGCGGCCGCCATTGCGGCGGCAGAGCGTGATGCAGGCATGCCGCCGGGTTTGCTCGGCGCCGTTGCCAAGGTTGAAACCGGGCGCCGCGCGCCGGATGGCAGCGTGCAGCCCTGGCCCTGGTCCTATAACGCCGCAGGTGATGGCCGCTACGCCGCTTCCAATGCTGAGGCGATCCAGGAAGTGCGCGCGATCCAGGCACGCGGTGTGCGCTCCATTGATATCGGCTGCATGCAGATCAATTTGCTGCATCACCCGCAAGCCTTTGCCAGCCTGGAAGCGGGCTTCGACCCCGCGACGAATGTCGCCTATGCGGTACGGTTCCTGCGCGAATTGCACGCGCGCACTGGGGATTGGAACCAGGCGGTTGCAACCTATCACTCCGCCACGCCAGAGCGCGGCCTGGTTTATCAGCAGCGCGTTATGGCTGCATTGAGTGGCAATGGTTTTGTGCCCGGTCCTGCGCCGGGGGTGATCCCTTTGCCCGGCTCTGCCATGGCGGGGCTCTGCGCTTCCGGTCGCGGTGCCGTGATGCTGATTGGCACGCGTGAACCGAGCCTGAAGCCCGTGCCCACCACGCCAGAGGTGGATTTGCGGCTCCGTGGCGGCGGCGCCCCTGGCCCGGCGACGCGCACGCGCATCATGTGCCTGCCGAAAGCAGGCGCAGGCCCGATGGAAGTGGCAGAGGCACGGCCCTCGGGAGCGGCTGCGCGGCGTTGAACGGATTCAGCAGACGGGCCTTATTGTCCCGCCCTGTCAGGGAAAGGCGAAGAGCGCCAGAATATCCTGCACGGCGATATTCTGCGCGAGAATAATGTCATCCCCCGCGCCGCCATTGAAGTTATTCGCGAGCCCATTGCCGATGATGATATCCGCGCCGCTGCTGCCCGTGATGGTGATGCCGGTCACGCCCGCAGCAATCATGATCTGTTCGACATGATTGGGCATGGTGAAGCTGACCGAGGTGCTTACCGTGTCTGAACCACCGCCACCGGCTTCCAGCACCAGATCAAGCGCATTGTCCACGTGGAAGAAATCATCGCCGTTGCCACCATTCATGCAATCGGCGCCGCTGCCCCCATTGAGCATATCATTGCCGTCCAGGCCGTTCAGCGTGTCATTGCCGCCAAGGCCGAAGAGCTGGTTAGCGGAAGCAGTGCCGACCATTACGTCGTTGCCGTCCGTTGGCATCTGTACATTGCCCTGGACTTGCAGCGTTGAGGAGGCAGCCACGGTCACCAATCCATTGGTGAAGTTCCGCATGGACCCGATGACGGGGCCTTCGGTCCAGCCTTCATCGGTGAAGGTAATGGCGCCGCTACCGTAGATTGCCAGGCTGTCGGTATCCGACATGGCTTCGATGATGCTGGCAGAAAGGGCGATGTAGGGGGAGGCCCCGGTTATTCTAAGCGCCTCAATGCCCGTGACATTGTCAAAAAGGCCGGGAGGCCCCATGAACGAAAGCGCGTCATTTTCCGACCCATCGGCGCCATCGGCATAGAAGGTAGGCATCACAGGACCGGATGAGCCGGACCATTCGATCGTATCATGGCCGGTGCCGCCATCAATAACCAGCGTCGTTGATGACGAAACGATGAAGAGATCATCTCCATTACCGCCGAGCATGGTGTCAGCCGAAGAGGCTGGACCTGGGAAGGGATAGCCACCGCCAAAGCCACCGCCGCTGTCGGAGGCGGCAAAAAACGTGTCATTCCCTTCACCGCCAACAAGTGAATCGGTCCCGCTGCCACCATCCAGCCAATCATGCCCGCCAGCACCAGAAATGGTGTCGTCTCCACTATCGCCAAAAAGGCTTTCTGCCGCTGAAGCCCCCAAGAGGCTGTCATTGAAGCTGGAACCGATAAAGGCTTCATTATAATAAGAGCTGTTCAGCTCATCCGTTCCGCCAAGCCCATCATAGGCGACGCGTGCCTCCAGATCCACAGTGACCGCAGTAGTGGCCGAGCTGTAATCCACTGTGTCATTGCCCAACCCACCGGATAGATAATCGTCCCCAGCGCCACCAATCAGAAGATTATCCCCATCACTGCCATTAATCGTATCGTCGCCATCCCCGCCACGCGCGTTTTCGATGCTGATCAGCGTATCGGACTCACCCACCAAATCAACCCAACTGCGTCCAAGACCAAGCTGTATGACAACATCGCCAGCGCCCGAATAATCCACCATGTCAACGCCATTGCCGCCATTGACCAGATCATTCCCCTCATAGAGACGGAAGATGTTA
>JBIKWX010000369.1:0-2861 GCA_044356095.1 Roseomonas sp.
CTCACCCATTCCCCAATCGCCAGCACCTTCGCATCTTCCCCCATGCGCCCCGCGATTTGCACCCCAAGCGGCAAGCCCTTCGGCCCCGCCCCCGCCGGCACCGTCACGCATGGCCCGTGCAGCAGCGTCCACAGCGAATTGAAGGCCGCATCACCCGTCCAGCCAATCCCCGCCGGCGCTTCCCCGGCGGCAGAAGCCGTAATCACCGCATCAAACCCTTCAATCGCGCCAGGCAGCGCCGCGCGCGCCTTGGCTTGCACCAGCTTGCACGCATCAAGCTGCACGGTTGGAAAGCGCTTTGCCCAATCAAGTTTTTCCTTGATCGTGTCTGAAAGCTGCGCCCGCGCTGCCACTAATTCCCAGCCCAAGGACTGCACGCTTTCCATATTCGTCACATATTCATGCGCATCAAAGGCTTCGGTCATCACCGCGGGAAGAGTGATTTCCACCACCTCAGCGCCTGCCTTTCTGCAAGCAGCGATGGCGCGTTCCATCAGCGCCAAAGTCTCGGGCGCTGCCTTGGCCGCGGGCGGGCCAAGGGTGAGAGCCAAGCGCGGCGCGCGGGGTAGTTTGGCTTCGGGGTTGCCGTAATCCCGCCCCGTCATCGCGCCCATGGAAAGCGCGCAATCGGCGACACTGCGCGCCATGACGCCGATTGTGTCATGGCTTTCGCTCATTACCTTCATGCCACCGCGATGGATGGCACCGAAGCTCGGCTTGAAGCCGACAATGCCGCAAAAAGCTGCCGGGCGAATAATGCTGCCACCGGTTTGCGTGCCGAAAGCGAGCGGAAAAAACCCCGCCGCGACCCCCGCTGCCGAACCGGATGAAGACCCGCCCGGCGTGTGGTGCTTGTTTGCGGGATTGGTCGTCGCCCCCGGATGGCGCGTGGCGAATTCTGTCGTGATGGTCTTGCCGATAATCAGCGCGCCAGCCGCACGCGCCATGGCGACGGCGGCTGAATCACTGCGCGGCCGATGCCCCGCCCAAATCGGCGAGCCATATTGGGAAGGCATATCGGCAGTATCCAGCACATCCTTCACGCCAAACGGAATGCCCTTGAGCGGCGCGGGCGGCCCGCCCTTGTCCAAGGCCGCCGCCCCACGCCGCACCAGCGCGGGATCAAGCCAGGCAAAGGCGCGCACCTCAGGCTCGCGTTCGGTGATGCGCGCGAGGCACGCCTCAGCGAGCGCGGTGGCGGTCAGGGAGCCAGCGGCGATGCGCCGCGCGGCCTCAGAAGCGGTCAGGTCTGCGATGTCGGTCATGACACAAAGAGTGCCGCGCCCATGGCCCGCGTCAAGCGGTGCGCGCAGCCCATGGCTGGCGCGGCGCTGCCAGCCGGTCCAAAAAGGGGTCGCATGACCAGCCCGATCAGGATCATCCCAAGCACCGATGGGGCGCTGACCTACGCCATCCCCTTCCCGCCCGAGGAAACCCCCGCCGTGACGGCGCGCGATCTGCTGGGTGCCTGGGAAGCGGCGCGTGGTGCCGCAGGGGCCGAGATCTGGGGCAGCCCGCGCCGCCTGGTGTTTCTCCGTGCGGATGGGGAGCCGATGGAATTGCTGCTGGCCGATGCCGATGCCGCCTGCTGGGCGGAAGCGGTGGATGCGCGCCATGGGCTGGCGAACCCTCAGGGCCTCGCGATTTGCCTGAGGCTTTTGGCCCTGATCGAAGCCATGGGGCGGATGGCGCGGCTCAAGGGATTTTTCACAATCCGCACGACCGGGGCGGAATTGCACCCGGCCTTGCTGCGCGCCGCGGCCAGCCTGCCGCTTGATCCGGCCGGCCGGTTCGACGAAGCGGGCCTGACCGGGCTATTGTCACGCGCGATTCCTGCGGGAGCCCCCTCATGATCCGATTTTTGCCCTTGCTTCTTGTTCTGGCCGCCTGCGCGCAGCAGGAAGCGCCGCCCACGTCGCGCGCGGCCACTGCCGGTGCCACGCCGGAATTGCAGCGTATTTGCACCCAGGAGGCAGAGCGCGTCGTCAATTTCCGCGAACGCGGTCAGTTGATGCGGGCAGATGCAAATTTCGGCGATAGCGACATGACGAATGATGTGCCGGTTGCACGGCTGCGTTCCGATAGCTTCCGGCAGCAAACCCTGCGCGATGAATTGATTCGCGAATGCATCCGCAATGCCGGCACCGGCCAGCCACCGATGGACCCAGGCGCGCAACGCCCGCAAAATATCCGCGGACGGCGCTGAGGGCCAGAAGCGCGCATGGCATCCCTTTCGGTCCTGACACGCGCGCTTGCCCATCGTAACGCCAAGGTCTTCTTCACTGCCTCGCTGATTTCCTGGACCGGGCTTTGGATGCATCGCATCGCCATTTCCTGGTTTGCCTGGGAATTGACCGATAGCGCCTTCTGGGTCGGCATGGTGGCTTTTTGCGATCTGGCGCCCGCCGTAGTGGTCAGCCCCATTGCCGGCGCCATTGCGGATCGCACGGATCGCCT
The DNA here is from genome assembly GCA_044356095.1 of Roseomonas sp. Lineage (GTDB taxonomy): Bacteria > Pseudomonadota > Alphaproteobacteria > Acetobacterales > Acetobacteraceae > Neoroseomonas. Next base: position 2,458 of record JBIKWX010000369.1, read on the forward strand.
GAAGCTCACTTTCTGGAGCCAGGCGATGATTGGCGTCATGGCCGCGGTGATCGCGCTGCTGGTGGCACTCGGCAAGCTTGATATCTATACCTTGCTGGCGCTTGAGGTGCTGAACGGCATTGCATCTTCCTTCGCGCAGCCAGCGCGGCAATCGCTCATGCCAGGATTGGTCCCGCGCAATGATTTGACGGCGGCGGTCGGGCTCAATTCGCTTTGCTTCAATGTGGCGCGTTTTGTGGGGCCAGCACTGGCCGGGCCTTTGATCGCCGTTGCCGGGGTATGGCCTGCGATTGCGGCCAATGCGGTTGCCTATTTCATCGCAACCGCCACCACGCCCTTGCTGAAAGTCTCCGCCGAGGAACGACAAGGGCATGCGAAAACGAAATCCCTGTGGGGCGAAATGC
>JBIKWX010000370.1:0-2848 GCA_044356095.1 Roseomonas sp.
ATGGACAGTGCTTTCGCCGAAGCCAAGATAGCTTTCGAACAAATGATCGAAAATCAGTTCAAGATCACGCTCAGAAGCTTCGGCGAATTCAATCCTGTGCGGCATGGGCCTGGCGCTTGCGGGCCAGCATCGCCGCGATGCGCTCATCCATCTTGTCGCCGGAGATGAACCTGCCCGCGCGCCGTTGCTGCAGCACTTCCGCGAGCGCCGCACGCTCCAAGGCCTCAGCTTCAATTTGCTGGCGCAAAAGTTCGACCCCTTGCTGCAACACGGCGCTCATGCTCGGGAACCGCCCGGCATCAACCAGCGTCTTGGCGAAGGCGTGCTGTTCATCGCCGAGGGAGATGGAGGATTTCATCGTCATGCGGTAGGTTGGTAATACCAGGTAGCACCGCAGTCAAGCTTTTTCCAACCCTGCCCGAAGCCCCGCAGCCTCAAACGCCTTGCCGAAACTCTTCCCCCTGATACCCCTGCGCAAACAAAAGCGCCCGCAAATCCGCGTGATCCACCCGCGCCCGCGCTGCCGCCGCCACTACGGGCTTGGCCTTGAAGGCAATGCCAAGCCCTGCCGCGCCCAGCATGTCCAGATCATTCGCGCCATCGCCGACCGCGAGGCTCGCCGCCAGATCAATCCCTTCTTCCGCTGCCAGGCGCTTCAGCGTAACCAGCTTGGCGTTGCGCCCCAGAATGGGCTCGCCTACCTGGCCGGTCAGCCGGCCGGCCTCATGCAGCAGGGTATTGGAGTAATGTTCATGAAAGCCGAGCCGTTCCGCGACCCGGCCCGTGAAAAAGGTGAAGCCGCCAGAAACCAGCGCGCAGCGCGCGCCATGGGCCCGCATGGTCGCGACCAATTCCTCGGCGCCGGGCATCAGCGCGGTGGTGGCCCAGGTGCGCTCCAAAGCCTCCAGCGCGAGGCCCTTCAGCATGCCAACGCGCTCGCGCAGCGCGCCTTCGAAATCCAATTCGCCATTCATGGCGCGGCGCGTAATGGCCGAGATTTCATCCTTGAGCCCAGCCTCACCCGCCAGCTCATCGAGTGTCTCACTGGTGACCATGGTGCTGTCCATATCGGCAATCAGCAGGCGCTTCCGCCGCCCCGCTGCCTCCTGCGCGATGGCATCCACGGGGCTGCCTTCCAGCGCCGCACGTGCCGCGCGATCCGCGACATCCAAAGGCAGGCCGGCGAAGGGGATATCCGCGGCCTCATGCGCGGCAAGCGGCGCCACGGCACCAATTTCAGCGCCCGCGTTTCGCAGCGCTGCGGCGGCCTTGGCATGATGTTCCGGGGAAAGCGCGCCGCGCGGCGCGATCAGGGTCAAAACCTTTTCCATATCCGGCCTATGCCCGCGCCATGAACGAGTTTCAACCTAGAGCGTCCGATCCGCGGAGGTCGAATGACCGGAGCGGTGAATCGGCCGCTCCGCTACCAAAGGCGCTATTCGTGGTTGGTCCGACCGCCTCCGGCAAATCCGCCCTTGCGCTGGCCATCGCTGAACGCCTGGGTGGGGCCATCATCAATGCCGATAGCATGCAGCTTTATCGGGAACTCCACATCATCACCGCCCGCCCGAGTGTGGCGGATGAGGCCCGCGCGCCACATCTGCTTTACGGTGTGCGTCCTGCCGCTGAGGCCGCCTCCGTCGCCTGGTGGCGCGATGCCGCGCTCAAGGCCATGGATGAAGTGCGCGCCGCAGGGCGGCTTCCCATCATTTGCGGCGGTACGGGCATGTATTGCGCGGCCCTGACGCAGGGCATCGCCGCCATCCCCCCCATCCCGGCGCCGGCGCGGGAAGAAGCCCGGCGCCTTTTGGCCGAAGAAGGCGCGGCTGCCCTGCATGCACGGCTTGCGGCTGAAGACCCTGCCTCCGCCGCGCGGCTCCGCCCCAGTGACGGCCAGCGCTTGGCCCGCGCCTGGGAGGTTTGGCGCGGCACCGGGCGTGGCATTGCGGCTTGGCAGGCCGAAGCCAGCGCCAGCCCCGTCCCCTGGCGCTTTGCCGCCATATTGCTCGATCCGCCGCGGGCGGAATTGCGCGCTGCCATCGCCCAGCGTTGGGCGGCGATGATCAAGGCCGGCGCAGCGGAGGAAGTGCGTGCCCTATTGGCCCAAGGGCTTGATCCCAGCCTGCCCGCCATGCGCGCCCATGGCGTGCCGGAACTCTCGGCCATGCTGGCCGGGAAGCTGGGGGCAGACGAAGCCTGGGCCCGCGCCATCCTGGCGACCGGGCAATACACCAAGCGTCAGGCCACCTGGTTCCGCCACCATGAACTGGCCCCGCCCGAGCGGACCTATATCATAAATGCGCGATTTGAAGATTTAGCGCAATTTTCGGAAAGTGAATCAGCCAAATTTTTCGCATTTCTTGATTTTATCCGTTGACGTCCCCGATTCGAGGGTCTAACAGACCGCCCTCGCCGGCCCCGAACCATTGGGGCCGGTTGTTTTTCATGAAGGAAGTCACCCATGTCCGCCGCGACCCAAGCCCCGCCCGCCTCTGATGCCCTGACCATGTCGGGTGCCGAGGTCGTATTGCGCGCGCTGAAGGATAACGGCGTTGAGGTCATCTTCGGCTATCCCGGCGGCGCGGTGCTGCCGATCTATGACGCGATTTTCCAGCAAAACGCCATTCGCCACATCCTGGTCCGCCATGAACAGGCGGCGGTGCATGCGGCGGAAGGCTATGCGCGGTCCACCGGCAAGGTTGGCGTGGTGCTGGTGACCTCTGGCCCCGGTGCGACCAATGCCGTGACGGGCCTTGTGGATGCGCTGATGGATTCCATCCCGGTGATCTGCCTCACGGGCCAGGTGCCGACCCATCTGATCGGCAATGATGCCTTCCAGGAAGCCGAT
>JBIKWX010000371.1:0-2847 GCA_044356095.1 Roseomonas sp.
CGGCCTGATCTATGGCATTGCCGCCGACGGCCGCGCCGATACCACCGCGCGCGTCAATGCCCATATCGATGCAGCCATCACCGCGCGCAACCAGCGTCAGGCACCACGCGATTATCTGGGTGGCAGCCGCATTGGCGAGGAATGCGCGCGCAAGCTGGTCTATGAGGTGACGCATACGCCCAAGGATACCGGACGGGATTTTCCCGCGGGCATTCTCCGCATCTTTGATGCTGGGCATCAGATAGAAGCGCTCGCCGTTCGCTGGCTGCGTCAGGCGGGTTTTGACCTCCGCGACCGCAATGCCGAGGGCACACAATTCGGCTTTACCAGCGCCGGCGGCAAGCTGCGTGGCCATGCCGATGGGGTGATCGTCGCCGGGCCGGATATCGGCATTCGCTGGCCGGCGCTCTGGGAATCAAAAGCGCTTGGCCAGAAATCCTGGACCGATCTGGTCAAGCACGGGCTGCGCCAATCAAAGCCGATCTATTTCGCGCAGGTGCAGCTTTACATGGCCTATTTCGAATTGGAGGTCGCACTCCTCACCGCCGTCAACCGCGACAGCCTGGCACTCCATCATGAGGCAGTGCCCTTTGACGCAGCCGAAGCACAGCGCCTGTCCGATCGCGCGGTTGATGTCCTTCGCGCCGCCGAGGCCCGCGAGTTGCCGCCCCGCATTGCCACACAAGCCGATTTCTACCTCTGCCGCGTCTGCCCCTACGCGGCCCGCTGTTGGGAGAGACACGCATGAGCTTTACACCCTCACCGCAACAAGAAGCCGCCATCAAGGCGATTGTCGATTGGTATCACAATCGCAGCGCGCGGCAGCAGGTGTTTCGCCTATTTGGCTATGCCGGATCGGGCAAGACCACCACCACCCGTTCCGCCATTGATGCGCTTGGTCTGGAGGAACAGCCGGACCAGAGCCTCAGCAGCGCGGTGCTCTATGCAGCCTTTACCGGCAAGGCCGCGCTGGTGATGACACGCAAGGGCACGCCAGCCTCCACCATCCATTCCCTGATCTATCGCGTCTCGGACGCGACACCGGAGGAAATCGCCCGCGTTGAAAAGGAGCTGTTTGACCTGCAACGCAGCCTGGGCCGCATGGGATATGCCGAACGTGCCTTTGCCGAGACACAAATCCGGCGCCTGGAATTGCGCCTGGCCGATATCCATCGCCCGACCTTTCTGCTGAATGAGCAATCGCGGCTGCGCGATGCGTCACTGCTGGTGCTGGACGAGGTTTCCATGGTCGGTGAGGAAATGGCCGCCGATCTGCTGGCCTTTGGCAAGCCGATCCTGGTGCTGGGCGATCCCGGCCAATTGCCGCCGATCAAGGGCACTGGCGCTTTCACCATGGCCACGCCCGATATCATGCTGACGGAAATCCATCGCCAGGCAGAGGAAAGTGCGATCATTCGCCTTGCTACCATGGCGCGGCAGGGCATCGAGATTCCCCCCGGCGCGCATGATGCGCATGTCTGGAAAATGCCACGCCGTGCGGTTGGCCCCGAGCAAATGCTGCGCGGTGGTCAGGTAATTTGCGGGCGCAACAACACAAGGCTCTGGCTCAATAGCCAAATGAAGGCGGCTGCGGGCTTTCCTTTTGCTTATCCGCAAGGGTGCGACGAAAAGATCATCTGTCTCAAGAACCGCCACGATCTTGGCCTGATCAATGGCATGTTCGTGACCCTCCGCGATATTGAGGATGACGGGCCGCTCAGCTTTCGCGCCAGCGTCACCACTGAGGATGGCGACGAAATCTCCGGGCGGCACCGCTTTTACAAGGGCCATTACGACGAGCATGTGCAGCGCGACCCGGAACGCGAAAGGCGTGACTGGCGCGATATGCGCGGCATGATCGAAACCTCCTGGGGTTATGCGATCACCTGCCACAAGGCTCAAGGAAGCTCCTGGCCCAATGTGATTGTCTATGACGATCAGTTGTCGCGCACCGAGGAGGACCGCAAGCGCTGGCTCTACACCGCGATCACACGCGCAGAGCGTGGGCTGGTGATCCTTGATTGACCTGAACCAGATCGATCCGGCGCCCATCCGCTACGATCTCGATGAGATCGTGCGCCGCTTGCGCGGCAGCGCTGAGCGCTGGGTGCCGGCACTGTTTCCAAAGGGCCGCCGTCAGGGTGATGAATGGCGGCTGGCCAATATCCAAGGTGCGCCGCCACGTAAATCAGGCTCCTGCGTCATCATGCTGCGCGGTGATCATGCCGGGGATTGGCATGATTTCGACGGTGGCCAGGGCGGCGGGCCGCTTGCCACCTTGGCGCAGGGAACGGGCCTTGCCGATCGCGCGCTATTCGCCCATGCGGCTGGCATCACCGGCTGGCAGGGCGAAGGCCCCAAGCGGCAGGAACCGCCAGCAGCGCCAAAGCCGGAACGCGATGCATCGCTGGACATCGCCTTTATTCGCGACAACGCCGCACCCATCCAGGGCACGGCAGCGCAACGCTACCTTGAAGGTCGCGGCCTGATCATCCCGCCCGATGCGGATCTGCTGTTTCACCCCGATCTGACGCATTACGAAACCCGCACCGGCTATCCCGCGATGGTCGGGCTCATTCGCAACATGGCCGGTGAAGTGGTGGCACTGCACCGGACCTATCTTGCGGAGGCTCAGGACAAGGTCAGCAAGGCGGCCATCGCAAAGCCGCGCATGATGCTCGGCAAGACCGCCGGCGGCACGGTGCGGCTTGGCGCGATCACCGCACAAGGTTTGCTCGGCCTTTGCGAAGGTATCGAAACCGGCCTTGCCGTCATGCGCGCCTGCCCGACCTTGCCAGTCTGGGCAGCACTTTCCACCAGCGGCATGGAACAGGCGCAGCTGCCGCC
>JBIKWX010000372.1:0-2836 GCA_044356095.1 Roseomonas sp.
CGTGCCGAACTTCACATTGTCGAACACGAAGAATTCCGCTTCCGGGCCGAAGAAGGCGGTATCGCCAATCCCGGTGGACTTCAGGAATTCTTCCGCCTTCTTCGCGGTGGAGCGCGGGTCGCGGTTATAGCGCTGGCCGGTGGAGGGCTCATAAATGTCGCAGAACAGGATCATCTGCGGCTTGGCCGAAAAGGGATCCATCACCGCCGTCGTCGCATCCGGCATCAGGATCATGTCTGATTCATTGATCGCCTTCCAGCCCGCGATCGAGGAACCATCAAACATGATCCCTTCTTCGAAGATTTCCGGCTCAATGGTCGAAACATGCTGGGCGGTGTGCTGCCACTTGCCGCGCGGATCCGTGAAACGGAAATCCACATATTCGACGCTGTGTTCCTTGATCATCTCCATAACCTTGGAGACGGCATTGCCACCCGCGGCGGCTGCTGGCTTCTTGGCCATCCTGTGCAATCCTATTCCCTGCTAGCGAACCCCGAAAGAAACTGCCCCGAGCCGCGACTTCGGTATCCCGCGGCCCAGTCCGGCACCAGCCAGGCGCCTTCAAAGGCACCCATCTGGCTTACTCAGGCGGGGCAGGGTCTATTCCTGCCACCCTCGCCCCGCAACCCCTGCCGAGATGGGGTGGGGCGAAACTCAAAAGCCTCAGACCGCGTCCTCGCCCCGCTCGCCGGTGCGAATACGGATCACTTCTGCGATATCCGATACAAAAATCTTGCCATCGCCGATCCGGCCCGTGCGGGCGGCGGCCTGAATGGCTTCCACGGCGCGGTCCAGCATGTCGTCGCTGCAAATCACTTCCACTTTCACCTTGGGCAGAAAATCAACAACATACTCGGCGCCGCGATAGAGCTCCGTATGGCCCTTTTGCCGGCCAAAACCCTTCGCTTCGATGACTGTCAGGCCCTGAAGGCCGATTTCATGCAGCGCGTCCTTCACCTCATCCAGTTTGAAGGGTTTTATGATGGCCTCGATCTTTTTCATCGCTCCCGTCCCATCATGGGGTTGACCCCATGCCATGCTCGGCGGTGCCACGCCCCGCTCACTCGCGCTGCATATGGCATGCGGCGGTAGCCGGGGACAATCTCGCCCAGGCAAGAAAAACACTTTTCTGGGCAAGGAGCGCCTAATTTTTGTTCATAAAGCCCAAAATCGTGGCATGACCGCCCGATGGCTTGCCCCCCGCCGCATCGCACCCCATAAGCGGGCAGGGCTGGCCACGACCAGCCAGGGTTCAAAGCAGTCGGGCAGGTTAGATGAAGCCGCAGAACGAAGTCCTTTCAGGCATTGGCACCACCATTTTCACCGTCATGTCGGCACTCGCCAATCAGCATGGCGCGGTCAATCTGGGCCAGGGTTTTCCTGATTATGATGGCCCGGCCGATGTGATCCATGCCGCCGCCGCCGCGCTGCTGGATGGCCGCAACCAATACCCACCCATGAGCGGCGTGCCGGAGCTCCGCCAAGCGGTCGCGCATCACAATAAGCGCTTCTACGGCATTGAAGCCGACCCGAATGCCGAGGTGGTGGTAACCTCAGGCGCCACGGAGGCCATCACCGCCTGCCTCATGGCCGTGCTCAATCCCGGCGATGAATGCGTGCTGATTGAACCGCTTTATGACACCTATTTGCCAGTGGTGCGGTTGCTTGGTGCGGTGCCGAAGCTGGTGCGGCTTAGCCCGCCGGAATGGGCGCTGCCGCGCGCGGAGTTGGCGGCGGCTTTTGGGCCGAAGACCAAGGCCGTATTGCTGAACACACCGATGAACCCGACCGGCAAGGTCTTCACCGAAGAAGAACTCCGCTTCATCGCGGGCCTGCTCGAGGCGCATGATTGCTACGCGATTTGCGATGAGGTCTATGAACACCTGACCTTTGATGGCGCGAAGCATATTCCGCTGATGACGCTGCCTGGCATGCGCGCACGCTGCATGCGGGTTGGCAGCGCCGGCAAGACCTTTTCCCTGACCGGCTGGAAGATCGGCTATATCACGGCGGATCGCAGCCTTGCCCAAAATGTGACGAAGGCGCACCAGAACCTGACCTTCACCACCGCGCCCAATTTGCAGCGCGGTGTGGCGGTGGGGCTCATGAAGGATAACGCCTATTTCAACGGGCTTTCGACGCATTTGCAGGCGAAGCGCGATAAGCTTGGCGCCGGCCTCGCGCGGCTTGGCTTTGATGTGCTGCCGACCAAGGGTTCCTATTTCATCACCACCGATTTCCGCCCGCTGGGCTTCAATGGTGATGATGTCGCCTTCTGCCGCACGCTGACGGAAGAAGCGAAAGTCACCGCGATTCCAGTGACCGCCTTCTATGCCAGCGAAGATGCGCCTTCGCATTATGCGCGCTTCGCCTTCTGCAAGGGAGATGCGGTGATTGATGAGGCCCTGGCCCGGATGGAAGCGTGGCTTTCGAAGCGTCGCGGGTGAATGAAGTTTTTTCCGCGGAACATTCAGGCCGCCAGAAACTCCCTCAGCGTCGCCAGAAAACCTTCCGGGTTTTCCGCATGCAGCCAATGGCCCGCGCGGGGGATGCTGGCAAAGGACATACGCGGAAATAGCGCACGAAATGCCGCGTGGTCTTCGGCGCGGATATAGGGCGAAAGCGCGCCGGCCATGGCGAGTGCCGGGCCTTCAAACCGCGCGCCTGATGGGGGCGCGAAATCCTCGATCTCAGGCATCGCGGCAGCTATCTCCGCAAGGCCGATGCGCCAGCTTGGCGGCGCGGCCTCGAAGCGCAGATTCTGCAACAGGAAGCTGCGGATTGGCGCTTCCGGCACGGCGGCGCGTAGCGCCTGATCCGCTTCCGCGCGGGTCAG
>JBIKWX010000373.1:0-2831 GCA_044356095.1 Roseomonas sp.
AGAGACCCCATGCGCATAGATGCCATTCCCATCGGCAAGGACCCGCCGAATGATGTGAATGTGATCGTTGAAGTCCCGATCGGCGGTGAGCCCATCAAATACGAGATGGACAAGGCCGCCGGCACGCTATTTGTGGACCGCTTTCTGCACACGCCCATGCGCTATCCGGGGAATTACGGCTTCGTGCCGCACACGCTTTCCGAAGATGGCGACCCGATTGACGTGCTGGTGGCCAATACGCGCCCCATCGTGCCGGGCGCCGTTTTGAATGTGCGCCCCGTTGGCGTAATGAAAATGGAAGATGACGGCGGCGGGGATGAAAAGATCATCGCCGTGCCGTCCCCCAAACTGACGCAGCGCTATCTGCATGTGCATAACCACACCGACCTGCCCAAGATTACCATTGAGCAGATCCAGCACTTCTTTGAGCATTACAAGGACCTGGAACCCGGCAAATGGGTGAAATTCACCGGCTGGGGCGATGCCGAGGAAGCGCGTCGGCTGATCCGCGAAGCGATTGAACGGGCCAAAAACGCCTGAATTGCACTTAAAAGAGCGGGTTTTCGGCTGGAAACTCGTCTCCCCCGTTGCGCCCCCGCCTTACCCCTTTTAAGGAAGCTGCCCATCAGGACCGTCCTGGGGGTCAGACTCCGCGCCGGTCATCATGCCGGCGCGCGGCGGCCCGTTCCGCGCCACGAAGGGGGAGTCTAAGCTTTGTTGACCTTATCGCTGATCCTTGTGATCGCGCTTGGGGCGCTGTCCATCGCCTATGGTGTGATCACTGCAAAGGATGTGCTTTCACGCGATCCCGGTTCGCCGCGGATGCAGGAAATTGCTCTCGCCATTCAGGAAGGCGCGTCCGCCTATCTGAAGCGGCAATACGGCACCATCGCCATTGTCGGCGTGGTGCTTTTCGCGCTTGTGGCTTGGCGCCTTGGCATTGCCGTGGCCATTGGCTTTGCCATTGGCGCAGTGCTGTCTGGCGTGGCTGGCTTTATCGGCATGAATGTGTCCGTGCGCGCCAATCTTCGGACTGCACAGGCGTCCGCGCAATCGCTCTCCGCAGGGCTTGATGTTGCCTTCAAATCCGGCGCCATTACGGGGATGCTCGTTGCGGGCCTCGCGCTGCTGGGCGTGGCCGTTTATTTCTTCATCCTGAGCGTGCTGGGTGGTTTCGCGCCCAATAGCCGCACAGTGATTGATGCGCTGGTGGCGCTTGGCTTCGGCGCTTCGCTGATTTCGATCTTTGCTCGTCTTGGCGGCGGCATCTTCACCAAGGGTGCGGATGTGGGCGGCGACATGGTGGGCAAGGTTGAAGCCGGCATCCCCGAGGATGACCCCCGCAACCCCGCCACCATCGCCGACAATGTTGGCGACAATGTTGGCGACTGCGCCGGCATGGCCGCTGACTTGTTCGAGACCTATGCGGTGACCATGGTGGCCACGATGGTGTTGGCGGCAATCGCCTTCGCCGATGCGGGCAATATGGTGCGCGGCATGATCTATCCGCTTGCGATTGGGGCGGTCTGCGTGGTGACCTCCATCGTTGGCACTTACTTTGTGAAGCTGCCGGCGAATAATTCCATCATGGGGGCCATGTATCGCGGCTTCATCGTGACGGGCATCTTGTCGCTGATCGTGTTGCTACCGCTGACCTACCTGGTCTTTGGTTTTGGCAGGATGACAGCTGCGGGCACCAGCTTCAATTCTTTCGATCTGTTCCTTTGCGGCGTGGTCGGGTTGGCGGTGACCGGGCTGATTGTCTGGATCACGGAATACTACACCGGCACGGGCTACCGCCCGGTGCAGGCGATTGCCGAAAGCTCGGTCACGGGCCATGGCACCAACGTGATCCGCGGGCTTGCGGTTTCCATGGAAAGCACCGCGATCCCCGCGCTGATCATCATCGCGGGTGTGCTGATCACCTATGCGCTGGCGGGGCTTTACGGCATTGCCATTGCGGTGACGACCATGCTGGCGCTGGCCGGTTTTGTGGTGGCCTTGGACGCTTTCGGTCCTGTTACGGATAACGCGGGTGGCATTGCCGAAATGGCCGGCCTGCCCAAGGAAATCCGCCAGACCACCGATGCGCTGGATGCCGTTGGCAATACAACCAAGGCGGTCACCAAGGGCTATGCCATTGGTTCAGCCGGTCTTGGCGCGTTGGTGCTGTTTGCCGCTTACACGCAGGATCTGAACTACTTTGTCCAGAATGCGGCACAGTACCCGTATTTCCAGGGTGTTGGCACACTGACCTTCTCACTTTCCAGCCCATACGTTGTGGTTGGCCTGCTGTTCGGCGGCTTGCTGCCTTACCTATTTGGCGGCATGGCCATGACAGCGGTTGGCCGCGCGGCGATGAGCGTGGTGGAGGAAGTGCGGCGCCAGTTCAAGGAAAAGCCGGGCATCATGCAGGGCACCGACAAGCCGGATTACGGCCGCGCGGTGGATATGCTGACCAAGGCGGCGATCAAGGAAATGATCATCCCGTCCATGCTGCCGGTCTTGTCCCCGCTGGTCGTGTATTTCGGCATCAATGCGATTGCGGGCAAGGCGGCTGCCTTCGAAGCGCTGGGCGCGATGCTGCTTGGTGTGATCGTGACCGGCTTCTTCGTTGCGGTTTCCATGACCACCGGTGGTGGCGCATGGGACAATGCGAAGAAGTACATTGAAGATGGTCATCATGGCGGCAAGGGCTCTGAGGCCCATAAGGCAGCCGTGACCGGTGATACTGTTGGCGACCCGTATAAGGATACGGCGGGCCCGGCGGTGAACCCGATGATCAAGATCACCAACATCGTCGCCTTGCTGCTGCTGGCGATGCTGGCGCA
>JBIKWX010000374.1:0-2830 GCA_044356095.1 Roseomonas sp.
CGCGATGATCTTGAAGTGATCATCGTGGATCAGAATGCGGATGATCGCGTGGCACCAGTGCTACAGCCTTATGCGGCGCGCCTGCGCATCACCCATTTGCGTTCCGCGATTCGCAATGCCAATCACGCGCGCAATCTTGGGCTGCGCCAGGCGCGTGGTGAGATCGTGACATTTCCTGATGATGATTGCCTTTACCCGCCGGGTGTCCTCACGCGCGTTGATGCTGCGTTTCGCGCGGCGCCATCGCTTGGCGTGCTGACGGGGCCAGCGGCATCGCCGGAAGGCGGGCTTGGTTCAGGGCGCTGGCGTGAAGAATCGGGTGCGATTGACCTGGCCAATGTCTGGACCAGCGTGATTGAATTCAACCTGTTCCTGCCGCGCCCTTTGATGCTGGCGCTGGGCGGCTTTGATGAGAGGCTCGGCCCCGGCACGCGCTGGGGCTCGGCTGAAGGCAATGATCTGGTCTGCCGCGCCATGGCAAGCGGGGTGGTGGCGCAATATGATGCGGGTTTGCGTATCATCCACCCCGATAAGCGCCTGACGGAAGTGGCGGTTTCGCGTGCCGCGAGTTACGGGCGCGGGCTTGGTTTTGTATTGCGCCGGCATGGCGTGCCGGCCTCGGTGTGGTTCGCGTTTCTGGTGCGCCCCATTGGCGGCGCGTTGCTCAGCCTCGCAAAACTGCGCCTTCACAATGCTGCCTACTATACCATGAGTTTTTGGGGTCGGCTGGTCGGTGGCCTGGCACGCGAAGCACGCGAAGCCCCCCTGCCTGCGCCGCTGCAAGGGGCCGCGTGATGCATATCACCATCGGCATCGCCACACGCGGCAGGCCTGTTATTCTCGCGGGTGTGCTGCGTGATCTTGCGCGGCAATCGCGCCACGCGGACCGCATTATCGTCTGCCATGTCTCAGCCGATGATATCACCGGCTGCGAAGCCATTCCCGGCGTGGAGTTCATCACCGCCCCCGCCGGTCTGCCGCGCCAGCGCAACCATATTCTGGATGTAGCGCGGGGCAGCGACGTGGTGCTGTTTCTGGATGATGACTTCCTCTGCAATGCTGCGTTTCTTGCTGTGCTGGAAAGCTGTTTTGAAAATCACCCTGAAATGGTGGTCGCCACCGGTACGGTGATTGCCGATGGCGCCAATGCACCTGGCTACGATCTGACCGAAGCTGCCGCCTTGCTCGCCGCCGATACCGGTGTGGCAAATGCGCTGGCCGTGACGGAAGCCTTCAACGGCTATGGCTGCAACATGGCCTTTCGCATGTCTGCCGTGCGGGCGCATGATATTCGCGTGGATGAACGCCTGCCGCTTTACGCCTGGTATGAGGATATTGATGTCACGCGCCGGCTTGGCGCGCATGGGAAAATCCTGCGCCTTGCGGGTGCGCGCGGTGTGCATCTTGGCGTCAAGGCCGGCCGCGTGCCGGGCCTCAGGCTTGGTTATTCGCAGGTAGTGAACCCGATTTATCTCGCGATCAAAGGTTCTTTTCCTTGGAGTCACGCCATCCCAAGCGCCGCGCGGCATTGCTTGAAGAATCTGCTGCGCTCACCCTTTCCGGAACCCTGGGCGGATCGCTGGGGGCGGTTTCGCGGCAATATGATTGGGCTTTGGGATCTGCTGCGCGGGCGCGTGACACCGGAACGCATTCTGGAATTGTAGCGGACGCGCCCCGCGCATTTACCCCCTTCCCATGCTGACCAAGCCATAGGAACATCGCCTGATCAATATCAGGAGGAAGCTCTGCCATGAGCCTTGAACCAGGCCGCGCCCGGCCGGAACCCACACCCGAAACCCGCCACTTCTGGGAGGGGCTGCGCCAAGGCAAGCTATTGCTCCAGCGTTGTGGCGATACGGGCAAGCCCTATTTCCCGCCGCGGCCCTTCAGCCCCTTTACGGGCACGCGCAATGTCGAAGTGTTCGAAGCATCAGGCCGCGGCACGCTGCATTCCTATGTCATCCATCATCGCCCGGTGCCCGGCTTCAAGCCGCCTTACGCGATTGCGGTTGTCGAACTTGAAGAAGGCCCGCGCATGATGACGAATATCGTTGAATGCCCGCAGACGCCGGAAGCCTTGGTCCTGGACATGAAGTTGGAATTGGCGCCGACCAAGATGGATGATGACATCACCCTGCCCCTTTTCCGCCCCGCGAAGGAGGCTTGAGCTATGATTCGTCCCGGTGAAATCGCCATTGTTGGCGCAGCCGAAAGCACCCGCATCGGCACTGTTCCCGATATGGCGCAAATCATGCTGCATGCGGATGCGGCGCTGAATGCCATGGCGGATGCAGGCTTGAAGCCCGGCGATATTGATGGCGTTGCCTGTGTTGGCCCCATGATGCCGCAGCAGATCGCGCATTACCTTGGCATTACGCCGAAATGGGTGGATGGCACGGGGGTGGGCGGCTGTTCCTTCATGCTGCATGTGCGCCATGCGGCGGCAGCCATTCATGCCGGCTATTGCAAGACTGTTCTGATCACGCATGGCGAAAGCGGCAAATCACGCGTCAATGGCACGCCGCGTCCGGCGGAACCGCAAAGCCTCAATGGCCAATTCGAAGCGCCCTTCGGCCCCATGGGTCCGCCGACGCTCTTCCCCATTCCTGTGCTGCGCTACATGAAAACCTATGGCGTCACGCATGAACAAATGGCGCAGGTTGCCGTCGTGCAGCGCGAATGGGCGGCCAAGAATCCTCGTGCTGCCTTCAAGGACCCGATCACAATTGATGATGTGCTGAACAGCAAAATGATCGCCTATCCCTTCCGGCTGCTGCAATGCTGCCTGGTGACGGATGGCGGCGGCGCGCTGATCCTGACATCTTCCGAT
>JBIKWX010000376.1:0-2815 GCA_044356095.1 Roseomonas sp.
CATAACCGGGGGGAAGGGAATGCCTTATACGGACCAGGGATGGCCCAATCTGCCAGCCATGATGCTGGCGCGGGCGCGGGAATGGCCAGCGAAGCCGCTATTTCGCTTCTGGCGCGACAAGGCGTGGCAGAGCCTCACCTGGGCGGAATTCGCGGGCCAGGTCGCGGCGCTGGCGGCATTTTTGCGCAGCCATGGCATCGCGCCGGGGGATCGGGTGCTGCTGGTATCCGAAAACCGCCCGGAGTTTCCCATCGCCGATACGGCGATCATGGCGATCGGCGCCATCACCGTGCCGACCTATGTCACCAATCTGCCGAGCGACCACGCCCATATCCTGCGCGATTCGGGGGCGCGGTTTGCGATTGTCTCGACCAAAGCGCTGGCGGAGCGCGTGCTGGAAGGCGCGGCCTTGGCGCATGGCTTGGATGGCTTGCTTTGCTGTGAGGCCCCGCCCGAAGCACCTGGCCTTGCACGCCATCTCTGGGCCGATGCGCTCGCCACCCCCGCCGATCCCTTGGCCCTGGAAGCCGAGACCCATCAGATCGCCTCAGAAGCGCTTGCCTGCCTGATCTATACCTCCGGCACTGGCGGTGCGCCGAAGGGGGTGATGCTGCCGCATCGTGCCTTGCTCGCCAATCGGCGGGGCGTCTTGCCGCTGGCCGAGAAGCTGGACTTGGATGGCAAGCCGTATCTCTCCTTCCTGCCGCTGTCGCATAGCTATGAACATACGGTGGGTGGTTTTCTGCTGCCGTCCTATGGGATGGAGGTGGTCTATTCGCGCGGCGCGGACCGCCTGGTGCAGGAAATGGCGGAAATTCGCCCCGCCATCATGACTGCGGTGCCGCGGCTGTTCGAAGTGCTGCGGTCTCGACTGCTGGCGGCGCTGGAGAAGGAAAAGCCCATCAAGCGCAAGCTGTTCGACCGCGCGCTGCTGCGCGGGCAGCAGCGCATGGCGGGTGCCTCGCTTGGTGTGATTGGCGGCATTGAAGACGCGATCTTGGAAAAGCTGGTGCGGGAGAAAGTGCGCGCACGTTTTGGTGGCGCCTTGCGCGCGCTGGTTTCCGGCGGCGCGCGGCTTGATCCTGACCTGGCGGCGTTTTTCATCGCGCTTGGGTTGCCTGTGCTGCAAGGCTATGGCCAGACCGAAGCCGGCCCGGTGGTGAGTGTGAACCTGCCCTGGGCCAATCGGCACGACAGTGTCGGCATGCCCTTGGAAGGTGTCGCGGTGCGCATTGCCGCCGATGGCGAAATCCTGATCCAGGGTGATCTGGTGATGACCGGCTATTGGGGCAAAGCGGAAGCAACCGCATCCACGTTGAAGACCGAAGGCGATGACCCGCGCCCTTGGCTGCATACCGGCGATATCGGCGAAATGCGTGATGGGTTTTTGTATATCACCGACCGCAAGCGGGATTTCATCAAGCTGCTGGGCGGCGACATGATCAGCCCGGCCAAGATCGAAGGCCAATTGATGGCCGAACCCGAAATCCAGCAGGCGCTGGTCGCCGGTGAGGGCAAGCCCGGCCTGGTTGCGCTGATTGTCCCGGCTGAGGGTCAGGAAGCAGGCATCGCCGCCGCCGTGGCGCGCGTGAATGGAAGGCTCGCCGTCATTGAACGCATGCGCCGCCATGCGGTGACGGCACCCTTCACGATTGAAAATGGCCTGCTGACGCCGACCATGAAGCTGAAGCGCCGCGCCGCGATTGAACAGCGCGCGGCGGAGATTGAGAAGCTTTGGGAATAGCAAAGGCAAGGTTCCAGTTGCGCGGAAAAGCGATTAGCCTTTCATGAAACAAAAGGAGGAGCGACCCATGATCACCACACGGCGTTACGCATTCACCTTGGGCGGAGCACTCGCGGCGCTGCCTTTCACCGCATCGGCGCAAACCTTTCCCACTCGCGCCGTGCGCATCATTGTGCCGACCGGCGCTGGCGGCATCACCGATGTATTGGCGCGTCTGGTGGCCGAGCGTTTAGCGGCGCGGTTGGGCGGGCAGGTGATTGTCGAAAACCGCCCAGGTGCCGGCGGCATTATCGGCACGGAAGCCGTGGCGCGTGCGGAGCCGGATGGTCATACGCTGCTGATGGTCTTTCCAAGCCATCCGGTGAACCCAAGCCTGCGCGCAAGGCTGCCCTATGATACGGTCAAGGATTTCGCGCCGATCACCACTGTCACTACCGTGACCTCGGTGCTGTTGGTGCCGGCGTCGCTGCCGGCGCAATCGGTTGGCGATGTCATCGCACTGTCGCGCCGCGAAAAGCTGACCTTTGCTTCGGTTGGCACCGGCAGTCTTGGTCATTTGGCCGGTGAGTTGTTCCGTTCCATGGCGAATATCGAATTGACGCATGTGCCCTATCGCAGCGTGCCGGATGCGCATACCGCGCTGCTGCGGGGTGATGTCTCGATGTTTTTTGACCCACCCATTACCGGCGTGCCGCATATCCGCGAAGGGCGCTTGCGCGGGCTTGCGGTGACATCGCTGACGCGTTCAGCCGCCTTGCCGGATACGCCCACCATGCATGAAGCCGGCGTGACGGGTTTTGAATGTGTCGGCTGGAACGGCATTCTGGCCCCCGCCGCGACGCCGCAGCCCATTCTTGATCGGCTCAATCGGGAAATCGTCGCCATATTGAATGAACCGGAGATGCAAAGAAAACTGCGTGAGCAAGGCGCCGATCCCGCACCCACGACGCGGGAGGCTTTTGCGGCCCGCATCACAGCCGATATCGAAAAATGGGCGGTTGTCATTCGCAATGCCGGCATCCGGCCTGAATAGGGAAGGGTAATCCGATGCCGCTATTTTCGCCTGATCAG
>JBIKWX010000375.1:0-2815 GCA_044356095.1 Roseomonas sp.
CCGGGGGGTGCTGCCTTTGATGCGCCGGGGCGGGAGGGCACGGCGAGCCTTGCGGCAGCGCTGCTGACGGAAGGCGCGGGGGATTTGCCGGCGGCGGCCTTCACCGATGCGCTGCGCGATGCCGGGATTGGGCTTTCCTTCGGCGCGGGGCGGGATGATGCGGATGGCGGGTTTCGCTGCCTGATTGACGCCCTGCCGGAGGCGGAGCGTTTGGCGCGGCTTGCGATGACCGCGCCGCGCTTGGATCAGGCGGCGATTGAAAGGCTGCGGGCGCGGGCCATTGCCGGGGCGCGGCAATCGCTGGAAACGCCGCGCGGGCAGGCGGGGCGCGCCTTTTGGGCGGCGGCCTTCCCCTCGCACCCGGCGGGGCGGCCTTCGGGCGGCACGGCGGAGAGTCTTGCGGCCATCACGCCGGATGATTTGCGCGGCCAATTGGGCCAGCAATTGCGCCGCGAAGGGCTGACGATTGCCGCTGCCGGCGCGATTCGCCCGGATGATCTGGCCGCGCTTCTCGGGCGGCTTTTCGCGGGGCTGCCGGCGGGCGCGCCTGCAACGCCGCCGTCGCTGCCCGGCTTTACCAGCTTCGGTCAGCGCGTGATCGGCATGGATAGCCCGCAATCCCAGGCGATTTTCGGGCATGAGGGGATCGGCGCGCGCGATCCGCAATTTGAAGTGGCGCAGATCGTGCTGCGCATTTTTGGCGGCGGCGGGTTTTCCTCGCGGCTTACGGAATCGGTACGCGTCAAGCGCGGACTGACCTATGGCATTGGCGTTGGGCTCGATACCGGGTTTGGCGGCGGCGTGCTGGCCGGCAGCGTCGCGAGCGATAATGGCAAGATCGCCGAGGCGCTGGCGGTGACGCGCGATGAATGGGCGCGCATGGCAGCCGATGGGCCGACCGAGGCCGAGATGGCGGAAGCGGTGGCGTTTCTGACCGGATCACTCGCGCTGCAATTCACCGATAGCCGACGCATTGCGAATACGCTGATGGCGATGCAGCGCAATGGGCGGCCGATTGATTGGCTTGATGGTCGGTCGGAAAGGCTGCGTGCGGTCAGCCGCGATGACGCGGCGCGCATGGCGCGGCGGCTTTTGCGGCCTGAGGCGCTTTCGGTGGTGGTGGCGGGGCGGCCGGTGGGGCTGTAGGCCCGGGCTTGCGCCCGGCGCCGGCTTTGCGCAGGGTGCGGTTCTCTTGCAGGATACCTCGCAGCACCATGCCCGATATTTCGGAACAAACCCTGATCCCCGCGCCGCTTGGCGTGGTTTGGCCTTTGCTGAGCGACCCGGCCGAGGTCGCAGCCTGTATCCCCGGTGCGCAACTGGCACCCTCGACCGGGGATGGGCTTTGGCGCGGTTCCATCAAGGTGAAATTCGGCCCGACCACGGCGGCGTTTCGGGGTGAGGCGAAGCTTGATTACGATCATGATGCGCATCGCTGCCGCATTGAAGGGCGCGGGATTGACCAGCGCGGCGCGTCACGCGCGCTGGCGAATGGCGATGTGCTGGCGGCAGCCGAAGGGGATGCGACGCGGCTCACGGTCAATGGCAGCTTCACCGTGACCGGGCCTTTGGAGACCTTCGCCAATGCCGGCGGCGTGCATGTCGCGCGCGCGCTTTTGGCGGAATTCGCGAATAACATGGCGAACCGCGCCATGGCCGCCTTGCCCGCTGCGACACCCGTTGTGGAACAGTCTGCGCCCGAGGCACCCGCAGCGGCGGCACCTGCCGCACCCGCGCCGCCGCCACCACCACCGCCCGCACCGGCGGCGGAGCTCAATGCTTTTGGCCTGCTCTGGCGGGCCTTTCTATCCTGGATCAGCAGTCTTTTCGGTAAAGGGAATAAATAACCATGGCAGCGCCCAAGCTTTCTGATGTTCTGGCAAATGTCTTCGCGCAAGAAGGCTGCGATACGCTTTTCACCCTGATGGGTGATGCGAATATGTATTGGACCGAGGCAATGCAGCGCCAGCCAGGGATGAACATCATCCATGCGCGGCATGAACATTGTGCGGTTGCGATGGCGGACGCTTATGCGCGCGCCACCGGCAAGGTGGGTGTGGCTTCCACCACTTGCGGGCCAGGCTTTACGCAAATCATGACCGGGCTTGCGATTGCTGCGCGTGCCAATACGCCGATGGTGGTGTTTGCGGGCGATTCACCGATTGCCGCCCCCTATTACATCCAGCAGATTGATATGGCACCGCTGACGCAAGCGACCGGCGCGCATCATATCTCTGTCAAAACCATGGATCGCGCTTTGGATAATGTGCGGGAAGCCTTTCACTTCGCCGCCTTGGAACGCCGGCCGGTGGTGATCAGTATTCCGATGGACCTGCAAAAGCAGGCCTATCCGCATATGGTGGATTACATTCCATCCGCTGATTACCTGCCCGCACCGCAGCGCCCGCAGCCTGATCCGCTGATGGTCGAAAAACTGGTCGAGATGATCGCGGCGGCCGAAAAGCCGATCATCATCGCCGGCCGTGGCGCCAAGCTTTCCAAGGCGCGCGAAGCGATTGAGGAAATGGCGGAAGCCATGGGCGCGCTGCTGACCACATCGCTGCAAGCCAAGGGGCTATTCACCGGCAATCGCTTCGCCATGGATATCTCGGGCGCCTATGCGAGCGACTTCGCCCGCGAACGCTTTGCCGAGGCTGATCTGGTGATCGGCATTGGCGTGGGGCTTGGTGCCTATACGACGGAAAGCGGTTACCTCTATCCCGGTGCGCAGACGGTGCAGATTGATATCGGCCCGCGCGGGCTATGGCAGGGGCTGCGCACGGCGGATTTGCATATCCGCGCCGATGCCAAGGCG
>JBIKWX010000116.1:0-10089 GCA_044356095.1 Roseomonas sp.
GAGCGGCGGGATTCGAACCCACGACCCCCAGTCCCCCAGACTGATGCGCTACCAGGCTGCGCTACGCTCCGACTGGTTGGTGCTTAGCACCCTAATTTCCGGATTGCCAAGCCTTGCGACCTGATCCGGCTCAACCAAACAACGCTAAGCCGCCAGCCGATGCAAGGCGCGCGCAATATCCTCAAGCTCAGCCAGCGCAACTTTCAGCGCCAAGCCTTCAGATGCA
Source organism: Roseomonas sp. (assembly GCA_044356095.1). GTDB lineage: Bacteria > Pseudomonadota > Alphaproteobacteria > Acetobacterales > Acetobacteraceae > Neoroseomonas. The sequence continues at coordinate 227 of JBIKWX010000116.1, forward strand.
TCAGCCGCGGGCGGCGGATCGCCCAATGGCAATTCCATCGCAACCGGCGCCGGGCCTTCATCCGTGCCATCGCGCAGCAATCGCTGCACACCCTTGATGGTATAGCCCTGATTATAGAGCAGATCGCCAACGCGCTTCAGTAGCGCGATATCCTCTGGCCGGTAATAGCGCCGACCACCGCCGCGCTTCAGCGGTTTCAGTTGCGGGAATTTGCTTTCCCAAAAACGCAAGACATGCTGCGGAATATTCAAATCATCGGCGACTTCACTGATGGTGCGAAAGGCACTCGGCGCCTTGCGCGGGCGCCCCTTGTCATCCGCATCATCAGTATCGCTCATGCTTCGTCTTCCACTTCCTCATTGTTGATGCGCGCCTTCAATACCTGCGATGGGCGGAAGGAAAGCACCTTGCGCGGCAGGATCGGCACTTCAACGCCAGTCTTCGGATTGCGGCCAATGCGCTGGCCCTTCTGGCGCACCAGGAAGGTCCCGAAGGAAGATATCTTCACCGATTCACCGGACTCCAGCACGGCGGAAATTCGTTCCAGTACCGATTCCAACAGATCGGCGCTTTCATTGCGTGAAAGCCCAACCTCAGCATAGATCGCCTCGGCCAGATTGGCCCGCGTCATGGTTTCCATTGACCCCGCCCCAGTTTATCCCTGTTCCCTACAGCAAACCGGCTTCAAGCGCTGCCGTCAACAGCCCGTTTTATGAAAACTCAGAAACGCGCAATGGCGGACCCCCAGGTCAGCCCCCCGCCAATCGCTTCCATCACAACCAGATCGCCATTCCTGATCCGCCCATCGCCGCGGGCTTCCGCCAGCGCGAGCGGAATGGAAGCCGCCGAGGTATTGGCATGGCGATCCACCGTCACCACCACACGCCCCGGTTGCAGGTGCAGTTTCTTGCCCATGGCTTCAATGATGCGCTGATTGGCCTGGTGCGGCACCAGCCAATCAATATCGGCATGGGTCAGGCCATTGGCGGCTAGTGCCTCATCTACCACCGCGGCCAATTTGGAAACCGCGTGGCGGAAGACTTCCTTGCCCGCCATGCGGAGCAACCCCGTGCCACCGGTGGAACCGGCGCCGCCTTCGACAAACAGGATATCGCCATGCCGGCCATCGGCATGCAGATGTGTGGAAAGCAGGCCACGATCCTTGTTGGTGCCAGCGCCTTCGCCGGCACTCAGCAGCACCGCGCCGGCGCCATCACCGAACAGCACACAGGTGCCGCGATCAGTCCAATCCATGATGCGTGTATAGACCTCAGCACCGATCACCAGCACATGCTTGGCATGGCCCGCGCGCATCATCGCCTCAGCGATGGAAAGCCCATAGATGAAACCGGTGCAGGCCGCGGTGATGTCAAACGCAAAGCCAAGGCCAGCGCCGATCTTGGCCTGCACCCGCGCGGCGGTCGCGGGAAAGCCCGAATCGGGCGTGGTGGTGGCAACGATAATGCCATCCACCTTGGAAGCCGCAACGCCTGCATCCGCAAGCGCCGCGCGGGCGGCAGCAGCGGCCAGATCGGAAGCGGCCTCATCAGGCGCGGCCACATGGCGGTATTTGATTCCCGTGCGTTCCTGAATCCAGGCGTCAGAGGTTTCAAGCCCGTGGCGCGCCGCCAATTCATCATTGGAAAGCCGCAAGGGGGGAAGGTAGCCGCCGCAGCCGGCGATCAAGGCACGCATGACCATGGCGCTAAGCTACATCAGTTTGGCGAAGGCGCCAGCCTATTGCGGCCCGCAAGCCGGTCAAAACCATCCTTGATCCGATCATTATAGCCATGCGTTACCATATCCATGGCCACATCCACGGCATGGGCGAAGCCAAGCGCATCCGTCCCGCCATGGGATTTCACGACCACACCATTCAACCCAAGCAGAATCGCACCATTATAGCGGCGCGGGTCCATCCATTCGCGCAGCCGATCCAAGGCAGGCCGCGCCAGCAAATAGCCAAGCCTGGCGGGCACGCTGCTGGTAAAGACCTGGCGCAACAAATCGCGCATCAGTTTCAGCGCACCTTCGCCGGTCTTCAGCGCCACATTGCCGGTGAAGCCATCCGTCACCACCACATCCACCGTGCCGGCGGTGATGTCATGGCCTTCGATAAAGCCACGAAACTGGCTGCCCACATGCGAATCGCGCAGAATCTCGGCTGCCGCGCGCACGCGGTCATCGCCCTTCAATTCCTCACTGCCGACATTCAACAGGCCAATGCTCGGCGTGGTCAGGCCCAGCGCCACGCGTGCAAAGGCATCCCCCATGATGGCGAATTCCACCAGGTTGCGCGCATCGCATTGCACATTGGCGCCAAGATCGAGCAGCACAACATCGCCCCGCGCCGAAGGACCAATCGCCGCCAGCGCGGGCCGATCAATTTCCGGCATGGTCTTGATGACGATTTTCGCGAGCGCCATCAGCGCCCCGGTATTCCCAGCCGAAACAATGCCCGCCGCCTCCCCCGCCGCGACCGCATCAATCGCGATTCGCATGGAAGACCCGCGCATGCGTAAGGCCGCTGTCGGCTTCAGATCACCCGAGACAACTTCCGGAGCATGGCGCAGGCTGCAAACGCGGGCGGCACGCTTGCGCCGCGCCAAGGCACCACCCACGCGCGCCTCATCGCCCACCAGCAGGAATCGCGCCTGCGGATGCCGCTCGGCGGCCAATTCCAGACCATCGAGCACAACCTCAGGCGCCGCATCCCCACCCATGGCATCAATTGCCAGGGAAAAGGCGGAACCCGTATCAGCCATCGCGGGAGCCTCGGCGCCCTGGGAAGCGCGGGATCAGAGCCGGACGGCCGGCTTCAGGCGATCCGCCGCCACCACTTCACGGCCATCATAATAGCCGCAATGGGAGCAGACATGATGCGGGCGCTTCAATTCGCCGCAATTGGCGCATTCATGATGCGCGGAGCTGCTGAGCGCTTCATGGCTGCGGCGCATGCCGCGGCGGGAAGGCGAAGTCTTTCTTTTCGGAACGGCCATGGCGCCGGGTCTCTTTCACTCAAGCGTAACTGTGGATTTGAAGAAGGGCGGGCACTTAGCACCCACTTCACGGTGGCGCAAGCGTGACGGCCCGCCTCACCCCTTGGGGCCGCGCAAAGCCGCCAGCTTGGCGAAGGGGTTGCGCGGGGCTTCCTCGGCTTCTTCGTCGAGGCCCGCCGGCAAATGCGCCCCGGCAGCGCGGGGATAGGGGTTGAGCGAGAGGGATAGTTCCTCGGCCAAAGCCTCCCCCAGGTCGAATTGGCCGGTCGCGTCGGCCTCGATCTCATCGGGCCCATCCGGGTCTTCGGAAGGTGTGGCCTCGGGCGGCAGTACAACCAGGGTGAAGGGCTTGTCCAAATGCTCGGTCACCGGTTCAAGACTTACCACACATAGCTGCACCGCTTCCGCCTTGATCCGCCCGGTCAGCATCAGCCCCCCGCCCGGATAGGGTTTGCGTGTGTAGCGCGCGCTGAAATGGCGCAAGGCTTCGATCCCGAAGCGCTCGGCAAGTGCCGCGCATTCCTGCGGGGTCGCTTCCAGCATTTCTTCTACCCCTGCCTGGGGCGGGTCGGTCAAAAGCTGCCGACGCGAAAATTCAGGCAGCATCGCCAATGGCTTCCGGTGCCAGGAACTGCGCCTGGCCTTTTAACAGGCTGGCAAAATCTTGGGCCTGCAGGGCCTCCGCCTGGGCGAAGGCGATCCGTGCCAAGCGCTGGGCTGAGGCGCCGGCTTCTTCGGTGCGCCAGACATTGCGCGCCAAAGCTGCCGCCATCGCGGCGGGATCAGCCCCATCCAAAGCGGCTTCATAGGCGCTGGCACGGCCGTGAAACGCCTCCCACAACCCGCGCACGCGCTTGCCGACCACCAGGTCGCTCACGCCCATTTCGCGCAGATTGACATCCATGTCGGAAAACATGGCGTCAAACACGGCCTGGGCCAAGGCGGGGCCGCGCTTGTCGGCATCGCGCCTCAGGCGGCGGACCAGCAGCGCGGCATGCAGATGGATCAGATCAAGCCGGCCTTCCACCGAATCGCGCACGCCAAGATCGGCGTAGAAATAGGGCGCGCGAGCGGCGGCGACGGCCGCGCCGTAAAGGGTAAAGCCTGCTCTTTCATGCGGCGGGCGGCGCAAGGCGCTCAGCAAACCCATTATTCCCCTTCCCCATCCGGAAGCCAGCGGTTGACCCCGAAGGCCCGGGGTGTCTAACGAAGACCCTGGACATGGGTCCGGAGCGGCGAATGGTCAATCTTGAACAGGGCATCTTGGGCTGGGAACCGCGACATGGCTGAAGAAATACGCGCCAAGCGCCGCAAGGGCGCCCTGATGCTGCTGGCGGTGCTGGCGCTTGGCGCCTGCGAAAGACTGGCCCCGCCGCCGGTGCCGCGCGGCAATCGCGTGGATGCGGAGAGGCTCAGCCAAATCAATAAGGGCGTGCAGACCCGCGGAGATGTCTTGGCGCTGCTGGGTCCACCCACCGCGCGCGGCACCTTTGATGAGGAAAATTGGTATTATATCAGCGGCCATACCCAAGTGATGCCCGGACGATATCTGGAATTGCGTGACCGGGTGGTGGTGGCGATCAACTTCGATCGACGCGGGGTGGTTCAGGATATCCGCCAATTGAAGCCCGAGGATGGCCAGGATGTCGGCATGGTGTCGCGCGAAACTCCAGTGCCGGGTACGGAAAGAAACCTTACTCAGGCGCTGTTTGGCAATATTGGCCGACCCAGCCTGGGTGCGGCTGATGCCGCTTCCAGCACCATGAATAACCCGGCGCGGATGAACCGTTAAAAAGCGCGATCAACAACGCGCGCGCTGGTATCGCAGCCTTACAAGGACCCAGGCTGGAAGGTGTCGCAGGCGGAAAGCTGGCCCGTTTCCAGACCGCGCCGGAACCAGCGCAGCCTTTGTTCGGAACTGCCATGGGTGAAGGTCTCAGGCTGCACATAGCCCTGCGATTTCCGCTGCAAGGTATCATCACCAACGGCAGCGGCAGCGCGGAAGCCTTCTTCGATATCGCCCGCTTCCAGAATGCGCCGCGCATCATGGGCGCGCTTGGCCCATAGCCCGGCCAGGCAATCCGCCTGCAATTCAACGCGCACCTGCAATTCATTGGCGGTGCGCTGATCCACCCGGCGCTTCAGGCCTTCCACCTTTTCCAGCACGCCCAATTCATGCTGGACGTGATGCCCGACCTCATGCGCCACAATATAGGCAGCAGCGAAATCCCCCGGAGCGCCAAGCTGGCGCAGCAAACGCCCCATGAAATCCAAATCAATGTAAACGCGCTTATCGGCGGGGCAGTAAAATGGACCCACCTGCGCCTGCGCCGCGCCGCAGCCTGAGCGGGTCGCGCCGCTGTAAAGGACCAGCACCGGTTCCTCATAGCGCCGACCTAGCGCCTGAAACGCCTCATTCCAGACCTGCTCGGTTTCCGCCAACACGCGAGAGATGAAGCGCCGCGCCTCATCTTCCGGCAGGCCGGCCTGCCCTGAAGGGGCCTGACGTTGTTCCGAGGCACTTGGCGGCGTCAGCTGGCCGCCGCCAAGATTGGTCACATCCACGCCCAGAAACATGGACAGCAGCAGCAGCAGCACACCGCCTATACCCCCGCCCACGGCAACGCGACCCATACCGCCACCACCGCCGCGCTGACCGCGCCGGTCGTCAATGTTCTTGCTGTCAGGTCCATCCAGACGCATGGGCTTATCCCCTATCGTTAGTCGTTGCCACGCAACAGCGCCGCGAGGCTTGGCGTCAAGCCCTGACTAAGCCGCGCCTTTGGTGGGGCATAGGAACCGCTTTGCGCCCGCGGTGGGTTGAGAGCCACCAGCGCCTCCGCGAGCTTCACGCCACATCGAATGCCATCAAACAATGGCAGGGCCGCCCGCCCGGCCAGGCGCTGGTCAAAGCCGGCCAGCGCCGCGCCCGCCAAAACCACTGAATCCGCACCTTGTGCCGCCAGCCCTTCCACCGCGATGCGGAGTTTCTCGGCGACGCCTTCTGGATTGGCGAGCGCCTCGGGCGGGGTCGCATCCAAACCCGCCAAGGCAGCCAGCCGCGCCGTCAGCCCATGGCGGGCGATCAATTCGCGGTAGGGTTCCACATTACCAAAGGTGATCAGGCCGAAACGCCCGCCCATCATGCAGGCCGTGAGCGCCGCTGCTTCCGTCATGCCAAGTACCGGGCAGGGCATCAACTGGCGCGCGGCATCCAAGGCCGTATCGAAACTGACCGCGAGCAGCACCGCATCCACACGGCCAGCATGTTCGGCCAAGGCTTCGAGCAAAGCATGGCCGGCAATGACATTCTCAACCCGTGTCGCGATCACCGAAGGACCGAAGCGCGGTGTCGCGCCAATGATCTCGGTCCCCGGCGCGGCGGCGGCGCGCGCCACGGCAGCGCAGGTTTCGGTAATGGCTTCGGTGGTATTCGCGTTGGCGATCAGCAGGCGCATGGGCAGTTTCCTTGTCTGGCCAGAACCATAACATGCTGCGGCAAGCCTGCCGAGTTGCCCCCTTGCCCTCTGCGTCGCGGCGCAGCAGGCTTTGCCCAAGATCACTCACGCGACCCGGAGACACCATGCCTGACGCCACCGCCGCCCTTGCCCTGCCTTTCGAAGCTGATGAGATCCTTGCCCGCCTGATGCGCTGGGCCGCCTGCGAAAGCCCGACCTTCGACGCAACCGCGGTCAATCGCATGATGGATCTGGCGTCGCGCGACTTGGCGCTGCTCGGCGCGCGGATTGACCGCATTCCGGGGCGCATGGGGCTTGGCGATTGCGTGCGCGCGCGCTTCCCACACGCCGCCGGAGATGGCGCGCCTGGCATTCTGGTGATGGCGCATCTGGATACGGTGCATCCCATCGGCACGCTCGAAAAACTGCCGATCCGGCGCGAAGGCAATCGCTGCTACGGCCCTGGTATTCTGGATATGAAGGGCGGCACGGTGCTGGCGGTGGAGGCCATGCGCCAGATCATCGCCGCGAAAATCGCAACCCCGCTGCCCATTACGATCCTGTTGACCAGCGATGAGGAAATCGGCAGCCCTTCCACGCGCGATCTGATCGAAGCGGAAGCCGCGCGGCATAAATTTGTGCTGGTGCCCGAACCGGCGCGGGCTGATGGCGGCGTGGTGACCGGGCGCTATGCCATTGCGCGCTTCAATTTGAAGACCACGGGCAGGCCTTCCCATGCTGGCGCCAGGCTCGCGGAAGGGCGGAGCTCCATCAAGGAAATGTGCCGCCAGATTTTGGCGATTGAGGATATGACAACCGAGGATTGTACTTTTTCGGTAGGCGTCCTGCATGGCGGCCAATGGGTGAATTGCGTCACCACAACTACGGAAGCCGAGGCGCTTTCCATGGCGAAACGCCAGGAAGACCTTGATGCCGGTGTCGCGAGGATGCTGGCGCTGCGTTCTTCCACCAATGATGTGCAGCTTGAAGTGACACGCGGCGTGACGCGGCCGGTTTGGGAGCCTGATGCGAAGGTGATGGCGCTTTATCGTCACGCACGAGAGATCGCGCAGGCGATTGGCTTTGACATCAATCACCAATCAAGCGGTGGCGGTTCCGACGGCAATTTCACCGGCGCGCTTGGCATCACCACCTTGGATGGGCTCGGCGTGCAGGGTGCCATGGCGCATACGCTGGAAGAACATGTGCTGATAGATAGCCTGGTGCCGCGCGCCAGGCTGATGGCGGGGCTGCTGACGACGCTGGCTTAGCTTCGCATCAGCTCCAGCAAATTATCATCCGAGGCCGGGCGCGTGCCCCCCTCACATTCATGGATCATCGCAACCAGCCGGGTGATGGTGGGACAGGCAACGCCATGGCGCGCGGCGATACCGAGCACCGGCGCGATTTGCGCATCCACGGGCGTACGGCGCCGGCGCACCCATAAATCGCGCCATATGCCGGAATGGGTTTTTGCATTGGGGCGATTGAATGCCACCATGGCGGCAATGGAAGCGGCGGCGGATGCTTCGGTTGCGTCTGGCGCGAAGGCAGCCGGGTCAAAGCCATTGAAGCTGCCGACAGTGACACCTTCAGCCCGCGCGACAGCCATGGCTTCCTGACCAAGCCGCCGCCAGAGCGGCAGCAATTCCGGCCGCGCCAGCGCATCGGCAATGCCTTTCTCACCCAGCGCCTGCGTATAAAGCATCGAACTGTAAGCAATCTTGCCCCAGAGATAGCCCCAGATATTCTCGGTCATGATCGCATCGGGTTCAAAATGATCGCGCAGCATGCGATGCAACGCAGTCAGGCGTGGCGTGACGGCGCCATTCAATTCACCCAGCACCAGCGCGCCGCGCCCGCCATAGATGATCCGCCCCGGCGCCAGCCAATCGGCGCTGAAATTGACAAAGCAGCCAATGGTGCGCGCCTCACCCAAAATCGGCGCGATCAAAGCCTCACAAAGCCCGTTTTGCAGCGACACAACATAGCCATCGGGCGCCAGATGCGGTGCGATGGCGTGGCAGGCGGCTTCCGTATCCTGTGCCTTCACGCAGAGCAACACGCGGCGGAACTGGCCCTTGAGTGTCTTTGGCGTATAGGCCGGGGCGGAAATGCGATGCGGGTCAACCGGGCCTTCAATGGTAAGGCCCACCGCCGGGTCACGAATCACGGCCACATGATCTTGGACGATATCCACAAACACCACGGCATGGCGTGCACGCACCAAAGCGGCGCCGATTGTGCCGCCAATCGCACCCGCGCCCCAGATCAGGATCGGGCCATGATCCACGGCGTCACGGATGACGCTTTGTTCGGCGGCACTGGTCATCGCAATCTCCTTGGTTCGCGCAGGCTGCCGCAAAGCGCCATCCCTTGCCAAGGGCAGGGCAAGGTCGCAGGGTGACCACGCAACCCTTCGCGGAATCACGCGCTTGCCCCTGAACCATCCCTGCCGCCCATGACGCCGCGCTGGAACAGCCTGCCGGGCAATCTGCGCGGTGCGGTGCTGATGAGCCTGGCGGCCATGCTCTTTGCCGGGGAAGCGCTCGCAATCCGCTACATGAATGAACGCGGCATTCCAACCGCGATGCAGCTTTTCGCGCGTTCCTTCGGGCAATTGCTCTGGGTCATGCCGCTATTGCTGCGCACCGGGCTTCAGGTGTTTCGCACCAATCGGCGCGGGCTGCATATCATGCGCGGCGCGGCCAGCTTGCTGACTTGGGGTTTTTACTTCCTGTCCTTTGTATTCCTCGATCTCGCCACCGCCACCGTGCTGTCCTTCACCAATGTTATGTTCACCACGCTGCTCGCAGGGCCGGTCCTGAAGGAGCATATCGGCACGGCGCGCTGGATTGGCACCATGGCGGGGTTTCTGGGCGTGGTGCTGATGCTCCGGCCGGGGGCAGAGATATCCTTTATCGGTGTCGTGCTTGCGCTGGCCTCTGCTGCCAGTTGGTGCGGCATTACGCTCACCAGCCGCATGCTGGCGCAGACTGAGCCAAATGAAACCGTGCTCGCCTGGGTTGGTGTGGTCACTAGCCTTGGCATGCTGCCATTCGCGATTTCCGCCTTCACGCCAGTCAGCGCCTTTGATCTGCTGTTTCTGCTCGCATTCGCCATCACCACGCCAGGCATCATCTGGCTGCTGACCTCGGCCTATCGCGCGGGCGAAGCCTCTGCCGTCGCGCCCTTCCAATATTTGCGGCTTTTGCCTGTAGTGGGCTTTGGCTGGATTTTCTTTGGCGAAGTGCCCGATCCCTGGACCTGGCTTGGCGGAGGCATCATTCTGGCCGGCGCGCTGGTCATCACCATTGCCGAGACGCGCCGAAAGAGCTGAGCGGAGGAAACCATGGCCGACCCCATCGCAGCGGATCGCATCGAAATCACAGTGCTGGTGGATAAT
>JBIKWX010000377.1:0-2786 GCA_044356095.1 Roseomonas sp.
AGATGGAAGCCCTCCGCCGCCGCGTCTGGCAGCAGCAGGGAGTGGTCTCACTCGCGATCGAGGACATCACCGACCCCTGGCTGCGCCAGGCGGTCCAGAACGAAGCCGTGCGCCGCTGGGGGCCTCGGCAGCAGGAGAAGAACCATGGCCGCTAAGCGCAAGCAGAAACGCACCAAGACGCCGGATACGATGGGCCCGTCCCAATGGCGGCTGCAGCATGGCGACTTCACGCCGCCGATCCGTGAAGCGGATCCCGAAACCGGAAGGCCAGTTCAGCATCGCCGTGCGGTGGATACGCTGGGCATGATGTTGGCCAACGGGACGATCACGCAGGAAATGCACGACGCCGGCGCTACGTTCCGCTCGCTGTTCTACGTGGCCGCGCTGGATGGCGTGACGCGCTCGGCCCTAGTGCGTCAGCCGGGCGGTTCGACCGACATGCTTTCCGAGCGCAGCCTGGATGCGCGGCGTAGGGTCGCGTCCGCGCTCAATGCGCTGGGTGGGCACGACAGCGCGGCAGGCTCCTGCGCCTGGTATGTCGTTGGGCTGGAGATGTCGGTGCGCGAATGGGCCATGCGCCAGGGCTGGGGCGGTCGGCCCATCTCGCCGCCTCAGGCGCAGGGAATGCTGGTGGCGACGCTCAGCGTGCTGGCCGGGCATTTTGGGCTGGTGGTCCGAGGCAGGGCGGCGTGATGAAAGAAATTCGATGATAATTCAATCTCTTAAATTCTACCGGAGGACAGAACCAAGTTTTCCGATTGCCCCCATCATTACCTTTGTATTAAAGTTCGGCACAGATGAGGTGGATATGAAAATTCGTGCCTTCACGCAGATGGGCTTGGCGCTGGGCGTCGGCTTTTTCCTGGTAGGCTGCCAACAAAATGCAAACTGGGCCAATGAGTTCGCTATGCGCGCCGGCGCTCCCATGCAGAATGCCGCCCAAATCCGCGAACGCGAGACAGCGCGGTTCGCCCTTCGAGACGAGACGACTCTGCTGCTGGAGTCAACCGCCGTTCTTCAGGATCTCGGCTTCACCGTGGAAGAAAGTGCGCCGCGCCTTGGCGTCCTGGCTGGTGCAAAGGACCGCGATGCTACCGAAGTTGGGCAAGTCGCTGGGCAGATAGCCTTAACAATCGGATTGGCGTTGCTCGGGGTTCAATACAATCCTGTATGGGACAAGGACCAACTCATCCGCGTGACTTTAACAACGCTGCCCCTCAAGTCGGAGGGCGCAGTAAAGATGCGCGTGAGCTTCGAACGTATTGTAATTAACAACCAAGGCCTTGCCAGAGCTGAAAGACTAGATGCCCCAGAATTTAGTACAGGGTTCTTCGATCAGGTTCGCAAAGGTTTGGCGAGCCGGGGGATCAGGGCATGAGGGCACCGTATTTTGCCGCTCTTGCGGTTGTTCTCGCCCTGACTGCCTGCGCGCCTCAACAGGCGGCTGACTCTTTCGTGCCCAGCACAAAACCGGCGACAGAGTTGCGCGCAATGCAGACTCGCGTTGTTGATGCTGACCGTGAAACAACGTCACGTGGCGTGATCGCGACTTTGCAGGATCTAGGTTACCGCATTACCCGTGCTGACTCCGATTCGGGAACCATTTCTGCAACGCGGCTCACAGGACTACGTTTGGCCGCCACTGTGGAAGAACGTGGAAGAAATCAAAGCACGGTCCGAGCCAACGCAAGTGTTCTTGGTCTGGGGCGCGAAACGCAGGTAGATGATCCGAACTTCTACCAAGCAAATTTTTTTGTACCTCTTGGCAATACGATGGCGCGCAACCTAATGGCTGCGCCGCCTGACGGATCTGGGCCATCGGCGCCGCGGCCTGTGGCTGAGCGTCTACCCGGGCAACGGCAAGCACCAACTGCTCCCGCAGGGTCCGGCGAGGTACCACCCGCGCGGCCATAATTTTTCTTGAAAAGGATTTAGGGCAGATGGCGACGATGAAGAAAAATTCCTTGGCTTTGGTGTGTGCCTTGGGAGCCGGGTTGATGGGGTGTCAATCGCCATCTCAGCAAGCGGCTGAAGTCGCGGCGGCGAGTGAGGCGGGCAGCCGATTGACGGTCGGCACCGTACAGCGCGACATCCGGGTCGGGATGAGCGGTGACGAAGTCGCCTCAATTCTGGGTTCTCCAAATATTGTCACCACAGACGAACGGCGTCGTGAAACTTGGGTTTACGATCGCGTTTCAAGTGACCGTGTCTATTCCGCAAGTGGCGGAGGCGCAGGCATTCCTCTGATTGCAGGTGTAAGTGGCAGCTCAGGTGTTTCCCGGACCTCCCAACGCACGCTGACAGTGGTCATCCGGTTTGACGAACGCCGTTTGGTCCGAGATTTTTCGTATCGCTCTAGCAGCTTCTGATCATGATGAGGTCGGTGGGCATCCTTTGTACTGCTCTCTTGCTCGGATTTGGTGGTGCCGGCTGCGGCCCCCAAGGGGAGAGGCACGCAGCAGCATTGGCGCCCACTGAGTCGGTTACCAATCTTCGTGCCCTTCAATCGCGCCGGTTTGATACTGCGAATACGAGACTGCTTATGCAGGCATCAATCGGCGTATTGCAGGACATGGGATATACGGTAACTGAATCACGCGAGGAATTTGGCGTTGTAGTGGGAGCTAAAGCCACTCCGGTCCTTGTGAGGGCTCAAATCGTTATACGCCGACTTCCGGATCAATCCGCAAGTGTTGCGCGCGCGACGTTTCAATTCCCAACGGCACCGCAGATGGCAGGCTTTATGCCTGAGACGAGAAACGATGCCTTGTTGTATAGAGAGTTTT
>JBIKWX010000117.1:0-10016 GCA_044356095.1 Roseomonas sp.
CCCGGCGCTGACGCTGACCGATAAGGAATATCAGCGCATGCGCGATGCATCCATCGCCTGCTTGCGTGAAATCGGCGTGGATACTGGCGGGTCCAATGTGCAATTCGGCATCAATCCCGCCGATGGGCGCATGGTGATCATTGAAATGAACCCGCGCGTTTCGCGTTCCTCCGCGCTCGCGTCCAAGGCCACCGGCTTTCCCATCGCCAAGGTCGCGGCAAAGCTCGCTGTCGGCTACACGCTGGATGAATTGGCGAATGACATCACCAAGGTGACGCCCGCAAGCTTTGAGCCCACCATTGACTATGTCGTGGTGAAAATCCCGCGCTTCACCTTCGAAAAATTCCCCGGCACGCCTGCAACCCTCACCACCTCCATGAAATCGGTCGGTGAGACCATGGCGATTGGCCGTTCCTTTGCCGAGGCCATGCAAAAGGGCCTGCGCGGGTTGGAAGTTGGCTTCTCTGGCCTCGATGAGGTGGACGTGCCAGGTGATGGCAGCGCGCAGGCCTTCCATGCTGCACTCGCCACCCCGCAGCCCAACCGCATCCTGATCGCCGCACAAGCCATGCGCGCGGGCATGAGCGTGGAGGCGATTCACGAGGCCTGCAAATTTGATCCCTGGTTCCTGCGGGAAATTGAAAAGCTGGTGCGTACCGAGACCGAAATTCGCGCCAATGGCCTGCCGCGTGATGCGACCGCGCTAAGGCGCATCAAGGCCATGGGCTTTGCTGATAAGCGCTTGGCAGACCTGACGGGGAGCCGCGAGGCTGATGTGGCGGCTCTCCGCGCCAAGCTTGGTGTCGCGCCGGTCTATAAGCGGATTGACACTTGCGCGGCCGAATTCGCCTCCGAAACGCCCTATATGTATTCCACCTATGAAGGCGGTTTTGGCGAGCCTGTGTGTGAAAGCCGTCCCACCGCGCGGCAGAAAATCATCATCCTGGGTGGCGGGCCAAACCGCATCGGCCAGGGCATTGAATTCGATTATTGCTGCGTCCACGCCGCTTATGCGCTCAAGGAAGCCGGGTTTGAGACCATCATGGTCAATTGCAACCCTGAGACCGTGAGCACGGATTACGACACGTCAGACCGGCTCTATTTCGAACCGCTGACGGCTGAGGATGTGATTTCGCTGATCCGCAAGGAACAGGAATCCGGCGAGTTGCTCGGCTGCATTGTGCAATATGGTGGGCAGACGCCGCTGAAGCTGAGCCAGGCCTTGCACAAGGCGGGCATCCCGATCCTTGGCACCAGCGCAGAAGCCATTGATATCGCCGAAGACCGCGAACGCTTCCAGCAATTGCTGAAGGGCCTTGGCCTGAAGCAGCCGCGCAACGGCACTGTTCGCACTTTGGAAGAAGCCGCGGATGAGGCGGAACGCATCGGCTACCCCGTTGTGGTGCGCCCTTCCTATGTGCTTGGCGGGCGCGCGATGGAAATTGCCTATAACCGCGAACAGCTCATGCGTTTCGGCGCAGAGGCAGTGAAGGTTTCCGGCGAAAACCCGATCCTGATTGACCAATATCTGGTGGATGCGATCGAAGTTGATGTGGATTGCATCGCCGATATGGATGGCAATGTGCATGTCGCGGGTGTGATGGAACATATCGAAGAAGCCGGCATTCATTCCGGCGATTCCGCCTGTTCGCTGCCGCCCTATTCGCTGCCGCCCGCGATTGTGACCGAATTGAAGGCGGAAACGGTGGCCATGGCCCGCGCGCTGAAGGTGCAGGGGCTCATGAATGTGCAATATGCCGTCAAGGACAATGAAATCTACGTGCTGGAAGTGAACCCGCGCGCCTCCCGCACTGTGCCCTTCGTTGCCAAGGCAACCGGTGTAGCGGTTGCGAAAATCGGCGCGCGCGTCATGGCCGGCGCCAAGCTTGCCGAATTTGGCTTGGATGATGACGCCATCTATCGCCATGTCGCGGTGAAGGAAGCAGTCTTCCCCTTCAACCGCTTCCCGAATGTGGATGTGATCCTGGGCCCGGAGATGAAATCCACCGGCGAGGTTATGGGCCTTGATGTTTCCTTTGAGCGTGCCTTCCTGAAATCCCAGCTTGGCGCCGGGGTGAGGCTGCCGGAATCCGGCACAGCCTTCATTTCCGTGAAGGAATCAGACAAGGGCGCAGCCGTTACCCTCGCGCGGCGCCTGTCTGAAATGGGCTTCCGCGTGGTTGCCACGCGCGGCACTGCGGCGCGCATTCGTGAAGCGGGCTTCGCTTGCGAAATTGTGAACAAGGTGTTGGAAGGCCGCCCGCATTGCGTGGACGCGATCAAATCCGGCGATATTCAACTGGTGATCAATACCACCGGGGGCGGGCAATCCGTTGCTGACAGCTTCGATATCCGCCGCAGCGCGCTGACCCAGGGGGTGCCGCATTACACCACCCTGGCCGGTGCCCGGGCCGCCGTACACGCCATTGCGGCTTTACGCGCCGGAACCCTTGATGTTGCGCCGCTTCAGGCATATTTTGAGAAATCGTTCTGATGACTGGGGCTGCCCAAAGCAGCCCCTTCGTATTTTCCGCCCGGCGCCAGCCGGACGGAACGAAGCCAAGGAAGTATTGCCGTGCAAAAGTTCCCAATGACCGCCGAGGGCCTCGCGCGCTTGGAGGAGGAACTCAAGCAGTTGAAATCGGAAGAACGCCCCGCGATCATCCGGGCGATCGCCGAAGCGCGCGCGCATGGCGACCTTTCCGAAAACGCCGAATATCACGCGGCGCGTGAACGCCAATCCTTCATTGAAGGCCGCATCGCGGAATTGGAAGCGGTGATCCCTTCCGTTGAAGTTATTGATTCCAAAAGGCTTACCGGGGATCAGGTGCGCTTTGGCGCCTATGTCACCATTGTTGACGAGGAAACCGACGACGAGAAAAACTACCGCATCGTCGGCCAATATGAAGCCGATATGAAGCAGGGTTCCATCTCGGTCTCCTCACCGCTCGCCAAGGCGCTGATGGGGCGCAAGGTGGGGGATTCGGTCGAAGTGCCGGCGCCTGGTGGGTCCCGTTCGGTCGAAATCACCGCGGTTCGTTTCGTCCAATAAAGGCCCAGCCCCATGCCGATGCGCGCGGCGCTGGCCGAAGGCCGCGCCATTACCCTGGCCGATATCCGCGCCGCTGCGGGGCGTATCTCGGGCGCCGTGCTGCGTACCCCAACGCTCGAAAGCCAGGCGGTCTCCCGCGCCACCGGGGCCAGGGTTTTCCTCAAGCTGGATAATCTGCAAGCCACTGGGGCCTTTAAGGAAAGGGGCGCGGCCAATCGGCTCGCGCTGCTCTCCGCCCGCGAAAAATCCGCCGGGGTCATTGCCATGTCGGCCGGCAACCACGCCCAGGCCGTGGCGCGCCATGCCTCACTCGCCGGCATCGCCGCCACCATCGTCATGCCGAAATTCACCCCGGCCACCAAGGTGACCCGCACGGAAGCCTGGGGGGCGCGGGTTGTCCTGCACGGCACGACCCTTGCCGAGGCCGCCGCCCATGCCCATGCGTTGGCCGCCGCCGAGGGCCTGGTCTTCATCCACCCCTATGATGATGTCGGCGTGATCGCCGGCCAAGGCACCGCAACCCTCGAAATGCTGGAAGATGCGCCGGCCATCGAAGCGCTGGTAATCCCGGTTGGCGGCGGCGGGCTTTGCGCCGGTGCCGCCATCGCCGCCGCCGAACTCCGCCCCGGCATGCCCGTATTCGGCGTGGAGGTGGAATTCTACCCCGCCATGGCGCAACGCATGGCCGGCAAGCCAGTGCATGTCGGCGGCCCCACCATCGCGGAAGGCATCGCGGTGCGCGATGTGGGGGAGGCGCCGCTTGCGATCCTGAAGCGACTTGGTGTTGAAGTGCTGGTCGTACCGGAACGCGCGGTGGAACAAGCAATCGTCTTGCTCGCCGAAGGTGCGAAGGTGCTCGCCGAAGGTGCCGGCGCGGCGGGGCTTGCCGCCATCCTGGCTTTCCCGGAACGCTTCGCGGGCAAGACTGTCGGCACCATTGTTTGCGGCGGGAATATTGACCCGCGCATCCTGGCGAATGTGCTGCTGCGCGAATTGCTGCGCGATGGGCGCATCCTGCGGCTGCATCTGGATATCCCGGACCGGCCCGGCGTGCTGGCCGATATCGCAACGCGCGTCGCCGCCGCCGGCGGCAATGTGATTGAAGTCAGCCACCAACGGCTTTTCGCTGCCCCCAGCGTGCAAAGCGCAGAACTCGAACTGATGATCGAAGTGCGCGACACGGCGCAGGGGGATGCGATTATCGCGGCGCTTGAGGCGGGGGATTACGTCGTTAGGCGCGGTTAACCGCTAGGCACCACCTCCAGCCCGCCTGGACGTAGCGCCGCCCAACGCGCAAGCTCTCCCTGCACATCAAGGGGAACGCGAACATGGAACTCAGGGGCAAAGTGGCGCTCGTGACGGGCGGGAATGGCGGGTTGGGGCAACGCATCTGCCACGCCCTCGCACGCGAAGGCGTGCACATCGCGGTCATGTACGCGCAAAGCAAAGACCAGGCAGAAGGCGTTGCGCGAGACCTCGCCAGCCAATACCAAGTCAACGCGGCTGCCTTTGGCTGTGACATCACCGATGGCGCCGCCGTTGAAAACCTGGTCGCGGCGGTCACCGCACGCTTCGGGCGGCTTGATATCCTGATCAATGACGCGGCCTTCAATAAATCCGTGCCCTTCCAGGATTTGGACAGCCTGACTGTTGAACTCTGGGAAAAAATCATGGCGGTGAACCTCACGGGACCCATGCGGCTGATCAAGGCGGCAGCGCCTGCCCTGAAGGCCAGCGGTGCGGGGCGGATCGTCAATATCTCCTCAGTCGCCGGGCTGGGGCCGACCGGGTCCTCCATCGCCTATGCGGTATCCAAGGCCGGGTTGATCCACCTCACGCGCTGCATGGCCGTGGCACTCGCCCCCGAAACCCTGGTGAATTGCGTCGCCCCCGGCCTGCTGGAAGGAACCCGCGCCACCGCGAACCTCCGGCCGGAACAGATCGAACGCTCGGCGTCCTCCTCCCTGCTGCAAAAGGCCGCCGATAAGGATGATTGCGCCGATATGGTCGTCACCATGTGCCGGACAGACACCATGACCGGCCAAACCATCGTGATTGATGCCGGGCGGATTTTTCATTGAAGGTGTGACAGGCGGAGTATTAGTAATTTTGGGTTGCTTGTAATCAGATAATTTTCTATCTCAGGTTGCATAAACCCAGCCTGGGAGATACCCATGCCCCGCCTTGCCCCCTTTCTTGCCCTGCCCATCCTGCTCGGCTGTGCCTCAGCCACCCAAACCTATGCGCCGGATGGTCGCACGGCCCATGCGGTGGATTGTGGGGGGCTTTGGCGCGATTGGGGGGCCTGCATGGAACGCGCCGGGGAGATTTGCGGCGCCCGCGGCTATGACGTGCTAGCCCGCGACACGGACCGAAACCGCTCCGGGGGCTATTTGCGCTCTGGCTCTTCGGCCGGGGGGAATTACATCAGCACCCATACCCGCAATATGTTGATCGCCTGCCGCGGCGCGCAGCAGGCGCAGGCAAGTTAAACGTTGAACCTGAACAGCATCACATCGCCATCGCGCACGACATATTCCTTGCCTTCCACGCGCATCTTGCCGGCTTCCTTGGCGCCTTGTTCGCCATTCAGCGCCACGTAATCATCATAGCCAATCGTCTCGGCCGCGATGAAGCCGCGTTCGAAATCGCCATGGATCACGCCTGCCGCCTGCGGCGCCTTCATGCCCTTCAGGATGGTCCAGGCACGCGCTTCCTTGGGCCCCACGGTGAAATAGGTGATCAGCCCAAGCAACGCATAGCCAGCGCGGATCACACGATCCAACCCGCTATCTTCAAGCCCGAGTGAGGATAGGAACTCGCCCCGATCCGCCTGCGCCATTTGGCTGATTTCCGCTTCAATGGCAGCCGATACCACCACCGCCTGCGCGCCTTCTGCCTTGGCGCGTTCAAAGACGCGCGCGGATTGAGAATTCCCCGTGGCCGCAGAAGCTTCTTCCACATTGCAAACATAAAGCACGGGCTTTGTCGTCAGCAATTGCAGCCGCTTCGCCGCTTCTTCTTCACCCGCCGGCACTGCCGTGCGCGCGGGGCGGCCCGCTTCCAGCGCTGCCTTGATCGGTTCAATCAGCGCCATTTGCGCCAGCGCTTCCTTGTCACCACCGCGCGCGCGCTTCACCAAACCCTGGGCGCGTTTTTCAAGGCTATCCAAATCCGCCAGCATCAATTCGGTTTCAACCGTCTCGGCATCGCGGATCGGATCAATGCTGCCTTCCACATGCGTCACATCGCCATCTTCAAAGCAGCGCAACACATGCACAATCGCATCCACTTCGCGGATATTGGCAAGGAATTGATTGCCAAGCCCTTCACCCTTGGAAGCGCCACGCACCAGCCCCGCAATATCCACGAATTCCAAACTCGTCGGCACGGTTTTTTGCGATTTGCCAATGCGCGTCAGCGTATCAAGCCGCGGATCAGGCACCGCCACGCGTCCGACATTGGGTTCAATCGTGCAGAAGGGATAATTCGCTGCCTGCGCCGCGGCGGTTTGCGTCAGCGCATTGAACAAAGTGGATTTGCCGACATTCGGCAGGCCCACAATACCGCAATTGAAACCCATCTTTATGCTCCCGGCGCGGCGGGCCAGGCGGCGCGCAGCGCATTCCAGAATGTCTCGGCAACCACACCTGCCGCGATACGCGCGGCACCATCATCACTGATCGGCATCAGCGCTGCCGCGCGCAAATGCGCGGAAATCTCCGGCAAAGCGAGCGCCATGCCCGACAGCGCTGCGATGCTCGCTTCCGCCGCCCGCGCAGCATCCGCCGCATGCGCGCGCATCTGCCGCGCAATCACCAGTAATGCAGCAGCCATGGCGGCAGCGCGGCGCGCTTCATCGCGCGGCAAATCCTGATCCGCCAGATCAAGCGTCGCGCGCAGCCCAGCGGCGGCCTGCGCCAAGGCGCCCGCTTCACGCACCAAACCAGCCGACAGCAAGGCCGCACCATTGGCGCGATCTTCAGTGCTGGGGCCCACGAGGTCCATGCTGAAGGCGTCTTCGGCTTCCATCACTTCTCCTGCGTCAGCAGCGCAATGCGCGTCATGAAATCTTCTGTCTTGAGGCTAGCGAGCATGGGTGCGGCATCGGCCACCGCATCCAAAAGCTTCTCCAACCACGCCTGATCTACCTTGGCGAAATTGCCCAGCACATGGCCGGTCACCGCATCCTTATGGCCGGGATGGCCAATGCCCATCCGCACACGCCAGAAATCCGGCGATGCAAAAGCGCGGCGCATATCCCGAAGGCCATTATGCCCCGCAACCCCGCCGCCCAATTTCACACGAAGCTTGCCAGGTGCCAGGTCCAGCTCATCATGAAACGCCACCACATTTGCCGGCGGAATTTTCAGAAAAGCCGCAGCCTGCTGCACGGAATCACCACTCGCGTTCATATAGGTTTGCGGCTTCAGCGCGATGATGCGCTGCCCGCCGATGGCACCTTCCGCCACTTCACCCTTGAAGCGCTTGCGCCAGGGGCCAAAGCCGTGGCGCCGGGCAATCTCATCCAGCGCCATGAAGCCGATATTGTGCCGCTGGCGCGCATGCTCAGACCCTGGATTACCAAGGCCGACCCAAAGCATCGGGGCGCTGTCGCGGGAATTCATGGCGTTATGAACCCAAAAAGGGTCCGGGGGATGCTTCCCCCGAACCCTTGATGTTCGGAAATGGGGGCGAAACCCCCATCCGCATTATTTCTTCTTCGCAGGCGCCTTGGCCGGCGCAGCGGCACCAGCAGCGGGCGCCTTCTGCTTGGTGGCTTCCACCGGGCCAGGGGCCGCGGCAGGCGCGCTATCATCCACCACCGTCGGCGCCGCGATGGACGCCACCATGAAGTCGCGACCAGCGATCACCGGCTTGGTGCCAAACTGATCCTTCACCGCGGACCAGCGCAGGCCCGCACCGATTTGCGCTTCGGCCAGATCGAGTTCAAACTTTTCCGGCACTGAATCAGGGTCCGCCAGCACTTCAATTTCGCGGCGCACCACGTTCAGCACGCCACCCGCCTTGATGCCGGGGCAGGTTTCTTCATGCAGGAAGGCCACCGGCACCTTCACGCGAATCCGTGACCCAGGCGCCAGGCGCTGAAAATCCACATGCAACGGACGATCCGTCACAGGATGGAATTGCACATCGCGCATCAGGCAGCGTTCTGTATCGCCGTCCTTCACCGCAACTTCGTACAAATGCGATTGCCAGCCAGCCTTGTGCAATTCCTTCATCACATCGCGCGGATCGAGGGCGATCAAGGTCGCCTCACGCTTTGCGCCATAGATGACAGCGGGGACATGCCCCTCACGCCGAGTTGCGCGTGCCGCCCCCTTACCGGCCCGCCCGCGCGCTTCGGCTTCGATCCGTACAGTTTGGACCATTGTCCGTGCTCCTTCGGGTTGTCGTGATGCCGCGGCGCCATGGCGCCAAACAGCAAGCGCCGGCC
Organism: Roseomonas sp.; assembly: GCA_044356095.1. GTDB lineage: Bacteria > Pseudomonadota > Alphaproteobacteria > Acetobacterales > Acetobacteraceae > Neoroseomonas. Next base: position 8,511 of record JBIKWX010000117.1, read on the forward strand.
TCCAGGGGTGCCAGCGCTGCGGGGCTTCTAGGGGAAGGGAAGGCGGGGCGCAAGTGAAGCGCGCTGAATTCGGCCATTCCTGCTCAAGGCCCAGGCCGTTTTTGCGCCAGATCAAGTTTTGAATGCAAGCTGGGGCTAATATTAGCGCCTAGTAATCTCGCCAGCCGAGGCTGGAAGAAGCAGGAGGGTAAATGCATGTCCGGGAATGAAGACGCCGTGGCGCTGAAGCGCCGCTCCATATTATTGGGCGCACCCGCCCTGGCAGGGGGCCTCGCCTTGGCCGGCCCCTCGCGCGCCGGGGTCAGGACCAATGCGAAAATCGTCATTATCGGGGCGGGGGCGGCGGGCCTTGCCACGGCATCGCGCCTGGCGGATCGGCTGGAAGGCGCTTCCATTACGCTGGTGGATCGGCGGCGGGAACATCTCTATCAGCCGGGCTATACGCTGGTGGCCGCCGGGCTGAAATCCGCCGATTATACGGTTTCCACCACGCGGGAGTTTGTCGCCCGCGGTGTGACGCTGATCGAAGAAGCCGCCGCCGAAATTGACCCGGTCGGCAAGACCGTGACCACCGATCAGGGCAAGCGCTTGCCCTATGATTTTCTGGTCGTCGCCACGGGGCTCGAGCTCAACTACGCCGCCATTGAAGGCATGGATGTGGCGCGCATCGGGCAGAATGGCATGGGCAGTGTCTATGCCGGGCCAGAGCAGGCAGAGGCCACCTGGCGCGCCATGTCAGCCTATGCCGATAAGGGGGGCGTTGCTGTCTTTGGCAGACCGCCAACCGAGATGAAATGCGCCGGCGCGCCGCTGAAATACGCCTTCCTGACCGATGATACGCTGCGCCGCCGGGGCAATCGCGACAAGGCAGAACTCATCTACAATGCCCATGTCAAAACGCTATTCAGCGTGCCGATCGTGGCTGAGAAGGTGCGGATGCTCTATGCTGATCGCGGCATTCGCGTGACGCATGATCATGTGCTGCGCAAGATTGACCTGGAACGCCGGATTGCGACTTTCCGCACGCCCAATGGCGATAGTGAACAGCGCTATGATTTCATCAATGTCGTGCCGCCCATGCGCGCGCCAGCGGTGGTGCGCAATTCACCGCTACCCTGGCAGACCGGGCCTTGGGCAGCGGATGGTTGGGCGGAGGTCAATCGCCACAGCCTGCGCCATGTGCGCTTCCCCGAAGTGTTTTGCGTGGGCGATGTTGCCGGGGTCCCCAAGGGCAAAACCGCGGCCAGTGTGAAATGGCAAGTGCCCGTGGCGGTGGATCATTTGATCGCGACCATCCAGGGGCGCGAGAGCCAGGAAAGCTATAATGGCTATACTTCCTGCCCGCTGATCACCCGCGTTGGCCGGGCGATGCTGGTTGAATTCGATTACAACGATAATCTGGTCCCATCCTTCCCCGGCATCATTGCCCCGCTTGAGGAGCTTTGGATCACCTGGATCATGAAGGAGGTGGGCTTGAAGCCCACCTATCTTGCCATGCTGCGCGGC
>JBIKWX010000118.1:0-9990 GCA_044356095.1 Roseomonas sp.
GGATCAGAAGCCACGCGAACGGGGTCTGAAATGCGGGAAATGCCGGCAATTTCACGCCGCCAGCCGTGCCCGCGCATCCGCGCGCAGCATATCCGCGCCCTTTTCCGCAATCATGATTGTCGGCGCATTGGTATTGGTGGAGGTCACGGCCGGCATGACGGAAGCATCAATCACCCGCAGCCCTTCAAGCCCATGCACGCGCAGCCGTTCATCCACCACCGACATCACATCCGGCCCCATGCGACAGGAACAGGAAGCGTGAAACACGGTGCTGCCCACCTGGCGGGCGTAGTGCAGCCATTCCTCATCGGTTTGTACTTCCGGCCCCGGCATGGATTCCGCCACCATATAGCGTTGCAGCGCGGGCTTGCTGAACCATTCACGCATCAGGCGTAGCCCCGCGACAATGCTGCGCTGGTCGCGATCTTCGGCGAGGTAATTCGGATTGATGATCGGCTGTTGGCGCGGATCGGCACTGCGTGCCTTGATAAACCCGCGGCTTTCCGGGCGCATTTGCCAAACGCCGGCGGTCATGCCGGGCCTGCTATCCAAAACCCGCGCGGCACCGGGCGCATAACTTGCTGAAGCAAACAACGCCTGCATATCGGGCGTGGCACTTTCCGGCAAAGCCTTGAAGGATGCCGCAAGCAGCGATGCCGCATAGGTAAGCACACCACGCCCAAACATCGCGAATTTCAGCACCTCACCAGCCAGCCGCAGTCCGCGCGTGCGTTCGTTCAAGGTGGCCACATCCTTCACCACGGCTTGAACGCGCACCAGGAAATGATCCTGAAAATTCCGCCCCACGCCGCGCAATTCATGCAGCACGGGAATGCCAAGCCCAGCCAGATGTTCGGCATCGCCCACGCCGGAAAGTTGCAGGATATGTGGCGAACCAATCGCGCCGGCTGAAAGGATCACCTCCACCGCCGCATCGGCGCGTTCCGTGACACCGGCGCGGGAAAACTCCACACCCACCGCGCGCTTGCCATCGAAGACAACGCGATGCACCAGCGCATTGGTCACCACGCGTAGATTGGGCCGGCCCATCGCCGGGCGCAAATAAGACCGCGCCGCACTCGCGCGAAAACGCCCGCCGCGGGTTTGCTGCACCCAGCCGATATGATCGCCAAGCCCATGCGGCAGATCATTCAAATCCTCGCGATACGCCCAGCCCATCTGTTCGCCCGCTTCAATCGCCGCCTGACACAATTCGGGCTGGTCTTGCGATGGCGAGGTATAAAGAAAGCCATCCTTGCCATGAGCTGCCTTGTCCGGCCCCTGCCATTTCTCGGATTTGTTGAAATAGGGCAGCACATCGCCTGAGGACCAGCCACGATTTCCAAGCTGCGCCCAGTGATCATAATCTTCCGGCTGGGACCGGATATAGATCATGCCATTGATCGAACTCGATCCCCCCAGCACGCGCCCGCGCGGATAATTGATCTCGCGCCCGTTCAAGCCGGAGTCACGATCCGCCTTGAAGCCCCAAGTCAGCGTCGGGTGATCGAGCAATTTCATATAGCCCGCAGGAATATGGATCAGCGGATTCCAATCCTTGCCGCCAGCTTCAATCAGCAGCACCTGATTGCCCGGGTCTTCGGAAAGGCGATTGGCGAGCACACAGCCCGCCGAACCTCCACCCACAATCACATAATCAGCCTTCATTGCGCTTCCCCTGTTTCTTGTAACGCTTCAATCGAAGCGCAACTCCCACCCCAGCCATTCACATACCGCGCGGCCCATCACCCATTCCAGATCAGCGCCTCTCAGCCAGGGCAATTCCTCGGTGAAAAAAGTCACACATTGGCGGTAGCTGCACGGCATGCGGGTGATATCGGTGCCCCAGAAAAACCGCTTCGGCCCAAAGGCATCAAAAATACGCTGCAAGCCATCATGGATATTGCGATACGGATAGCCTTGCGTTGAATAATGCGGCGCGCCGGTCGCCTTCACCGCGACATTCGGCAGCTTCGCCAGCGCCACCAATTCATCAAGCTTGGCAAAGGCAGCGTCATCCTGGCCCGTCCGCACCAGCCCGCAATGATCCAGGATCATCTTGAGGTTGGGATGCGCTTCCGCGATTTGGCGAAACTCCTTCAAAAACAAGCCACCCATGCAGGAAACCGGCAGACCCTCCCGCTCCGCCGCCGGCCACAACCAATCGAGCGTACCATCGCGCAACCAGACCTGTTCTTCCGGATGCAGCAAGGCCCAGCGCAGGCCCAGCATGCCAGGCTGCTTCTTCCAGCCTTGAATCAAATGGCGCAATTCCGGGCGCGTTGGCGGGAATTGGCCCATCACCGCGAAGCGTTCCGGATAACGCTGCGTGGCTTCCACCGCCATGGCGTTGGAATCAGGGTCCCAGCTTGCCGGCGGATGGATCACCGCGGCATGCACGCCGGCCTCATCCATTTCGCGCAAGGCTTCCTCTGCCGTGAAGGAAGATACTTTCCGATGCAGGCCGGAAGGCGTGCCCTTCGACCAGATATGGATTTGCGCATCAACAATTTTCATGAAACCCGTCCCTATTGCGCGATAAAGCCGCCATCAATCACCAGCTCCGTTCCCGTGATGAAGGATGCCTCATCGGAAGCGAGGAACAGCACACCATAGGCAACCTCAATCGGCTCACCCAGACGGCGCAGCGGTGTGAGTGGAATCTTCGCCGACCGCCCCGGCCCATTTGTGCCGCCCAGCATCGGCGGCAGATACCCGGGATGCACGGAATTGACGCGCACCCCCTGCGGCCCCCAGCGCACCGCCGCATTCTTGGTGAGCAACCGCACCGCACCCTTGGAAGCGGAATAGCCCGGATGCCCTTCCGCGCTGCTCACAAACCCCATGATGGAGGAGATATTGACAATCGAGCCCTTGCCCTGCCCCGCCATCACCTGCCCCACCAAGGTCGTGCCCAAAAAGACGCCCGTCGCGTTGATGGACATCAGCTGATTCCAGCCTTCCAGTGACAGCATATCGCCAACCGCGCTGCCGCTGATGCCTGCATTATTCACCAGAATATCAATCCGCCCATAATCGGACAGCGCCTTTTCAATCAGCCGCTTCCAATCCGCTTCCTGCGCCACATCCATGGCGATGAAGCTCGCGCGCCCCTGGCTTGCGGTGATATCGGCCGCCAGCGCTTCACCCAAATCAGCACGACGATCCGCGATGATCACCACCGCGCCTTCCTTGGCGAAGAGCCGCGCTTCCGCTTCGCCCATGCCATGTGCGCCACCCGTGATGATGGCAATCTTGTCCTTCAGACGCATTTTCTGTTCCCTTCAACCCGCGCTTTTTACCGTATTGGGTGATTGCATCGAAACGCCTGCCCATTCCTCATAAAGCTGCACGACGGATGTCATATCCGCATCCGGGCCAAAGCGATTTTTCGCAATGCTCAACATTTCACGCGCCAGCGCCGTCATGGGCGCGGAAAGCCCGAAGGCCGAGAATTCCGCCACCGCCAGCGACAAATCTTTTGAGACGATGGCATTGCTCGCCCCACCCGAAAACCGCCCATTCAGCACCGCACGCGGAAACTTCGTCACTGTGGAGCTATTGCGCCCCGTGCTGGCATTGATCACGTCACACATCAGCGCCGTATCAATACCGGCCTTGGCGCCAAGAGAAAACGCCTCTGCCGTCAGCACCATCCCCGCAAGCGAGAGCAGATTATTCGCAAGCTTCATTGTCTGACTTAGGCCCGGCGTATCGCCAATGGTGAAGACCGTGCGCCCCACCACCTGCAACAAAGGCATCACGGCAGCCAGCGCATCCGGGGCGCCAGAAGCAATCACCGCAAGCGCGCCGGTCTCTGCCCCCGGCACGCCGCCGCTGATCGGGCAATCAATCAGCGTAATGCCTTTTTCTGCGAGGCCCGCCGCAATGCGCCGCATCGCCGCGCTGCCAATGGTGGACATTTCGATATAGCTGCGCACTGCGCCTGGCGCGCCGGCAATGCCCTCAGCACCCAAGGCCACGCGTTCGGATGTTTCGGCACTCGGCAGACAGGCAAAGACCACGCTGCATTGCGCGGCAACCGCGGCGACCGAGCCCATGGCCTCGGCCCCCGCTTCGGTCGCGCGCTGCATGGCTTCAGCGCGGGGATCAAAGACCAGAATGCGTTTGCCAGGATGGCGCTGCGCCCAATCCGCCATGCGCGTTGCAATCGGGCCGCCCATGGCGCCCAGCCCCAGAAATCCGATCCGTTCCATATCCATGGCGCTGCCTTCCTCCCGCAGTCGAAGGCGCAGTCTTCACCCATTTTGGTTGCCTGAATAGGGAAGGCGTGGCTAGCTTTCGGAAAATTCCACCTTGCCGGACAGGGTGGCAGCATGAGGGGATAGCGCAGCATGATCCAGGCATTCGCCATTCGGGCTTTCCACAGCGTCGGACGCACAGCATGCGCGCTTTTGGCGCTTGCCTGCATCTTGTCCGCCGCCTTCGCGCAATCCGCTGCTTACCCCACGCGCCCAGTGCGTCTGCTGCTTGGCTTCGCACCAGGCGGTGCGACGGATGTGGTGGCGCGCATTCTGCAACAGAGCATTTCAGAACATCTCGGCCAGCCCTTGGTGATTGAAAATCGCCCCGGCGCCAGCGGCATGATCGCGACACAGGAATTGGTGCGCGCCGCACCTGATGGCTATACGCTGGCCATCATCGTCAGCGCGCATGCGGGAATGGCAGCGCTGCAACGCAATCTGCCCTTTGACCCTATTCGTGATATCGCGCCCATCACGCTGGTTATTCACATGCCAGCACTGGTCGCGGTGCCTGCGAAATCACCTGTGCAGAGCTTGCAGGATTTGGTGGCTTTGGCACGCGCCACGCCAGGTGGGCTTACCTATTCCACCTCTGGCCCCGGAGGTTGGCAGGAATTTGGCGTGACGGATTTCGGCAAAAGGCTTGGCGTGAGTTTCGTGCATGTGCCGTATCGCGGTGGCGGGCCGGCCAGCCAGGCGCTCGCCACCGGCGATGTCGCCTTCAGCTTCGCGACTTTCGCGTCCGTCATGCCCATGGTGCAGGCGGGCACGGTGCGCGGGCTTGCGGTGAGTGGCGCGGAACGCTCCGCCGAGTTTCCGAACCTGCCAACAGTGGCTGATGCCTTGGGTATGCCGGGCTATCGCACGCTGGATTGGCATGCGCTGGCCGGCCCGGCGGGGCTGCCGGCTGATCGCCGCGCGCGCATCGCGGCCGCCTTCCATCACGCCTTGGCCAAGCCAGAATTGGCGCAGCGGCTGCAAGCGGCGGGCGCCACGCCGGCACCTTCAACGCCGCAACAGATGGAAGATTTCGTCCGCGCCGAAATCGCGCATTACACGGAATTGGCGCGCACCACCGGCATCAAGGGCGAATAGGCTTCCGCCCCACCGCCAGCCGCGCCACTGCCACGAAGGAACGCGGCCCATCGGCGCCGCCGGCCAGATAGGCACGGCGCGCGATATCCTTGATCGGCGGAATGCGCTCAGCGGGCAGCGCGGCGATGAAGGCCCCGGCAATGCCCTGCCCGCCAGCAGCCCAGGGGTCCCACCAATCCTCAAAATCCGTGAAATCCTGGCGGATGGCGATATCGCTTTCCGTCACCTGTTCAATGCCGGCCGCATCAAACAAGGCAGTCATGCGCCCCGGCGCGCCAACCGGGTCCGCCCAATAGCGCGCGCGAAACGCCTCGCCTTCCGGTTCGGTGATGGCGACACTATCAGCGAAGGCACGCAAAAACGAAAAACCGCCGGTGAAATCCCACATCGCTGCCGCGACCAAACCGGCCGGTTTCGTCACGCGCAGCATTTCCGCCACCGCCCTTGCGCGATCTGGGACGAATTGCAGCACCAGCAGGGAAAGTGCCGCATCAAAAACGCCATCAGGCAAATCAAGCGCGCAAAGATCACCTTGGCGGAAATCTCCGCCCGGCACGCGCGCACGTGCGGCCTCCAAAAACGCCGGGCTGATATCTATGCCGGTGATGCGCGCCGCCCGGTCGCGCTGCGCCAAGGCATCCGCGAGCGCCCCGGTGCCGCAGCCGGCATCCAGCACCGCCATACCGCGCGGCAGCGCCAGCGCATCCAGCATGGCATCCGCCAGCTTGCGGGACCATCTGCCCATGCTCCGTTCATAAGCCGCGCCATTCGTTGCGGCGTAGCCGGACATGCGCGCTAATCCTCATACGCATAGCGGAAATTGCAGTGGCTTGCGCCGCCCATGATGGTTTGCGTGCGTTCCAGCTTCAGCTTCGGGTCATAGCCCTCACAAAACGCGCCATCACGATTGCAGGACAGGATCGCGCCTAATTCCGCGAGGCCCATGGCGCGATACATCTCGGCATAGCGGCAGCGCGTCACGTTGAAATCATAATGCTTGGCGTCCTTGCGGAGCGTCTCGATTTGCAGCGCATCCCCCTTGGTCCATAGCGGCTGGAGGGAGATGAAATGCTCCAAGGAAGGTTTCCCCTCAGGCCCCTGCTTCGCCATCTCTGCCGCGGTTTCCTTGGCGAGCTTGATGATGGCGGCCGATAGGATGGATTTCGCCTTCTCCTCTCCGACCTGTGCCTTCATTTCCTCATAAATGCCCTTGGCAAAGGCGGCTTCGATCCGCCGTTGTTCAAGAATGCCTAAGCTTTGTTCGGCCATAAGCGCCTCCCCGGGGTTTGACGGGCGAGCTTAGCCCGCCCTGCAAAACGAGCCAGCCCGAAAAAGACATAAAGGTATCTTTATATTCTTCTTTCCCTCTAGCCCCGCGCCCCGCCCCGTGTTACCCGCCGCGCCAGATTCAAGGAGATCGAGCCATGCCCGCCCAAGACTATGTTGTGAAAGACCTCTCCCTCGCCGCCTGGGGGCGGAAGGAAATTTCCATGGCCGAGGATGAAATGCCCGGCCTGATGGCGGTGCGCGCCGAATATGGCGCGGCCCAGCCGCTCAAGGGTGCGCGTATCGCGGGCTGCCTGCACATGACCATTCAGACTGCGGTGCTGATCGAAACCCTGAAGCACCTTGGCGCCGATGTGCGCTGGTCTTCCTGCAATATCTTCTCAACGCAGGATCATGCGGCGGCAGCAATTGCCGAAAGCGGCACGCCGGTTTTCGCCGTGAAGGGCGAAACGCTCCCGGAATATTGGGAATATGTGCAGCGTACCCTGGAATGGGCTGATGGCGGGGAGCCTAATGTGCTGCTCGATGATGGCGGCGACATGACGCTGCTCGTGCATTACGGGCTGCGCGCCGAACAGGGCGATACCGCGTTTCTGGACAAGGCGACGAATGAGGAAGAGGAAGTCTTCTTCGCGCTCATCAAGAATTGCCTCAAGACCAAGCCAGGCTGGTTCGCGAAGCTTGCTGGTGCCATCAAGGGTGTTTCGGAAGAAACCACGACAGGCGTGCATCGGCTTTATGTCATGGCCAAGGAAGGGCGCCTGCTATTCCCGGCCATCAATGTGAATGACAGCGTCACCAAGTCGAAATTCGACAATCTTTATGGCTGCCGCGAATCCCTGGTGGATGCGATCCGTCGCGGCACCGATGTGATGATGGCCGGCAAGGTCGCGATGGTCTGCGGCTTTGGCGATGTGGGCAAGGGTTCTGCCGCGTCGCTGCGCAATGCCGGCTGCCGCGTGATGGTGAGCGAGGTTGACCCGATCTGCGCCCTGCAAGCCGCCATGGAAGGCTATCAGGTTGTCACGATGGAACAGGCCGCGCCGATGGCCGATATTTTCGTGACGGCGACTGGCAATGTGGATGTGATCACGGTGGATCACATGCGCGCCATGAAGCACCGCGCCATTGTCTGCAATATCGGCCATTTCGATTCCGAAATTCAGGTTGCTGGGCTGCGCAACATGAAGTGGGACAATGTGAAGCCGCAGGTGGACGAAATCGAATTCCCCGACCAGAAGCGCATCATCCTGCTGTCCGAAGGCCGCCTGGTGAACCTTGGCAATGCCACGGGCCATCCTTCCTTCGTGATGTCGGCTTCCTTCACCAATCAGACCCTGGCTCAGATCGAACTCTGGACCAATACCGCCAAGTATGAGCGGAAGGTCTATACCCTGCCCAAGCATTTGGATGAGAAGGTGGCGGCGCTGCATTTGGCGAAGGTGGGCGCGACGCTGACGCAGCTTACCGCGCAGCAGGCCGGCTATATCGGCGTGGATGCGCAAGGCCCCTTCAAGGCCGAGCAATACCGTTACTGAGTTTTTGTCTGGTCGTATTTTCCGAGGCACCAAGTGTCCCACTTGGCTTGAAAATACTCCGGAACTCTATGCGCCGGGGCGTGGACATGGCTCCCACCCCGGCGCAACCATGCGTCAGCGCATGTCCGCTTCACATGCGTTCATCGGAAAAGCGCTGATTCTCTGTCTGGTCGCATTTTCCGAGTCGCCAAGTGTTCCACTTGGCTTGAAAATGCTCCAACGCGAATCGGGCACCCCGCCCGCGCCACGCATGGATCACGCGCATGGACCTGAGCGCCCTTTTCTCTGCCCTGCTCATGGGCATTGTCGAAGGTTTCACTGAATTCCTGCCCATTTCCTCGACCGGGCATTTGATCCTGCTCGGCGAATTGATCGGCTTTCAGGGACCGCCCGGCAAGGTTTTTGAAATCTCCATTCAGCTTGGCGCCATTCTTGCCGTGTGCTGGATTTATCGCGCGCTGATCGTGGATCTGCTGCGTGGCATGTGGCGGCCAGGGCGAGAACGCTATTACGTCATCAACCTGATGCTCGCCTTCCTGCCGGCGGCGATCATCGGCTTCCTGTTTCACAAAACCATCACGACTCTGCTGTTCAACCCTTGGGTCGTGTCCATCGCGCTTATTCTTGGCGGCATTGCCATCATCGCCATTGAAAAACTGCGCCCGGCGCCGAGCATCCATAGCGTACCGGAAATCGGCCCACTTGCCGCCGTGCTGGTCGGGCTTGGCCAGGCGCTCGCGATGATCCCCGGCACATCACGCTCGGGGGCGACCATCATCACCGCGCTGCTGATCGGCGTTGAACGCCGCACCGCGGCCGAGTTTTCCTTCGTGCTCGCCATCCCCACCATGTTTGCCGCCAGCTTCTACAGTCTTTGGAAGGTACGCAGCGAGATTGACCCAAGCGCCTTCGGCCAGATCGCTGTTGGCTTCATCGCTGCCTTCATCGTTGCCTTCATCACAGTGCGCGCCGTACTGGCATTGATCGGACGCATCGGCTTCACGCCCTTTGGCTATTATCGCCTTGCGTTGGGTAGCCTGATGCTTCTCGTCCTAGCCCTCCGCTAATTTGTGTGCCGCGGATCGTATCCGATCCGCCCTTGGGCATTTTTTGGTCGCATTTTCCGAGGCGCCAAGCGACTTCGCTTGGCTTGAAAATGCTCAGCGCCGGCGCGCGCCTCCGCGCGCTTGGCTTCGCCGCATAAGCGGCGTCGCCCATTCGGGCTCGCGCCCGCCTTCGGCGTGCGTTAACGGCGCTGATTTCAAACATGTATAAGCTTCGCCCCATGACGCCTCGCTACAGCTTCGCCTATGGCTCCAATACCGATGCCGAGGATTGGCGCGATTGGTGCGCGCGGAACGGCCATGACCCGGCGGCCATCCGCCCAATTGGCCCTGGCATTCTGCCCGATACGCGATTGGCCTTTGACTTTTTTGGCCGGGGCCGCGGTGGGGGCGTGCTGAATTTCCAACCCCGGCTGGGTGGCTTTGTCGAAGGCGTGGTCTTGGAAGTGACCGAGGCCGGCTGGCAAGCGCTGGATCAGAAGGAAGGCGCACCCCACGCCTATCAGCGCCGCGAACGGCACATCATTCTGCCCGATGGCCAGGCGCTTGAAGCCATCGCCTATCAGGTGGTCCCGGAACGCCAACAGGGTTTTGTGGCACCCCCCGCGGCTTATGTGCAGGCCGTCCGCCGCGGCTTCGCCACCCATGGCCTGCACCCGCACCCTTTGGAAGCCGCAGCCCTTGGCGGTGAAGGCTGCCATCACCTGCCCGATGTGTTTGTCTATGGGACGCTCATGCAAG
>JBIKWX010000119.1:0-9975 GCA_044356095.1 Roseomonas sp.
GGGAAAAATCCTTCCGTGAAATGCACACGGATTTGCCCAAGGATCGTGTGTTCAGCGAAAGACGCGATATCCTGACCGAAGCGCGGACAAAACTGCGTCATCGCTTCCTGGCCGCTGATGTCGGCATTACGGGTGCGAATTTCCTGATAGCGGAATCGGGCAGCAGCGTGATTGTCACGAATGAAGGCAATGGCGATCTGACACAAACCCTGCCGCGTGTGCATATTGCGCTGGCGAGTATCGAAAAAATGGTGCCGACGCTGAATGATGCCTGCGCGCTGCTGCGGCTATTGGCGCGTTCGGCGACGGGGCAGGATTTTTCGGTTTACACTACCTTTTCCACGGGTGGCCGGCGGCCTGGCGATTTGGACGGGCCGGAAGAGTATCATGTGGTGCTGATTGATAATGGCCGATCCAATATGTTCGGCACGGAATTTCAGGAAATGCTGCGCTGTATCCGTTGCGCCGCCTGCATGAATCACTGTCCTGTCTATGGCGTGACCGGCGGGCATGCCTATGGCTGGGTCTATCCTGGCCCCATGGGCAGTGTGCTGACGCCAACACTGATTGGCGTGGATAAGGCAGGGCATTTGCCCAATGCCTCGACGTTTTGCGGGCGCTGCGAATCCGTCTGCCCGGTCAAGATTCCGCTGCCGAAAATGATGCGCCATTGGCGCGAACGAGAGTTTGAGCGGCATTTATCGCCCGTTGCGGTGCGTCGCAATCTTGGGCTTTGGGCCTATGTCGCGCAGCGACCAGCGCTCTATCGCATGGCGACGAAATGGGCCGTCGGCGCGCTTGGCATGTTGGCGCAGGGCAAGGGGGCGTTTCGGTCTTTGCCGTTGGCTGGCGGTTGGACTCAGGGGCGCGATTTGCCGGTGCCGGAAGGCGGCACCTTCATGGATCGCTACGCCAAAACCAAGCGCGGGGGCTGAGGGATGAGCAAGGAAGCAATCCTGAATGCCATTCGTCGCGGCCTGAAGCGCGGGCCGCTGCCCGCTGATCAGCGTGCGATGCTGGAAGCGCGCATGATCGCGCGGCCCAGGCATTTGATCCCTGCACGGTCGCGCGTGCCGCGCCCTGATCAGATCAGGCTTTTCATCGCCAATGTGGAAAAGGAATTCGGCAGCGTCACGCGCGTGGCTGATGTGAAGGATATTCCCGGCGCGGTGGCGGAATATCTTTCGCAGCAAAACCTCGCACCACGTTTTGTCATGGCGCCGCATCCGGAATTGCAGGCGCTACCCTGGTCTGATCGCGCAATGCTTGAATTCGAAACACGCCGCGCCGAGGCAAGCGATCTGGTCTCCGTCCAGCATGGCTATGCCGGCATTGCGGAAACCGGCACGCTGATGCTGCCATCCGATCCCGCGCGCCCGACCACGCTCAATCTGCTGGCGGAGACTGAAATTGTTGTGCTCCGCGCATCGCGCATCACCGGGCCATATGAGGATGCCTGGGACATGCTGCGCGCGGAAAGACAGGATGCGGTGACAGGCGGCTTCATGCCGCGCAATGTCATGTTGGTGACAGGCCCATCGCGCAGCGCGGATATTGAACAGACGCTGGAATTGGGCGCGCATGGGCCGCGGCGACTGCATGTAATTGTGGTGGATGATGATCCCGCCGCGCTGCCGGGATGAGCCTTTCGCGTCGCCGCGCCCGCGCGCTGAGTGCCGCGGATCGCGCCCTGTGGCAGGCCTATGTGGCGCGTGTGGACCCGCTCCCCGGGCGCACGCTGCCGCCGCCTGAACCGGCTGAAGCGCCGCCGGTCGTCACCGCGCCGCAAACCGTGCCAGCGGTGCAGCCCACTGCACCGCAAGCCTGGCAGCCGCCACCCATTCAGGTGAATGTCACGCCAGCGGGATTGGATGACAAGCGTTGGCGCGCCTTGCGCCGGGGCCGCATGAAGCCGGAACGGACGCTCGATCTGCACGGCCGTCGCGCGCAGGAAGCGCATGATGCGGTGCGTGGTTTTTTGCAGGATGCTTTCGTGGATGGGTTGCGCTGTGTTGCCGTGATCACGGGGCGCGGCTCATCGCCGGAAGGTGGCGTGCTGCGCCGCGAATTGCCGCATTGGCTGAATGCGCCGGATATGCGGCGCCTATTGCTGGCGGCGGCGCACCCGCATGCAGCGAATACCGGCGCGGTGCATCTGATGCTACGGCGACGCAAATGACCCCCTTCGGCGCGAGGCTCCGCGCATTGCGCGCCGAACGCGGTGTGGCGCTCAAGGATTTGGCCGCCGCCTTGCAGGTTTCTGCTGCCTATCTCTCAGCGCTGGAACATGGGCGGCGCGGCCAACCCTCTGCTGGGCTTGTGCATCAGGTCAATGAATTCTTCGGCCTGATCTGGGATGATGCCGAGGAGCTGGCGCGGCTGGCCCGGCAATCTCATCCGCGTGTGGTGCTTGAAACTGGCGGACTTTCACCAGAGGCAACAGCGCTTGCCAATCGCCTCGCGCGCGATTTTCGTCGGCTGACGCCGGATGCAATTACGAATATTGAAGCCGCCTTGGATAAACTGCCGAAGGAAAGACGTTGATGCCCATGCAAGCCATCTCGGCGGGGCTATTGGCGGGGATGGTGGGCTTTGCCTCATCCTTTGCGGTGGTGCTGCAAGGTTTTGTGGCGATGGGCGCAAGCCCGGCCCAGGCAGCATCGGGGCTGATGGCGGTATCCGTCGCCATGGGGCTTTGCGGGATTTTATTATCGCTTTGGAAGCGCATGCCGATCAGCTGCGCCTGGTCCACGCCAGGTGCGGCGCTGATGGCGGCTTCCATAATGCCGTCGGGTGGTTTCGCGGAAGCAGTCGGCGCCTTCATCATCTGCGCCTTATTGCTGATCCTGGCAGGATTATGGAAGCCGCTGGGCAGAGCCGTTGCGGCGATTCCAGCCTCACTCGCCAACGCCATGCTCGCGGGGATTTTGTTTGGCCTTGTTCTGGCACCGGTGCGCGCGGTGGCGGAAGCACCAATCGCCGCGCTTGCGATCATCGCTGCATGGATCATCGCCGGGCGATGGCACAAGCTGGCGGCGGTGCCAGCGGCGGTGATTGTTGCCGGCGTGATTATCGCGTTTCAGGCGCCGATACCGCAAGGCAATTGGGCGCCAAGCCCGGAATGGGTGACGCCAGTTTTTTCCCCGACGGCCATTACAGGTTTGGCGCTGCCGCTTTTTATCGTGACCATGGCGTCACAGAATATTCCCGGCATGGCGGTATTGAGCGCCAATAATTATCGCCCCGATCCAGGGCCGCTTTTTTCCATCACGGGGGTCTTCAGTCTTTTCGCGGCACCTTTTGGCGGCCATCCGGTGAACCTTGCTGCCATTACGGCTGCGATGTGTGCAGGTGATGGCGCTGGGCCTGATCCCGCGCGACGTTGGCCCGCGGCGGTTATGGCGGGGGCGGTTTACACCGCGTGTGGTTTGGCCGCTGGCATGGCGAGTGGCTTGGTCGCCGTGGCACCACCGATACTGATCGAAGCGGTCGCCGGTCTTGCGTTGCTGGGTTCCTTCGCCGGCGCACTGATGGGCGCGGTGCGCGACGACAAGGATCGCGAAGCGGCCGTGATCTGTTTTTTGATTGCTGCTTCAGGTGTTGCGTTTCTTGGTATTGGTGGCGCGTTTTGGGGCTTGCTGGCGGGTGGCGGGATGCTGGCTCTGTCGCGTTTGAGAAACTAGCGCGCAGGCATCACGCGCGCGAGGAATTCCGGCACGCGACGCAGGGCATCTTCCCTTGCCGCAGGATGCGTGCCGATAGTTGCAGTGCCGCTGCTTGTGGCGCCCACGCCACGCAGCACACGTTGCGGCGTATCGGGCGCGTCGAAATCATGATGGGCGCCAGGATAGGTACGCAGTTCCAAGCGCCCACCAGCTTGGGATGCAAGCGTCACGCAAGGTGGCGCGGGCGTCCAATCATCAGCCTCACCTACCAACAACAGGATAGGTGCCACGGGCTGCCAGGGATCGCGCCGTTCTGACAGCGTCCGACACCCGGGATAAAACGCAACGCCGGCCGCGAAATCATGCCTCAGCCCCGCGGGCCGCGCGCGGTTGCCTCGCGACAAGGTCCAAAGCACCGTTCCGCCACCATTGGACCAACCCATGAGGGCGATGCGGTCCGCCCGCACATCCGGGCGCGATTGTAGAAACAACAACGCGGCATAGGCATCACGCGCGCGTTCCACACTCACGCGTACACGACGATCGCCACCCTGGCCGCATAGGCTGCCTTCATTGCGCGGCGTCAGGCTATCCACTTGCAAGACCAGGTAGCCAAGCTGCGACAAGCGCCGCGCCCAATCCGTATCACGCGGAAAGGGCTGTCCCGCCCGCGTATTCATGCCAGCGCAGCCATGCATCAGCACAATCGCGGCATGCGGCCCGCGCCCGGCGGGCTGCCACAGCACAGCATTCAGCGCGGCTGGCCCATTCACAGCCTGTTCGCCAGGATGCGCCGGAATGGCGATAGCTTGCGGCTGCGCCATGGCCGGCGTTCCGACAAGAGAAATAAGGATAATGAAAACGTGCCACATGCGGATATGAAAGATGATGTCACGCATAACCGTCAAGCGAGTGCTTTGACGGAGACCTCGGCATGGTGGAAGAATGCCGTTCGAAAAACTTAGCTGCCGTTATTCTGTCAGGAAATGCCCCATGAAGCTCCGCGTTTTTCTCTCGCACACACCTGAGATGTTCGAAGGCTATTACGGCCCCCGCGCACTCGCGGCCTTGGCTGAGCATGCCGAGGTTATCCGCCATACCGGCACAACCGTACTTTCCGGCGCTGCCTTGGCCGAAGCGGCGCGCGGCTGCCATGCCATTGTGGCGGATCGCGCAACGCCAGGGCTTCCTGAAACCTTCGCGGCCATGCCGGAGCTTTTGGCATTTCTGCGTGTGGCGGTGGATATCTCCACCATCAATGTGCCAGCCGCCACCGCAGCGGGTGTATTGGTGACGCGCGCCACCCCTGGCTTTGTGGATGCCGTGGTGGAATTGGCGCTGGGCTTCATGGTGGATTTGGCGCGTGATGTCAGCGTTATGGTCGGCACCTATCGTGCCGGCGGTCTGCCGCAAGGGCGCATGGGCTTGCAGCTATCGGCAGCACGGCTTGGCATTATTGGCTATGGCCGTATCGGCCAGCGCTTGGCCGAGGTAGCGCTGGCGCTGGGTATGCGCGTTGCGGTGGCGGACCCCTTCGCCAAGCTGACCGATCCGCGCATCACGCAAGCGTCGTTCACGGAAGTGCTGGCGCAATCGGATATTGTGGTGTGTCTCGCGATTTCCGATGCCTCCACCGCGCATCTTTTCAATGCCGCTGCCTTCTCCGCCATGAAACCCGGCGCGCGCTTCATCAATCTCTCGCGCGGGGAATTGGTGGATGAGGCGGCGCTGTTGGCGGCGCTTGACTCCAAGCATCTCGCGGGCGCTGCCATGGATGTCGGCACTGCGCCGGATCAAAGACCAAACCCTGCGCTGGCAGCCCGCGCCGATGTGGTGGCGACCCCGCATATCGGCGGCATGACGCCAGAGGCGATGGAACACCAAGCCATGGATACGGTGCGCCAAATCGCTGCCCTCGCGCGGGGCGAAATGCCGGAAGGTGCGGTAAATGCTGATGCTGCCTTCAGGGTAACAGAGTTTCTCGCGCGCAAGCACAGCTAGCGTTCAGCCCTGCACCGGCTTGCGTAGCGCCCAAAATACGCAGGCGCCAGTTGTATAAGCGGCGATGGAAAGCATGAAACCAAGCTGGTAGCTGCCCGTCAGGTCGAACAGGACTCCTGCGCCCCAGGCACCAAGCCCAGCGCCCAGACCTGAACCGATGGTGATCATGCCAAGAATGGTGCCAAGCTTGGGGCCGCCGAAAAGATCGGCGGTTTTCGCCGTAACAGCCGGCCCGCGCGCACCCCAGGTAATGCCGAAGAAACAGGCATGCACCCAGAATAAAAAATGCTGATCCGCATTATCAATCAGCAGCGCCGCCGCAACGCCGATGATGGAAATAACATAAGCGAGTATCGCGGCACCTTCTCGCCCGATGTAATCCGAAATCGTCCCAGTCAGGATCACGCCAGGCAAAGCCAGCAAGCTGCCAAGCCCAAGCACGAAAGCGGCATAGAGCGGGTCAAAACCGCGATCCACGGCAAAGGCCAATTGATGGAGTGACACCAGAAAACTGCCGATACTGGTCAGGCCATAGACGATAAACAGCAGCCAGAAATGCCGCGTGCGCATCGCCTGCGCAACAGACCAATCGCGCTGCGGAACACTATCAGCGACCGGCTTGGCCATGGGTGTTTGCTCTGCACCACGAAATAGCGCCGCCAGCGGCAAGATCAGCACGGCCATCACGCCGGCTTGCAGCAGATAAGCGCTGCGCCAGCCAACTTCACTCACCATCAGCTGCGCAATGGGCGCCGAAATCGCGCGGCCGAAACCATTGGCGGATTGCAGCATGGACATGGCCATGCCGCGCCGCGCAACAAATAGGCGCGAGATCAGCGGCGCGAACACCACCATGCTGATGCAATTGGCGCCCAGCGTCATCACCACACCATAAAGTAGTACAATTTGCCAAAGCGATGTCGCGAAGGCGCTGCCCAGCAACCCCAACGCCAGCAGGCAGCCACCCAGCAGCACCATGCGTCGCGCGCCAAGCCGATCCACCATGCCGCCCACCAGCGGCGATGAAACGCCGCCGACCACCTGCCCGACCGAATAGGCGATGGAACTTTCCGCTCGGGTCCAGCGAAACTCGGCAATGAAAGCCAACAGAAAAACACTATAGGCATGCATCAGGCCGGCGCTGATGGTGAAGGCAAGAAAGCCTCCCGCCAGGATAAACCAGGCGCGCCGCGAAGGGGCTTCCTTCATGCCGGGCCTGACCTTGCTGGCGCGCAATACTGCCTCACCTTGATATCACCCCTGGTCCCATCGCTTGACGCGAAGCAGCATGGCGCCAGCGAAGCCCCGCCGCAATCCCGCCCCTTGGCGGCCGGCGCGTGCCGGTTCATGCTGCGCCCGAAAGCGTATTCGGAGGAAACATGAAGCCGCGTATTGTTGTTGTCACGCAATCCATGGTGGATGAGGCCGTGATCCAGGAAATGGCACCGGATGGTTTTGATCTGCGCATCGCCAAGCCCGGCGGCGCGGATTGGAAGGAAGCCATGGCGGGGGCCGAATACCTTGTCGGCTTCGTGGATATGCTGGTCAAGGATGAGCTTTACGCCATCGCCCCCAAGCTGAAGCTGATCCAGGTTTTGAGTGCGGGTTATGACCGCGCGGATATCGCGGCAGCGCGGCGTGGCGGTGTGCCTTTCGCCAATAACGGCGGGGCGAATTCTACGGCGGTTTCCGAACATGCGGTGCTGTTGATGTTGGCTGTTTCGCGGCAATTGATCCGTCAGCACGCGAATGTCGCCGCCGGCCGTTGGCGCGGCAATCAAACGCCGAAACTGTATGAACTGCGCGGGCGCACCCTTGGCATTGTGGGGCTTGGCACCATCGGCAAAAAGACCGCGCGTCTGGCGCAGGCCTTTGGCATGAATGTGCATTACTATGATATCGCGAGGCTCCGCGAAGAAACCGAGGATGCGCTGAATGTACGTTTCCGGCTGTATCGGGAGTTGCTGCGGAATTCGGATATCGTCTCGCTTCATGTGCCGCTCAATGCCAGCACCAAGGGGTTGTTGGGTGAGGCTGAATTGGCGCTGATGAAACCCACCGCCTTCCTGATCAATACCAGCCGCGGGCCGGTGGTGGATGAAGGTGCACTCTATCGCGCTCTGTCATCGGGACAAATTGCGGGCGCTGGGCTGGATGTGTTTGATCAGGAACCGCCACCGCCGGATAATCCGCTGTTCAATCTGGATAATGTCGTGCTGACCGCGCATATGGCCGGCCCCACGCAGGACAGCAATATCGCCCGTCTGCGCAATGCTTTTGACAATGTGCAGCGCGTGGCGCGCGGTGAGGCACCGCTTTGGGTCATTCCGGAATTGAACGAATAGGAAAGCCGATCATGTCATCTGAAACCATCACACGCGCGATTGAAGAACTGGTCGCGGTCCATAAGGGCGGCGCGCCCATCGCCAATCTTGGTGATGCCGCACCAGGCAATGAGGCGGAGGTCTTCGCCATTCAACGCGGTCTGCTGAAGGCGCTTGGCGGCACCATTGGCGGCTGGAAATGCGCGACCCCGCCTGGCAAGCCCACCAATTTTGGCATCATGGCGGCGAGTGGCGCGCGGCAATCAGGCGGGCGTTGGGGGGTGACGAATACCCGCCCAATCGGCCTTGAAACCGAGGTCGCTTTCCGCATGAAGCGCGATCTGCCGCCGCGCGGCAGCGCCTATAGCCGCGAAGAAGTGCTGGATGCGGTGGATGCTGCCTTCCCGCTGCTGGAATTGGTGCAATCGCGCTATGCCGATCACAAGGTGGTATCACCTGCTGAGGGCATGGCCGATAACATCGCGCATCTGGGCTATGTGGTGGGCGCTGATGTCGCGGATTGGCGGCGTTTTGATCTGCCCAATCTTGCCGTGCGGCAATCCTATGCCGGCGCGGCGCAGGTGGACCAGAAGGGAGGCAATCCCTCCGGCGATCCTGTGCTGCCTTTGGTATGGCTCGCCAATCATTTGCATGGGCTTGGCGAGCATTTGCGCGCCGGCCAGGTGGTAACGACCGGCACCTATACGGGCTGCATTTTTGTCCCGCCCGGCCAGCGCGTGCAGGCCGGGTTTGCAGGGTTTGGTGAGATCATTTTCGATCTCACCTGAACGCGGCTACAATCCAAGCTTGCCGGCGACACCCAATTCGCCGGCGAGCTTGGTCAAAACCTCAATCGTCTTGTCCTCAATCTCAATGCCATTGGCGCGGCGGTCTGCTTCGCGCATCGCTTCAAGCTCTCCGGGATAGAAGACACCCTGGCTGCCTTCTGCGGGCGGTGTGTCCTTCAGATAGCGCGCGAAATCGGCGACTTCCTGTTTGAATTGGGCAAGCGGGCGGAAGGCATCCACCTTGAAAACCGCCATGAAGCAGCCGTCATTATGCCTACCCGTGGGTTCAACACCAAAGCCAAGACCAGTCAGCAGGCCGCAGAGAATTTCCACCATCGCAGCCAGCCCAAAACCCTTATAGCCTTCCGTGCCGCCCAATGGCAGCAGGGCACCGCCCTTCTTCAATTGTGATGGATCACGCGTGGGCTTGCCATCCGCGCCAATCACCCAACCATCAGGCACTTCCTGCCCGCGCGCTTGCGCCAGAAATACCTTGCCGGCGGCGGCGGCTGACGTCGCCATATCCAGCACAAAAGGCCCGGCCAAATCAGATGGCACCGCAATGGAAATCGGGTTGGTGCCAAGCCGCGCTTCACGTCCGCCGAAAGGTGCCACAGCTTTTGGTGAACGCCCAGAATCAGCGGTGCAAATGCCGATCATGCCGGCTTCAGCGGCCATCAGCGGATAACTCGCGAGCCGGCCGATATGGCCCTGCCGAAACACAGTCGCAGCAGCGACATTGGATTTCTGCGCCTTTTCGATGGTGTAGCGCATGGCTTTTTCGTTCGCGACGTAACCAAAGCCCCAATGCCCATCAATCACCGATGTCGTCGCGGATTCCTGCACAATCTTCCAGGGCGCACCAGGCACAATATGCCCAACCTTGATCCTTTCGATATAGCCAGGGATCATGATGATGCCGTGTGAATCATGGCCCACGAGATTGGCGCTGGTGCAATGCCGCGCGACGGTTTCCGCCTCATCCGCCGGCGCACCGGCGGCGATCAATAAGGTGCGGCCAATTTCCTTGACACGATCGGCACTGAGTTTCGGCATGGTATCCCCCTTTTCCATCGCGCAGCCCACGCTTGGCCAGCAAGGCTAAGCCTGCCCGAGCGTCATCGGCAAGCCTCAGACCGCAAGGCTTGAAAGCATCGCCGCTTCGGATCAGGCTGCCACTACGAAAGCCGAAAGGGT
>JBIKWX010000003.1:0-30699 GCA_044356095.1 Roseomonas sp.
GCGGTGCTTGATCTGTCAGCGGTTCCGCGAATAGCGCGCGGGCGAGCTTTTGCCACAGCATCACAAATCCACCCCGCTATAGGAACAATTGAAGGACTTATTACAGAGCGGGAAATCCGCGACGATATTGTCCTCGATCGCCGCCTCCAAAAGCGGCCATTGCAGCCAGGAAGGATCGCGCGGAAAAAGCGCGCGGATCAGCCCACCATCATCAAGCGCAACCCAATGCAGGCATTCGCCGCGGAAGCCCTCGATCATCGCCATGCCTTCGCCGGCGCGCACGGGCAATGGCGCCATCAATTCGCCTGCCGGCAAGCTGGCCAGGATTTCTCGGACCAGGGCGATGGATTGGCTGAGCTCCAACACGCGAATCCGCACCCGCGCATCCACATCACCGGCTTCCAGCATCGGCACATCGAAATGCAAATTCGTATAGGGCAAATGCTGCGGCAGGCGGCGCGCATCGAAGGCACGGCCAGAAGCACGGCCCACATGCCCGCCAGCGGCAAAGGCGCGCGCCAGATCGGGGCGCAAATATCCTGTAGTCACCACACGATCCTGCAAGCTGGCATGTGCCTCATAAATCTGCATCAGCGCGGGAATTTCGCCTTCCACCGCTGCCAGCGCGGCCAGAATCGCCTCCGCCCCGCGCGGCGCGATATCGGGTGCGACACCGCCTGGCAATACGCGGTCCATCATCAGCCGATGGCCGAAAGCGGCGGCAATGGCACGCAGCACGCCTTCGCGCAGCAAGCCGCAACGCGCATGAGGGTAGGCAAAGGCCGCGTCATTGCAGACAAAACCCCAATCATTGAGATGATTATGGATGCGTTCCAATTCCAGCATCAGTGCGCGCAAATGCAGCGCGCGTGGTGGCGGCGTGACACCAAGCGCTGCCTCCACCGCCGCAGAGAAGGCCCAGGAATGCGCCACCGTGGTATCGCCCGAAAGCCGCGCCGCATAACGCACGGCGGCACGGGGCGAGGTGCCCAACATCAACGAAAGCGTACCCTTATGCTTGTAGCCAAGCCGCTGTTCCAGGCGCACAACGGCTTCGCCCTGCACGGAAAAGCGGAAATGTCCGGGTTCGATCACGCCAGCATGAATCGGGCCAACAGGGATTTGGTGAATGCCATCACCCTCCGTTGGCAGAAATTCCGGCTGCGGTGCTTCTCCGGCGAAGGGAATCGGCTTGGCGGCAAGCGGATGGCGCAAGGGCCAGCGTCCGTGATCGAGCCAAGGGCGCAGATCCACAGCGCCTTCCGCGTGATGGCCCCATAATTCCAGGATCATGCGCTCAAAACGCACCGCACCGGGACGCGCGGGGGAAAGTGCTGCGTAATTCCAACCGGCGGCTGGGGTTGAAGCCAGCACGGCTTCATTGCTTGGTTCATGCAGGAAGCAGGCATGCACCTGCGTTGCATCCGCCCAAAGCCCGAGCAGCGCCAGATCGGGTTCCTGCCGCAAGGCCGCCGGCAATTGCCCCCAGGCAGTGGGGGATAGCAAAAACCGCTCATAAGGCTTGGCGCCTTGCGGATTGCCGCTGCGGATCAGGCTGGAAGCCGGCCCCATCATCCGATCATCCCCGCCGCTGCCTTGAGGAAACTGCTCAAAAGCGCCGGCATGGCGAGCCCCAGCAACAGCGCCACCGCCAGATGCAGCCAAAGCGGCACCAGCACGGCAAGCCCATGACCGGCAGGCGCCACATCAGGCGTCGCCGCACCAAAACAAAGCGCTTGCAGCGTGTGGATCAATGCCGTCATCGCCACCACCAGGCCAAGCGCCAGCACCACAGCAAGCCAGGGCTGCGCGGACATGGCGGCATTCAACACGGCATATTCAGACGCGAACAACAAAAACGGCGGCAGCCCGGCAATGGCGCCAATCGCCAAGGCAAGCCCCCAGCCGAGCCAGGGATCACTCGCCACCAGCCCTGAAATATCCGCGAGTTTCTGGCTGCCCTTTTGCTGCGCCGCACGGCCAATGCCGAAAAAGATCGCGCTTTTCACCAAGGAATGCCCGATCATATGCAGCAAGCCGGCCAGCGTCGCCGCCGGGCCGCCAATCCCGAAGGCAAAGGCGGCGATGCCCATATGTTCAATCGAACTCCAGCCGAAAAATCGCCTTGCATCACGCCGCCGCCAGAGCGCGAGCGATGCCAGCAGCACAGAAGCCAGCCCCAGCGCCATCAGCAAAGGCCCAACCGCCAGCGTATCCGGATGCGCGCCGACGATCGCCTTGGCGCGCAGTACCGCCAGCATCGCGGCATTCAACAAAAGCCCCGATAGCACAGCGGAAATCGCAATCGGGCCTTCTGCATGCGCATCGGGCAGCCATGAATGCAGCGGCACCAGCCCCGCCTTGGTGCCGTAGCCTACCAGCAGAAAAACGAAAGCCAGGTTCAGCGTATCCGCGTCACAGCGCGCTGCCACGCGCTTCAACGCCACCCAGGATAGCCCGGTTTCCGGCACCAAGAGCGCCTGCGCGGCAGAATAGAGCAGGATGGTGCCGAACAACGCCAGCGCAATGCCAAAGCCGCAAAGCATGAAGAACTTCCACGCCGCTTCCATCGCCGCCGGCGTGCGATGCACCGCCACCATCAGCACACTCGCGAGGGTTGCGATTTCAATCGCCACCCACAAGACGCCAAGATTATCTGACAGCAGGGCAAGGTATTGCGCGCCGAGAAACACCTGAAAGGCGCCGTGATAGGCGCGGATGCGCCAATGGTCGAACCCCTCTGCCGCCAGCGTGGCTGCCGAGAAAATGGATGTGGTCAGAGCAACAAATGAAGCAAGCAAGACAAAGGGCAAATTCAGCGCATCAATCCGCGTCCAACCCTGTTCGCCATGCGGCAGGGTAAACAGCGCCAGCGCCAATACAAAGGAAACAGCCGCGCAGCCGATATTGACCGCCGCCGCGATGCGGAGCCTCGGCAAGGCCAGCAGAACCAGCGCGCCGACCCAAGGGAAAAACACCATGATCCAGGGTAGCGGCATCATTCGCCTTCCCCCCTGTGCGGTTCGAGGCTTTCCGTATCCAGGCTTTGGAAGCTCTCGCCCATTTGCAGCGCGAAAACGCCGGCAATCACCGCCAACATCAGCACCAAAGCCGCGGTGGAAAGTTCCATCACCAGCGGCATGCCGGCGACACCTACCGCTGCCAGGATCAACCCATTTTCCAGGCTGAGCAGCCCGATCACCTGGCTGATCAGATTGCGCCGCGTGATCATCATCAGCCCGCCGAGCAGCACGACGGAAAGCGCCAGCGCCAAATCCTCCCGCGCCAGGGCGCGTTGTCCGGCGGTGGCCGGCAGTACCACCAGCATGGCGAAACCCGCCAAAGCCACTCCCGCAATCAGCGACACGCCAATGCCAAGCGCAGGATCAACGCCGCGCTGCAGATTGAAGCGCCGCACCAGCCGATGCAGCGCGAAAGGGATCAGCACTGCCTTGGCGCCAAAGGCAATCGCTGCCGTCACGTAAAGCCCCGTGGCACCCTGCACATAACCTTGCCACGCAGCAGCCAGCGCCAGCAGCGCGCCTTGTGTAGCAAAGGCATTGATGACCGCCGAGATGCGCCGTTGATAGAGCAGCACAAAGGACAGCAGCAGCACCGCCCCACCCAAAAGATGCGCCAGATCGTAAGGGAGCTGCCCGAAACTCATGACAACCCCGTCGAGACAAAAAGGAACACCGCGCCAAGCAAGCCCAGCAGCAGCGCCGCGCCCAAAAACTCCGGCACGCGGAAGACGCGCATTTTGGCGATGGCGGATTCAAACACCGCAAGCGCAAAAGCCAACGCCGCCATTTTCGCGATGAAGACGCCTAGCCCCAAGACCCAGGCGACCGGCCCCGCACCAGGCGCCGCCATGCCGAAGGGCAAAAACACCCCCGCGAGCAAGGCAAGCCAAAGCGTGAGGCGGAGCGATGCCTGAAAATCCCACAACGCCAAATGCCGCCCGGATGCTTCCAGGATCATCGCCTCATGCACCATGGTCAGTTCCAGATGCGTGGCGGGATTATCCACCGGGATGCGCGCATTCTCCGCCACCGCCACCGCGAGCAAAGCGACGGCAGCGAAGCCGAGCGAGACACGCAGCCCAAGCGCGCCTTCCTGAAAAATGCCGATAATCACATCCAGATTCGTTGTGCCGGCCAGGATGGCGAAGATCAGCGCGGCCAATACCAAGGCGGGTTCCGCCAGCGCGGCAAAGGCCATTTCGCGTGTCGCGCCCAAACCACCGAAGGATGTGCCGACATCCATCCCCGCCAGCGCCATGGCAAAGCGCCCCAGCGCCAAAAGCCCTGCAATGAGCAGCAAATCCGCGAAGGGAGCGAGCAACATGCCGCGCGCGAAACTCGGTACCAGCGCGGCTGCCAGCAATGCAGCGCCGACCGCGACATAAGGCGCGGCGCGCGAAATCATGGAGGCGTTTTCCGCCAATACCGGGCGCTTCTTCAACAGCTTCAACAGATCGCGCCAAGGCTGCAAGGGATGCGGCCCGCGCCTGCCCATCAGCCGTGCCTTCAACCAGCGCACGCATCCTGTCAGCACCGGCGCCAGCGCCAGGATGAGCGCCAGATGCAAAAGCTGCGTGAGGAGGCCGCTCAGGATACTCATGTCCGTTCCAGCCAAATCAGCAACGCCATCAGCGCGAGCAGCACCGTAAAGCCAAGCCCGAGACATTGCCTGAGCGAGAAATCGCGCAAGCGTTCCGCTAGCGCTGCCAGCCGATCTCGTGCGCGTGGCAATGGCCCAGAAATCAGCGCCAGCACGGGATCATGAAACCCAGCCTGCAAACGCGCGGGCGCCATATTGCCCGGCGGCGGCATTTCCACTTTCTCTCGTGCCGCCAACAGCGTTTTGCCCAACATGCGGCGCAAGGGCTGCGCCATGCCGGCCGCCGAGACTTGCGTCGCGGGATCACCAAACGGCAGATGATGCGGCGGGGCAATAAAACCGCAATCCCAAGCCGGGCCGCGCGCAATGCCCGGCGCCTGTCGCCGCGCAAACCACACAACGCCGCCGCCCAAGACCAGCAACAGGACAAAGACGATCAGCGGCGCATAACCCGCGCCACCTTCAGAAACCGTCACCGTCACGCCACCAAGCGCGGAAAGCCCCGCGCCCGCCCCGGTCAATAGCCGCAGCGCCGGCGCGGCGAGTTCCAGCAAAAAGCCAGGCGTCAGACCAAAGATCACCGTCAGCGCGGCGGGCAGCATCAGCGCGCCGCGCGCGATGCCGGAGATTTCAGTGGCACCCGCGGCACGCGGGCTGCGCGGCCTGCCCAAAAACACCAGACCGTAAAAGCGTAGCATCGCCGCGGCAGATAATGCGACGGCCAAAGCCGCCAAAGCCGTGGCCGCCGCCGCGCCAATCTGAAACGCCAAATCACCAACGCGCCAGGCGGCGATCAATGCCTGCAACAGCAACCATTCGGATGCAAAGCCCGAAAGCGGCGGCAGCGCCGCGGCGGCAGCAGCGCCCAACAATACCAAGCCGGCGGTCCAGGGCATGGCGTTGATCAAACCACCCAGCCGATCCATCCGCCGCGATGCCGCGCCATAGAGCACCTCACCCGCGCCCAGAAACAGCAGTGTCTTGAACATGGCGTGGTTCAGCGCATGCAGCAGCGCAGCCCCCGCCGCCACCGCAGCCAGCGCGCCCAAATCCGCCGCACGAAACGCGAGCGCGAGGCCAAACCCCAATGTGATCAGCCCGATATTTTCAATGGTGGAACAGGCGAGCAGCGTCTTGGTGTCTTCTTCCAACGCCGCACGCAACGCCCCCATGATGGCAGAGGCCAAGCCAAGCGCCATCAGCACCGCGCCCCAGAACAAGGGCTGCGCCGGGCCGGCCAAGTCAAACACCACGCGCGCCAGCACATAAAGCGCCACCTTGGTCATGGCGGCTGACATCAGCGCGCTGACATGACTCGGTGCTGCGGGATGCGCCAAGGGCAGCCAGACATGCAAGGGCACCAGCCCAGCCTTGGACCCGGCGCCAATCACCACCAAAAGCAAGATCGCCAAGGCACGCAGTCCGTCCGGCGGTGCGGCGCGCAGTGCCGCGAAACCCGCCCCGGCGGATACGCCTGCCGCGAGCAAGCCAAAACACAGGATCAGCGCCGCACCACCCAAGGCCGCGAAGCCCAGATAAAGCCGCGCGGCACGGCGATTTTCCGCATTCTCATGCTCATGCGCCACTAGCACCCATGACGCGAAGGACATGAGCTCAAAGCCGAGCACCAGCGTAAAGCCATCGGCGGCGAGCAAGGTCAGCGCCATGCCGGCGAGAAACAGCGGATAGGGCACCAAACGGCGCGGCGCTTCTGCCCCCTTCACATGGCCGAAGGCAAAGGCGGAAGCGGCCACACCACAAAGCCCGAGGATCAGCAGAAACCAGGCAGAAATTGGATCAAGCGCGAGGCGCATTGGCCCCCAAGGCGGGCCGAAGGGCAGCGCCAAGGCTTCAGCGGCGGAAACCAGACCGGCAATCCCGCCCGCCGCAAACACCAGGGAAACGCAAGCCGCACCCGCATAAACCACCCTGACGCCAAGCGCCGCCCGCGCCAGCAAGGGCGCGGCGAGTGACAGCATCGCCAGCACCACCAAAGCGAGGGCGAGGGCGATCAGCACGACTCGGAATCGCTGCCTTGCATATGCAAAGGCTAGTGCAGTTGCGCCTGCGGGGGAATCACCGTGCGGCCAAGTATTTCACAGCATCGCCAGGGGACGCTTGCGCCGTGGTGGGGGAAAGGCAGCGTCCAATTCGGCCAGGTCTTCGGCGCTCAATACAATCTCCTGCGCGGCAGCGTTTTCCCGCACATGCAGAAGCTTGGCGGCCTTCGGGATGCTCACCACGCCAGGCTGGCGGAGCGTCCAGGCAATGGCGATTTGCGCCGGGCTTTTGCCGTGCCGCGCCGCAACGGTGGCAAGTGCCGGGTTGCGCAGCATCCGCCCACCTTGGCCCACCGGCGAATAGGCCATCACCGGCATGGCGCGTTCGGCGCAAAAGGGCAGCAGATCGAACTCGGCGCCGCGATGTTCCAAGCTGTACAGCACCTGATCCGTCGCGCAATCCGCCAGCGCCGCGCCCAATTCTTCCAGATCATCCTGATCCAAATTGGAAACACCCCAACGCCTGATCTTGCCCGCCGCGCGCAGTGCTTCAAAACCCGCGACGGTTTCCGCGAGTGGCACAGAACCGCGCCAATGCAGCAGATAGACATCAATGGTTTCAATCCTGAGGCGCTTCAGGCTGCGCTCACAGGCCGCGACAACACCGCGGCGCGACGCATTATGCGGATAGACCTTGGAGACGATGAAAACCTCATCACGGCGCCCGGTAATGGCATCGCCCACCACCTCCTCGGCGCCGCCTTCGCCATACATCTCGGCAGTGTCTATCAGGGACACACCAAGATCGAGCCCCGCACGCAGCGCATCGGCTTCCGCCGCGCGCTTCGTGCGATCTTCCCCCATGCCCCAGGTCCCTTGCCCAAGGCGCGGCATGGCGAAACCAGCGGCCATATCAGGGAATAGTATAACCGCGCGCCTTGCCGACGCTGTCATTCCAAACCCGCGCGCAATCTGCCCAGACGCGGTTGCAGCTATCCCGGAAGCTCGGCAGCACAACCGCGGTCACGGCTTCACGCACGCGCCGTTCATCATCCGCCGGCGGTGTCACCACCTGCACATTGAATTTGCGCGTGGTGCAGGCATCCTGGCCTTGGAAGCAGGCGAAGGCCTCATTGCTCGCGGTGCGGGCCAAATCCCACATCTGCTTTTCCAGATCAGCAAAAGCGCGCGTCAGCGCGGCCTGCTGTTCCGGACTGAAGCGCCGCCACGCAGCCAGCGAGATGAAATGCCCTTGCACGCCTGAAGCCAATGACACCGGCAGGATGGTGCGGATAACTTCGCCCCAATTCGCGGTATAGGCGGAAGTGGCGGAGGTAATGCCGCATTCCACCGTGCCGCGCTGCAGCGCCTGATAGGTTTCAGAAAGCTGCAAGGTCACAGGCGTGGCGCCCAGCGATTGCAGCAGCGCCGACATGGTCGGCGTATAGGAACGCACTTTCAAGCCGCGCAAATCGCCCATGGAAGCGACGGGGCGATTGCAGAAAAACATCTGCGCGCCGAAGGGCCAAAGCGTCATGACCTTGGCGTTGAAACGCTCCTGCAAACGCCGATCAAGCGCTTCGCGCCCACCCGCAATGGCCGCTTGGGTTTCTTCCAGCGTGGTGGAAACGCCGATCAGGTCGAGCGAATCGATAAAGGGCTCATCACGTGCGGTCTGGCCGATCAGCACGCTCATGACATCAAAGGTGCCATTGCGGAGGTGACGCAGCGCATCCGGCGCGGCGGCGCCCACCTGGTCCATCGGGTTGAAGGTGACGGCCAGGTTGATGCCGGTCGCCTGCGACAGACCGTTGAAGAAAGGCCGTTCAATGCCTTCGGTGTGGCGGGAGTTGGAGGTGAAATGCCCCGCAACGCGCAGCTGGATCGGGCTTTGCGCCAGGGCTGGGGTGGCGGCGAGCACGGCGCCAAGGGCGGCGCCAAGCAGGGAAAGCGGGGTGCGCATCAAACTCTTCTCCCAAAAAGGTCGGCACGGATTTTGCGAACCCTGCCGCCGTGAGTGATATGTTTTGCCAGGTTGCTGTCTCTGTGCAACACGGCGTTCGATTTGCCAAGCAACCGGCGCGCCAAGGCGGGCCGAGAGGTATTGAACAAGGCCATGCCGCCCATGACATCGAAAGACCCAAACCCGGTCAGCCGCTTTTTTGGTCCACCTGCCCGGTTTCTTGCCATTCTGTCGGGCTGGTGGCTGCTTGCGCTGTCCTTTCTGACGGTCGCGGAGATCCTGCTGCGCAAGTTCTTTTCCATCTCCCTGCAAGGGGTGGATGAGATCGGCGGCTATACCACGGCCATTGTCTCGGCCTTTGGCTTCGCCTGCGCGCTGACGGTCAAGGCACATACGCGCGTGGATTTCCTGTTGGGGCGCATGCCAGCGGCTTTGCGCGCGGTCTTGAATGCGCTGTCCTATGGCTTGCTCGCGGCCATGGCGATTTATGGCGCCTGGCGCGGCTGGTCGGTGCTGGAAGAAAGCATTGAATTCCAGGCGCATGCCAATTCGCCACTGCAAACGCCGCTTTGGCTGCCGCAGGGCGCCTGGTTCATCGGGCTTGCGCTGTTTGCGCTTTGCGCCGGCGCCATGGCCGCCCACGCCTTTTGGCTGCTGCTCTCTGACCGGACGAAGCTCAATCTGTTCTACGGGCCGCTTACGCTGGATGAGGAGATTGAGGCCGAAATGGGCACCATCCTGGAACGTGAGGGCAAGCAGCCATGATCGGCGTGACCGAAGCAAGCATCGGCTTTCTGCTGCTGATCGCCTTTTTGTTTCTGGGGCTGCATGTGGCCGTCGCGATGTTCCTGATCGCGCTGCTGGGGGCTGCGCTTTATCTTGGCCCGCCCTTGGTCGCGGCCTTCGGCACGCAGCTTTGGGGTGCCATGGAAGATTATGTGCTGCTCTCCATCCCGCTTTACATCCTGCTTGGAGAAATCCTGGTGCGGTCGGGTTCGACCGATAGATTATATCGCTCGCTCGCGGATTGGCTGAATATCCTGCCGGGCGGATTGCTGCACACGAATATCGGCGCATCCGCGGTATTCTCGGCCGTATCCGGTTCTTCCGTTGCCACCGCGGCGACGATTTCAACTGTCGCGCTGCCATCCTTTCGCAAGCGGCGCTATGATACGCGCCTGGTATTGGGGTCCATCGCCGCCGGCGCATCGCTTGGCAATCTGATTCCGCCCGGCATTGCGCTGATTGTCTATGGCGCCATGACCAATACCTCGGTCGGGCAGCTTTACGCCGCCGCGGTCGTGCCGGGGATTGTGATGACGGTGCTGTTCATGGGCACCATTATTTTGATCGCACTGGTGAAGCCTGATCTGGTGCGCCAGAAGGAAGTGGCCGATCCCTTGCGCGAAAGGCTTAAGCGTCTGGTGGATCTGATGCCGCCCTTGGTGATTTTCGGCATCATCATGGGGTCGATCTATACCGGCTGGGCGACAGTCACGGAAAGCGCGGCCCTTGCCGTGGTGGTGGCTTTGCCCATCGCCGCACTTTACGGCCGTCTTTCCATTCGCATGCTGCATGAATGTTTTATCGCGACCGCCAATCTGACCGCGATGAGCCTGCTCATCCTGGCCGTTGCCTTTTATCTGAACTTCGTGATGGGGCTGCTTGGCGTAACACCAGCACTTGGCGCCTTCGCCACCAGCATTGGCGCAAGCCCGCTGGAACTGATTATCGCGCTCACGATCTTTTATTTGCTGCTCGGCATTTTCTTTGAAACCCTGCCCATGCTGGTCGGCACCGTGCCGGTGGTGTTTCCGGTGATTGTGGCGGCCGGCATTGATCCGGTCTGGTTCGGTGTGTTCATCGTGTTGATGTGCGAAATCTCCCTGATCTCACCGCCGGTCGGCATGACGCTTTACGTCATTCAGGCAGTGCGGCGGGAAGGCACGATTGCCGAGGTTTTCCAAGGCACCGTGCCTTTTTTCATCGCCATGGTGGTGATGACTGCGCTGCTGATCGCCTTTCCGGAAATGGCGCTGTGGTTGCCGCGGATCAGCCTTGGGCCTTAGTGCTGGGCCGGTTCACATGCGTTCACCGGACACGCACTAAGGTTTTTAGTGTGGTCGCATTTTCCGAGTCGCCAAGTGAAGTCACTTGGCTTGAAAATGCTCCGGCCGAATCAAGTATCCGCTACTTCCACCATCACCAATTCGGCATCTTCGCGGGCGGTGATGGTGATGGCATCCTCCGCACGGATAGCAAGGCCATCACGCGCGCTTGCTTCCACGCCATTCACGCTGGCAGCGCCGCGCGCCAGCACCAGATAGGCCGCGCGACCCTCCGCCAGTGGTTGCGTCAGGCTTTGCCCCTTGGCGAGTGTCGCCGCCATCACCGCGCCATCCACATTGATGGCAAGCGCACCCATGTCAGCATCCGCTGGCCGGCCTGATGCCAAAACCTCAAACCCTGCCTCGCGCTTTTCCTTGGGGAATTTCTTGGCACCCCAGGAAGGCGGCAGGCCGGTGCGGTCCGGCATGATCCAAATCTGAAACAGCGTGGTGACACCTGGTTCCAGATTATATTCCGAATGGACAACGCCGGTGCCGGCACTCATCACCTGCACATCACCGGCTTCGGTGCGGCCTTCATTGCCCATGCTGTCCTTATGGGTAATGGCGCCCTGCCGGACATAGGTGATGATTTCCATATCCCGATGCGGGTGCGGGTCAAACCCCGTGCCGGGCGCGATTTCATCATCATTCCAAACCCGGAGCCGCCCCCAATTCATGCGCGCAGCATCGCGGTAATGCCCGAAGGAGAAATGGTGATTGGCATTGAGCCAACCGAAATTCGCCTTGCCCAGGCTATCAAAGGAACGGAGTTCGATCATGGTGATCCCATCTGGCCGCTTGTGGCCCTTGCGGTGCAGATAGGGCGGCCCGGCGGGCGGCGCCATACCGCCCGCGCAATACTGTTATGCGTGCCCCGAACTCACCTGCACATCAGCACGGGAATTTCCGCATTCTCCAGCACATGGCGCGTCACACCACCCAGGATCAATTGCCGCAGGCGGGAATGGCTATAAGCGCCCATGGAAAGCATATCGGCGCCGAAATCGCGCACCGCGCCCAAAAGCCCCGCGCCCACATCGCGGGTTTGCGGCTTGAAGGGTGCCAACTCTGCCTCAATGCCATGCCAGCGGAGATAGGCCTGAATGCCCTCGGCCTTCGGGCCACGGCGCTGATATTCATCGGCGCAGAGAATCCGCACTGCCTTGGCCTGATGCAGCCAGGGGAGTGCTGCCGCCACCGCCGCCGCACTTTCCGCCGTGCCATTCCAGGCGATGCAAATGCGCGTGCCAATCGCCGCCGGCGGTGTGCGCGGCGCAATCAATACGGGCCGGCCGGAATCGAACAGGATGGCGTGCAGCGCATCGCTGCTCGATACATCCTCTCCCGCTTCCGGGTGCGGCACCACGGCCAGATCATAAAGCCGTGATTGCTGCGCGACGACATCTTCTTCCCGCCCCACCATGGCCTCGAAGGAAAGCGTGGGGCCGCTGGTTTTCGCCGCCGTGTCAGGATTATCGGCGAGTGTCACATCGCCCAGATTGGCCGTGAATTTCTGGAACAGGTTTTTGACGCGATCCGCCCTCTCCCCGCTTTCGCGTTCGGTGGCGGCCATCATTTCCTCAATCATCGCGCCGGAAAGCCCTTCCCCGGCGAGCGGCGCGACATCGCGCGCATCCACGCGCACATGCAGGCAATGCACGTGCGAGCCCCAAATGCGCGCGGCAATCAAAGCGGTGCCAAGGGCGGATTCCCCCGCGGCGGTGCCGGTCAGCGGCAGCAATAGACGGCGATAGGCCATGGCCATGCCTCCTCATTACTTTGGTTTTGTTTTACGTCGTCCCAGATATGGGACGGATTAGCGCATATTTCAGCCCAAGACGCCAAGGGCCTGACGCGCGGCACCCAGCGCATCGCCGGCCGCATCCAGCCGGTGCCAGTCAATCGCGCCGGGGTCGGAATGGGCTGAGCGTTCCAGAACGGCAATGGTCGCATCAGAGGCATCGCCGCTCCGCGCCAGGATGCGCGATTTCAGGATTTCCATAGGCGCTTCAAGCCAAAAGCCCTGAAAAGCCACGCCGAGACGCGCCGCGATTGCCGCCGCCTGTTGCCGATGCCCCGCATCCAGAAACATCGCATCCAAGGCAACCGCATGGCCCTGGCGCAGCGCGGCCTCGGCATTCATGAATAATTCTTCATGTGTGGCGGTGCTGATGGCCTCGGTATAGGCCTCGGGCGGCAGGGGCGCTTCGGGTGCCAGGCCAAAGCGCCGTTTGCGCAGCTCATCTGAACGCAACAAAAGCGCGCCCGGTGCGGCACCAAGCGAAGGTGCCAGGCCGCGCGCCAGGGTGGATTTGCCCGTACCTTGCAGCCCGCCCACCGCAATCAGGCAGGGCGGGCACGGCGCCAGATATTCCGCCGCAGCGCCCAACAGCGGCACACCATCTCGCCCGCGCGCCGTTTCGACATGCGCGCGCACCAGGGCGCGGAGCGCAAGCCAGAGCGGCAGCAGCCCAAGCACCCCGTAATCGCCCGACCGCGCCAAATACCGGTTCAGCACGCGATTCGCCGCCGCCCGCCCCGCCTGCCGGTCCAAATCCATCAGCAGGAAGGCAAGATCATAGCCGGTATCAATCCGCGCCAAAGCCTCATCGAATTCCAAAGCGTCAAAGGGTGTGGGCTTGCCCTGCCAGAGGCACAGATTCCCCAAATGCAGATCGCCATGGCAGCGCCGGATGCGCCCCTCCACCGCGCGGGCCATAAGCGAAGGCACTGCACGTTCCAGCGCAGTCTGGAAGCATGCGGCCAAAGGTGCGATCGCGGCCTCCGGCAACCCCGCCGCGCGGGCGGCACGTAGATTGCCGGATAGCACGGCCTCCATGGCGCCGGGCGCATCTGGCACATCCGCCTTGGGCGCTGACTGATGGAGCGTGAAAACCGCATCGCCCAGGGCATCCAGCAAGGCAGGCGTCAGGCCGCCCCGCGCCGCCACCGCATCCAGGAAATCGCCGGCCGGGATCGGCGCCATGCGGAGCACCCATTCCAGCGCCTCCCCCGCCCCGCCTTCCTGCAAGCGGCCATCAGGGGAGCGGGTGATGGCCACCACATCGCGGTAAATCGCCGGTGCGGCGGGCTGGTTCAGCTCCAATTCCCGCCGGCAGAAATGCGCCCGCGCTGCCAGGGTGCTGAAATCAAGAAACCCCAGCGCGACGGCCTTCTTCATCTTCCAGGCAGTGTCTCGCCCGACAAAAATCGCCGAGATATGGGTTTGAATGGGCGCGGCGCCGGCAAGCTGCTCCAGAAAGGCGGCCACTTCCGCCTGGTTTTGGGGAATGCCGGCGGGGAGCGTCACGGATAGAGCGTTTCCAACCGCCAGCCCGTGCCATCAAGGTGAAACACCCGGCGTTCATGCAGGCGGAAGGGCATGTCGCGCCAGAATTCAATCCGCGCCGGCAGCACGCGAAAGCCGGACCAGAAGGGCGGGCGCGGGATCTCGCCCACCGCATATTTCAGCCCATACTCCGCCACCGCCTTTTCCAAGGCAAAGCGGCTTTCCAGCGGGCGCGATTGCTTGGACGCCCAAGCCCCAAGGCGCGAGGTGCGCGCGCGGGAGGCATAATAGGCATCCGCCTCAGCATCCGAGACCTGCTCAACCTGGCCTTCGACGCGAATGCTGCGCTGGAGTGTTTTCCAGTGAAAGCACAGCGCGGCAAAGGGATTGGCGGCCAATTCGCCGCCCTTGCGGCTATCCAGATTGGTGTAGAAAACAAAACCTCGCGCATCCACGCCCTTCAGCAGCACCATGCGCGCCGATGGCCTGCCGTCCGGCGTGGCGGTGGCCAGGCAGACGGCATTCGGGTCATTGATCTCTCCCTTGGTGGCTTCCGCCATCCAATCCTGAAACAGGGCATAGGGGTCTTCGGTGGTGGTCACGGTGCCGTCCATGGTGTTCTCCTTCTCATGCCCTGTATCGGGAGGCTTTGCGAAAGAACAAGGCCCTTGCCCGGCATCCGGCGCCATGGCAGATCGCCCGGACGCGCAAACCCGGATGGTCCCGCTACCGATGAACGACGCTGATCCAGCCCCCAGCATCCCCACAGGCACCCTGATGGCCGGCAAGCGCGGCCTGATCATGGGGGTGGCGAATGACCGTTCCATCGCCTGGGGCATCGCGCAGGCCATTGCCGCCCAAGGCGGGCAGGTTGGCTTTACCTATCAGGGGGAAGCACTGGAAAAGCGTGTGCGACCGCTCGCGGAAAGCCTGGGCTCAAGCCTGGTGGTACCCTGCGATGTGGCCGATGATGCCGATATGGATGCCGCCTTTGGCGCGGTGGAAAAGGCTTGGGGCGGGATGGATTTTCTGGTCCATGCCATTGGCTTTGCCGATAAGCAGTATCTGCGCGGGCGCTATCTGGACACGCCGCGTGATGCCTTTCTGCAGGCGATGGATATTTCCTGCTATTCCTTCGTGGCCGTTGGCCGTCGCGCTGCCGCGCTCATGAAACCGGGCGGGTCGCAACTGACCCTTTCCTATCTGGGTGCTGAGCGCGTGACACCGCATTACAATGTGATGGGCGTCGCCAAGGCCGCCTTGGAAGCCAGCGTGCGCTATATGGCGACCGATTTGGGTGAGGCCGGCATTCGCGTGAATGCCATCAGCGCCGGCCCTATCAAGACGCTCGCCGCAAGTGGCATTGGCGATTTCCGCTATATTCTGAAATGGAACCAATACAACTCACCGCTGCGCCGCAATGTGACGATTGAAGAAGTGGGCGGTGCGGGTTTGTATTTGCTGTCCGATCTCGCCGCTGGCGTGACGGGTGAAGTGCATCACGTGGATAGCGGCTATCACATTGTCGGTATGAAAAACCCCGACGCGCCGGATATTTCCACGGTTTGAATGCGCGCACCGCGCGGGCGCCATCGCCTGCGCGGCATGGGGTCCGCTTATCGGTTGGCGGGCCGGTGATCCTTGAAGGCCTCGCGGAGCTTGGTCTTTAATATCTTGCCTGTAGCGGTATGGGGAATTTCATCCACCACCACCAGATCATCCGGCAGCCACCATTTCGCGACCTTATCGGCCAGGAAGCCATTCATGGCGGCCAGATCAGGCGCGGCGGCACCTGGCTTCATGACCAGGATCATCAGCGGGCGTTCATCCCATTTCGGATCATACATGGCGACAACAGCGGCTTCCGCGACACCAGGATAACCAACGGCTGCGTTTTCCAGCGCGATGGAAGATATCCATTCGCCGCCGGATTTGATCACATCCTTGGATCGGTCCGTCACTTCCATGAAGCCGTTGGCGTCAATCGTCGCGACATCGCCGGTATCGAAAAAGCCATCCGCGTCCAGCACGCCTTCATCGTCGCGCCGGAAGTAACTGCGCGTAATGGCGGGGCCGCGCACTTTCAGGCGCCCGAAACCCTCCCCATCCCAAGGCAGGTCACGGCCATCATCATCGGTGATTTTCATCTCCACTGTGAAGGGCGGGCAGCCTTGCTTGGCTTGCAGGGCCAATGCCGCTTCAGGATCAAGCCCGCCGATTTCGGGTTTGCGTTGATAGGTTGTGCCCACCGGCGACATCTCCGTCATGCCCCAGGCATGGATGACGCGTACGCCGTATCTTTCCTGATAGGTTTTTGTGATGGCCGCAGGGCAGGCGGAACCGCCAATCACCACGCGCTTCAAGGTATCAATGCGCGCCCCCGTCGCTTCCATATGTTGCAGCAGCATCATCCAAACTGTCGGCACGGCGGCGGAGAAATTCACCTGCGCTTCCGTGATGGTTTCATGCACGGAAGCGCCATCCAGCTTGGCGCCAGGCAGCACCAGCGTGGCGCCGGCCATAGGGGCAGCAATCGGCAAGGACCAGCCATTGGCGTGGAACATCGGCACCACCGGCATGACACGATCCGCGACACCAAGCCCCAGGCAATCCACCTGATTGCAGGCCAGCGCATGCAGCACATTGGACCGGTGCGAATAAAGCACGCCCTTGGGATCACCCGTGGTGCCGGATGTATAGCAAAGCCCGGCGGCGGTTCTTTCATCAAAGGCCGCCCAGGCGAAATCGCCATCGGCTTCGGCCAGCCAATCCTCGTAAGCGACCGCATTGCTGAGCCCTGTTTCGGGCAAATGCACGCCATCGGTCAGGATGATGAAGCGTTCGATATGCTCAAGCTTCGGCGCCAATTGTTGGATGAGTGGGATAAAGGTCAGGTCCAGCATCAGCACGCGCGATCCGGCATGGTTCAGGATCCAGACGATCTGATCCGGAAAAAGCCGCGGATTGACGGTGTGGTAAATGGCGCCAATGCCCGTGATGCCATACCAGGCTTCCACATGGCGCCAGGTATTCCAGGCGAGTGTCGCCACCCGATCACCAAGTTGGATGCCATCGCGCTGCAGGCGCTGCGCAACACGGAGCGCACGCACCCGCACATCGCGGTAATTGGTGCGATGAAAAGGGCCTTCGACTGACCGGCTGATGATCTCCCGCCCCGGATGCTGGATGGCGGCGTGGTCCAGCACCTTATGCATCAGCAAGGGCCAATCCTGCATCAATCCCAACATGGCTTCCCCCCGTATTTGGGCGCGTTACGCCCAGGCTTCCAAGGAAACCCTACACGCAAAGCCCCAGCCTGTGGCAAGATGCCGGGCGAACCCAGGAACAGGAGTCCCCGCCATGCCCCCCGTGCCCGATATCAGCCCCAAGGACACCTGGGATGCCTTGGCCGCCGATCAGGATGCCGTGCTGATTGATGTGCGCACCGATGCGGAATGGAACTTTGTTGGCCTGCCGGACCTGATGGCACTTGGCAAGCAAGTCGTGCTGATTCCCTGGCAAATGTATCCCTCCATGCAGGTGAATGGCGGCTTTGCCGAGGATTTGCAGGCGGCGGGGCTGACGCCTGGGCAGAAGCTTTATTTCATCTGCCGGTCCGGTGCGCGGTCTCAATCCGCAGGGCAGGCAGCGCGGGCGGCAGGCTTCGCCCATGCCTTCAATGTGGCGGATGGGTTTGAAGGCCCGGTGGATGGCGCTGGGCATCGCGGTAGTGCTGCCGGGTGGAAGGCATCCGGCCTGCCTTGGCGGCAGCGCTGAAGCGGCCCATGCTGGGCCGGTAAGGAGAAACGCCCATGACCCCATTGCCCCTGCAATCCGAATATCTGTTCCGCATGACGCTTGGCGTCGGCACCCCACAAATGATCGGTGCGACTCGCAATGGCGAACTCCGCATCGTGCCGGTGACGGGTGGCACGGTTGTGGGGCCGAAGCTTACTGGTGAAATCATGCCGGGATCGGCGGCGGATTGGCTCCGCGTGGACCCGGATGGCTCGGCGCAGATTGATGTGCGGCTGACCATTCGCGCTGCCTCCGGCAGCATGGTCTATGCCGCCTATAATGGCATTCGCCATGGCTCACCGGCAGCGCTGGCGAGGCTCGCGGCGGGTGAAACCCTTGACCCTTCGGAGATTTATTTCCGCACGCTGATCCGCTTTGAAACCGGCGCTGCTGATCTTGCGTGGATGAACAAGATCGTCGCTGTAGGTGTCGGTCAGCGCCCGCCAAGCGGGCCGTGTTATGACGTTTATGCGTTGAAGTAAGCGGCGAGGCGTCAGCGCCGCGCGGCCAATTGCTTATTCTCAAGCCGGCTGAGCAGCCGCACCACGGGCCAAAGCAGGATGAAGTAAATGATCGCCGCCGCGACAATCGGCGATGCGTTATAGGTGACACTTTGCGCCTGCCGCGCCTGGAACAGCAATTCAGGCAGCGCGACCACGGACGCGATGGAGGTAAGCTTCACCACCTCCAGCGTGTTCGAAATCAGATCAGGCAGCACATTGCGTACGGCCTGGGGCAGGACAATGAAGCGCATGGTCTGAGCGGAGGTCAGCCCCGTGCTGCGCGCGGCTTCCACCTGGCCGCGGGGGACGCTTTCAATGCCGGCGCGCAGGATCTCGCCGTAATAGGCGCCAGTGTTCAGGAAAAACCCAATCGCCACCGCGCTCCAGGCGCTGATCTCGAGGCCCAGAAAGGGCAGGCCGGCGAAGATGAAAATCAGCAGCACCAAAGGCGGCAAGGCGCGGAAAGTATCCACCCAAATGCGCAGCGGCCAGCGCAACCATGGGGAAGGCATGGTGGAGAGCACCGCCAGAATAATCCCGCCCAGAAGCCCAAGCGGCACCACCAGCAGCGATAGCAATAGCGTTGCACGCAGCCCCTGCCAAAGAATGGGGGAGGCTTCGCGCATGATCTCCCAATTCAGGAAGGCTTCGAGGAAATCCTGCATGCTCAGCGCTTCCAGGCAAAGCGCGTTTCAATCCAGCGGCCCAGCAGGACCACGGGAAAGAACAGCACCAGATAGGCCAGTGCGCCCAGCGTCAGCGGCGATGGGTTGAAGGAATGGGAAAGCCCGGAACTCGCCGCACCGAGAATATCCGGCACCGCCACCACGGAAGCGAGCGCCGTGCCCTTGGTAATCGCAATAGTGCGGTTCGTCAGCGGCGGAACGGTCAGCCGCAGCGCCTGCGGCAGCACCACATAGCCGAGCGCTTGCAGGAAATTGAGCCCCGTTGAGCGCGCCGCTTCCCATTGCCCCTTTGGCACGCTGGTAATGCCGGCCCAGAAAATCTCTTCCGAAAACGCCATCAGCACCAAAGTCAGCGCAAGCCAGGCAGAGGCAAAGCCCGAAAGCTCCATCCCCATGCTGGGCAGGCCAAAGAATAGCAGCACGATGATGACGAGCGGCGGCAGGGCGCGGAACAAATCCACCAGAAAAATAATCAGCCAATTGAGCGGCCGTACCTGAAGCGCACGCAGCACTGCCAGCGCAAGCCCAGCGATCAACCCGGCGGCAATGATGCAAAGGGCGAGTACAATCGTCAGCCCGAAGCCTTCAATGATCTTCGGCAGGTATTGCGCCATGACACGCGCATTGAAGAAGCTGTCGGTAAAGCGTTCCCAGCCGGTCATGATGGCTCAGTGCCGCTCAACCTGGCTGATGAAGGCGCGTAGCCTCTCATGGTGCGGTGCGCTGAAGATCTCGGCCGGTGGGCCTTGTTCCAGAATCTCGCCATCGGCCATGAAGACCACGCGATCCGCGGCGGCGCGCGCGAAGCTCATTTCATGGCTGACCACCACCATGGTCATGCCGTCTTCGCGCAATTCACGCATCACGGCCAGAACGCCGCCGACCAATTCAGGATCAAGCGCGCTGGTCGGTTCATCAAACAGCATGACGCGTGGTTCAAGCGCGATGGACCGCGCAATGGCAACGCGCTGCTGCTGACCGCCGGAAAGCTGATTGGGGTAGTGATCCGCGCGATCCGCCAAATGCACGCGATCCAAAGCGCGCTGCGCCCGTGCTTCGGCTTCTGCCTTGTCCAGCCCCTGCACCTTGCGGAGTGCGAGCATGACATTCCCAAGCGCCGTCATATGCGGATAGAGGTTGAAGGATTGGAACACCATGCCAATCCGCTGCCGCGCCTTGTTGATATCCGTCCGCGCATCCAACATGTCTATGCCATCCACGATGATGGAACCACTGGATGGTTCCTCCAACCGGTTCAGGCAGCGCAGCAGGGTGGATTTGCCGGACCCGGATGGGCCGATCACGAAGACAAGCTGGCGTTCTTCCACCGTGAAATCCACGCCCCGCAGCACATGCAGGGCGCCGAAATGCTTGTGGATGGCGCGCGCTTCAATAATGGGGCGGGCGGGGGTCATGCCCGCCGCGCCCTATCATTCAACGCCATCAGCAGCGCGGGTTCTGCGGTGTGGGGTCATGGCCTGGCAGACCCGGCGGACCATAGCCTGGGAATTCCATCACTTCCGCCTGATCCGGGCCGGGACGATTGCCAAACCACTTCTCAGAAAGCGTCGCAATGGTGCCATCGCGCTTCATGCAGGTCAGCACGTCTTCCACCTGGTTGCGCATGGCGGCGCTATCCTTGCGGAAGGGTGTACCCCAATGCATGCGCGTACCGGGGAGCACGAAATCCGCGATGTATTGCGGCGTGCGAGACGCTGAATACCGCACCACCGTATTGCCGGACAGGTTGGCATAGGCGCGACCCTGGATCACCGCCTGCACCGCATCGGGCTGCGTATCAAAGGCAAGCAGGGTCAGGTTCAGGCGCTGCGCATTGGCCGTAACCCAGTTTTCATAGGGCGTGCCCTTGTTCACGCTGATGGTCTTGCCGCGCAGATCTTCCTCGGACTTGATCGGCGGCGTGCCGCGGCGGATGCCGAACTGCAATTCGGTCCAGATATAGCCTTCGGTGAACAGCAGCGCTTCGGCACGCGCCGGCGTGACCGTGGTCGGTGCGCAAAGGAAGTCGTAGCGCCCCGCATTCATGGCCGGAATAAGGCCGGAGAAGGACGCGCTTTCGATCACAATCTCCCGCCCCATCCGCTTCGCGACTTCGCGGAACAGGTCAATCTGGAACCCCTGCACGCCCCCCTGGAGCGAGGGGAAGGCATGGGGGGCGAAAGTGCCATCAACGCCGCAGCGGAGCGGCGGTTGCCCCTGGGCCAGGGCAGGGCCGGCAAGGGCAGCGGAAAGCAAGGCAGCGGCCAGGAAACGGCGCATGGGAACCTCCTTTTTTATGCATTCGGACTGGAGGACACTCTCAGATGTGGGGGCTTCTGTCCATGGCGGCTTGCCACGAAACTGCCTTGCTCTGGTCGCGCTGCTGCCCCGCTGGGCAGGTTTAAGAAAAGCCTGAACGATACGTGAGCAGGTAGATGTTTGCCCTTGGATTGATTGGTGCTGGTGTGCTGTGTGATCTGGTGCTGGTAGCGCTTTTGCTGGGCGATGCCACGGCGCCAGCGCGTTTTTCGCATGCTGCGGTGGCGCTGCTGGCGCTCTGCGGTGGTGGGTTGAAGCTTGGCGGCATGATGCTTTTGGAACCGCGCCGCCGGGCGGGGTGAGGGGGTGCCCCGCGTCACAATTTGGCGAATTGATCCTTGAGGAACGCGTCCAAGGCCACGATCAGGCTTTTATCCGCGTAAAGCGCTTCCTTCCGCTGACCCAATTCTTCGCGCATGGCCTGGCGGCGTTCCGACTCCTGCCCCAGGGCAATAAGCTTCTGCACCATCTCATTCGTATCGCGCGCGATGGCGGATGGCATGCCCATCATTTGGAACATGGCATAGCTATGCCGCCCCCGCATGAAGGCGCCAGGGCAGGTAATGAGCGGCACGCCCGCTTCAATGGCGCCGAGGGTGGTATTGCCGCCGCTCCAACCCAGTGAATCCACCAGCACATCCATCTGCCGCGTGAGGGCATCGAATTCTGCGCCATTCATGCGGGGCAGGAAAACCACATGCTCGGCGGCTGAAAGCCCCACCTTGGCGAAGGCGGCATCCAGGCGGGTGCGGGTAATGCCGGTCATATGCGGCGACATACCTTCAATGAAGACGAACAGCGCCTTTGGCACCTCGGCCGCGATGCGCGGCAAGATATCATCGTAGCGCGGTAGGTATTTGAACAGCGATTGCAGGCAGCCATAAAGCACCCGTCCTTCCGGCAGCGAAAAATCCTTGGTCAGCGGCGCCGTGCTTCCCGGCTCCAGGTAAAGCGCCAGATTGGGCAGGCGGATTAGTTTCTCCGAATAATGCGAAGCGGCGTCATCCGGTTCCATCAAATCGCTCGACAGATAGAAATCCATTGCCGGCGAACCGCTGGTGACGGGATGGCCCCAGGCAGTGAATTGAATAGGCGCGATTCGATGCAGCGAAAGAATGCGGCTTGAAGGTGTCATGCCGATATCGGGCAGCATCAGGAAATCCAGATCATCGGCGCGCATGGCGGCGATGGTCTTGGCGAGGCTGCCCGCGTCAAAGGAGAGTTGCCGATGCGTACCCAGGTCAGCAAAACCATCGGAAACATCATCATGTAGGCCGTGAAAGGCGTAAGAAAAGAACTGATAATCCGGCGGCAAATGCTTGAGCCAAGGCAGCGCCCAGCTTGACCCATTGTGGCGATAGAGCTTTTCGGAAGCGATCCCAAAGCGTATGGGGCCTGGCTTGCGCGGCGCCTCCCGCGCTGGGTGTTCCGGAATGGCGAGCATGCGGCTGATGCAATCTGACAGCAGCCTATTCGGCGCCACATCATTTTCCTGTTGATAGGCGATGTAAAAGCCATTGGTGGCAAAGGCGGTGGTGGCGAAGGCGGATTCCATCGCCTTGCTGTGTGCACCAGTCTCTTGCAAAAGAGACTGCGCCTGGTGAAGGGCGCGCAGCAATTCCTCCCGCCGCGTTACAAGCTCCGCTTCATCGCGATAGGCTGCCGGCAGCAGGC
Source organism: Roseomonas sp. (assembly GCA_044356095.1). Classification (GTDB taxonomy): domain Bacteria; phylum Pseudomonadota; class Alphaproteobacteria; order Acetobacterales; family Acetobacteraceae; genus Neoroseomonas. The sequence continues at coordinate 22,967 of JBIKWX010000003.1, forward strand.
TTACCCTATTCACGGCGGCGCAAATCGCTTGAACCCGTTCGGCGTTTTCATCCTTGCCCGCGATGAGGGCGACAGCCTGCCGCAAGGCCAAATCCGCTTCATCGCGCTGATGAAGCGCGTTCAGGGTCTGGCCGATCAGGAATTGCACATGCGCATCATCGGGTTCGCGCTTGCTCAGTTCCTGATAGATTTCAAGCGCTTCCTCCGTGCGATCGGCCACCGCAAGGATGGACCCCTTGCAGAGAAGTGCGTCCCGGTCATCGGGTTTGGCCTTGATGGCGCGTTCCACCTGGGCCAAGGCCTTGTCCTTCAGCCCAAGATCCTTGTGGATTTGTGCGCAGCTGACATGGGCTTCGACATAATCAGGCTTCAGCGCCAGGGCTTCTTCAAAGCAGGCCAGCGCTGCCCTGATGCGCTTGATGGACAGAAAAGCGAGGCCGGAGGCATGCACGAAGGCGGCGTTCTTGGGTGCCAATTCAATGGCGCGGCGATGGCTGGTAAGTCCTTCCTCATGCCGGTCCAGCGCCATCAGGGCCTTGCCGCGGCCAATCAGAAACTCCCCATCATCCGCGCGCAGCCTCAGCGCGTGATCAAAGGCGGCCAGCGCTTCCGCGGGCTTGTCCAATTCCAGCAGGATTTTACCCTTGCGGAAATGCGCTGTGGGATAATCCGGGCGTAGTTCCAGCGCCTTGCCCAGGGCTTCAAGCGCGGCTTCATACTCATACAAATCATAAAGCACCGAGGCATGATTGGCATGAATAAGGTAATTGTCCGGTTGTAGCGCGACGGCGCGATGATAGCTTTCCCGCGCTTCTTTGGGGCGCTTTGCCTCTCGCAAAAGATTCGCGCGATTATGATGCGCGCTGGCGAAATCCACCTTGGCGGCGATGGCCTTGTCGAAACATTCCAGGGCTTCGGCAGTTTGCCCCAATTTTTGATACGCAATCCCGAGATTCGTCAGCACCGGTGCGTCATTGCCGCGCAGCGCCAAGGCGCGCCGGATCAGCTTGACCGCATCGCGATAGGCTTCCTGCTGCAAGGCCACCACGCCACAAAGCTGCAGCGCGTTGAAGTTGCGCGGATCGCGCGCGATGATGCTTTCATATTTACGCCGCGCCTCCTTGAAATTGCCCTGCTGTTGCAAGGCAAGCGCTGCTTGCAGCATGGCAGCATGCGGGTCAGCCGCCATTCAACGCTCCACCCGCCTGTCATCCATGCCGCGAAACACGATCAACTCGCGCTTGGCACGCTCCGCTTCGGGCAGCGCAAGCCAGGCCAAAAACTCCCCCATCACCCGCGCCGTGATGGTTGCGACATTATGGGCATGCGCCGCTTCCGGGCTGTACCAGCCAAGCTTTTCCAATTCGCCCGAACCTTTTATCTCCCCATGCACCGCTTCCGCCGGCGCCACCAGAAACCGCGCATGAAAGCGAATGGGCCGGCCCGTGGGCGTGATGGCGCGGCACAAATAATCCAAGGCACCGAGCGCCGCCGCGACACCATCGCCGCGCTTCTCACCTAAAACGAGCCCGGTTTCCTCAAACAATTCCCGCGCTGCCGCAATGCCAAGCGCGCGCGCCCGCGCTGGCGTCGCGCGCCGTTCCAGCAAGCGCCGGGCGTCCTCACGCAATTCACTGATCGCAGGGCCGCGATGATCATCAGGATCAACGCGCCCACCGGGAAACACCATCACATCAGGCATGAAGCGATGCCCGGCATGCCGCTTGCCCATCAGCAATTCTGGCCCTTTGCGGCTTTGGCGCCAGACAATCAGGCTGGCGGCATCACGTGGGCGCGCGGTGCGGGCGCGCGGGCTCCGCTTGCCTTCAGCATCGGCGCCACCGGGATTATCGGCGGTCGGGTCTTCGCGACGCGGGCGGTCAGTCAAGGTCAAACCCCCGGCTCCGCAACCAGGCGCGGAAGCCAAAGCGCTCCGGCACCGATAATTGACGCGCGGCGTTTTCGGACCAGGTGCAGCCTTCCGGCACCGGCCCATGGATTTCCGGATAGCGCGGCTTTTGCCGAGGGCGCAGCGCATCGTAAGCCGCAATCGCTTCCGCTTCCGCCGCGCTGGCATAGGCTTCGCGATGGATCACCACCGATGGCGGCAGGCGCGGCGTGATGTCATTGCGCGCTGCCGGCCAGCCAAGCGAAAGCCCTGCCACCGGATAAACCCCTTTCGGCAGCGCAAACAAAGGCGCCACTTTCTCGATATGGCTGCGCACATAGGAAATGGGGCAGGTGCCAAGCCCCGCTGCCTCTGCCGCCGCAATCGTGGCACCAAGCGCCAGCGCCGCATCAACCGCCGTATTCAGGAAGGTATCCACATTGTTATTGGCATGTTCGCGCCCATGCCGCACACAAGCCGCCTGACCACGCCGCATATCGCCGCAGAAAATCAGCAAGACCGGCGCATCCTTGATCCAGGGCATGGTGCCGATCCAATCCGCCACTTTCGCGATCTTCACCGGATCACGCGTCACGATGATCGAATATTGCTGCAAATCGGATTTGGAAGGCGCGGATTGCCCCGCCGCCAATACCGTATCCAAGAGCGCATCAGTCACTGTCTCAGCGGCATAACGGCGCGTCACCCGCCGATCCAATAGCGCCGCAAGCGCGGGCGGAATCGCCTCGGGCGGGGTGAAGGGCAGGGCGCCGTAGCGGGCGCGGATCAGGTCTTCGGGCTTCATCACGCCAAACTGGCACCGCGCGGCATCAAGGGGAAGCGGGCACCACCCAGGCATCCGCCACCGTGACGCCCTGGCCTTCGGCAAGGATGATCAGCGGGTTGATTTCCGCCTCGGCCACGCCCGGATGGGCCGCGAGGCGCGATGCCGCCACCACCGCGCGCGCCAGCGCATCCAAATCGCCACGCGGCAGGCCGCGCCAGCCGGCGAGTGGCTTTAGCCCCTTCACCTCCGCGATCATGGCCCGCGCTTCTGCCTCATCCACCGGGGCGAGGCGGAGCGCCGTATCGCGGTGCAATTCCGCCATGATTCCGCCGGCACCGACCAGGATCACCGGCCCTGCCTCCGGGTCTCGCCGGAAGCCGATAATCGCCTCAGCCAGGCCCTTCACCATGGGCTGCACCAAAAACCCGGTGATGCGCGCCGCCGGGGCGCGCGCCCTGACGCGTGTCAGCATCGCAGCGGCCTCGGCCTCCAGCGCCACCGGGTCGGGAATATTGAGCGCCACGCCACCCACTTCCGTCTTATGCGCCAGATCGGGCGAGAGGATCTTGAGCGCCACAGGATAACGCAGCCCTGCCGGCACCGCATCGGGCGCGGCCATGACGGCAAAGGGGCTATCCAGGCCGAAAGCCGCGAAAAGCCGGCGCGCATCAGCCTCATCAGGATGGGCCGGGGTGGTGTGGCTGATGGTGGGCATTGGGGCCGCGGCGCGCGGCGCACGCCAATCGAAAAAGGCGCGGATCACATCGGCGCAGGATTCCGGCGTGCGGAAGGCAGGGATGCCGGCCTCTCCCAACAGCCGGAGCGACGCATCGGCCTGCGGCACCAGAAAGGCCGCGATGGGTTTGCCAAGCCCTGCCTTCACCGCGCCGGTAATTCCCGCCACCGCATCATGCGGGCGGAATTGCGCGGAAGACCCGACCACGGAAAGCACCATATCCGTGCCCGCATCGGCGGCGAGGGCTGAAAGCGCCGCCTCCACCTTATCGGCGCGCGTGCCCGCCAGCGTCACATCAATCATCCGCCCATGATGCGGCAGGCCAGCGGCTTCCAGCCCGGCCACGGCAGCGGCATCGGGCGGGCAGGTTTCAATGCCGACAACGCCCAAGGCATCCACCGCCATGGCACCACCACCACCCGTGGTGGTCATGACGGAAATGGTGCGTCGCGGATTGGCCAAGGGCTTCCGCCCAATGAACAAGGCGGGCGCTTCCAGCAGCGCTTCAATCATCGTCACACGCGCAATGCCATTGGCACGGAAGAAGGCATCCGCCGCCGCATCCGACCCCGCCAGCGCGCCGGTATGGCTGCCCGCCAGCTCCGCGCCGAAGCTTGAACGGCCAAGCTTGAAGGCAATGATCGGTTTGCCGAGTTCATGGGCGCGGCGCGCTGCGGCGGCGAGTTTTTCCGGCGCGCGAATCGCTTCCAGAAACAACAGCACCGCATCAACGCCCGGGTCTTCCACCAGCATGCCGGCGATTTCACTCGCGGTCAGATCGGCCTCATTGCCGGTGCCGATCAGATGCGAAAAGCCGATCCCGCGCGGTGCGCCGCGCGCCATGATGGCACCCATCATGGAACCTGACTGCGAAACCAGCGCGATGCGCCCGGCGGGCAGGCTATCGGCTTCCAGCGCCGCATTCACCGAACAGGCGGTGCGCGCGTTCAAATTCACGAGGCCCATGGAATTGGGGCCGAGCAAGCGCACCCCTGCCGCTTTCGCTGTTGCCAAAAGCCTTTCCTGCAAGGCGCGGCCTTCCGGCCCGGCTTCGGCAAAACCATCGGCCAGGATCGCCGCGACAGGGATGCGCTTTTCTGCAACCGCTGCGATCTGGCCTTCCACATGCTGCGTACCCAGCAGCAGATAGGCCAGATCAATCTCGCCCGGCACATCGGCAAGCCGCGGATAGGCGCGTTCGCCAAGGATTGTCTCAGCGCTTGGATTGATCGGGAAAAGGTCTCCGGTAAAGCCATGCTTGCGCAGATAAACCTGCGCGCGCGCCGTCAGGCGCTTCGGGTCCGATGATCCGCCAATAAGCGCAATTCGGCGCGGGTTGAGCAGGGCAGAGGCAAGGCGGTCCATAAGGTCAATCCATCAATTCAGGGCGGGGGCCACACAGCCCTCGGGTGGTTCGTCAGGTGGCGCGACATGCAGCGCCAGGAAGGCGATTTCCTGCGCGGTCTCCGGCAGGGTGTTCAAGCCGTGATCATGCAGCGAAATGCGCCCGGCCTTGATGCGTTCCCGCACTGCATGGCGCGCCAGCAATTCCCGCGTGGGGCGGATCAGCACGGCGCGGTCCCCTTCCGGCACGCCATCCAGCCCGGCAAAGATCACCACCGCCGCGGGACGAGACCAGGCAAGCCGCGCCGGCAATGGCCCAAGATGGCGCGCATTGGGCGCGAAGGCGCAGGCCGCCGCCGCATCAATCGCTTCCAGCGCGCCGCTTGGCGGCAGGCGCTGCGCCGCCGCCAGAATCTCCGGCGCCGTGGCGGCTGCGCGCCCTGATCCCAGGACGAGCAGCGCCAGAGCGGCAGGAAGAAGCGACTTCAGACCGGGTCCCAGCAGAAGACATCGCCGGAACGCTCAAGCGCCGAGAAAGCGGGCTTCAGCGCGGGCAGCGCATATTCTTCGATCATTTCCGGGGTCCAGCCTTCGCTGCGGTGAATGCCGCGGATCGGGCGGGATTGGCTGTAGACGAAGATCTCATTCATCCGTGGCGAGAAGATTTGCCCCGTCACATCCTTCGCCGCATCGGAAGCGAGGAACACCGCGAGCGGCGCATTCTTATCCGGCGTCATGCGCATGATGCGTTCCACGCGACGCTTCTGTTCCGGCGTTTCGGCAGGGATCGAGCCTGTCATCCGGCTCCAGGCGAAGGGGGCGATGCAATTGGACCGCACGCCAAACCGCGCCATATCGAGTGCGATGGATTTGGACAAAGCCACAATGCCAAGCTTGGCCGCCGAGTAATTCGCCTGACCGAAATTGCCAATGAGGCCCGAGGTGGACGACATATGCACATAGGCGCCCGATTGCTGGGCGCGGAAATGCGTCGCCGCCGCGCGGGAGACATAAAAGGACCCGGAAAGATGCACGGCAATCACGGCATCCCATTCTTCCGGGGTCATGCGATGGAAAATCTGGTCGCGCAGAATGCCGGCATTATTCACAACAATATCAATGCGGCCGAAGTGATCCATGGCCGATTGCACGATCTTTTGTGCGGTGGCCCAGGTGGCGACGCTATCGGTGCAGATTTCGGACGTGCCGCCGTTTTGGGCAATGATTGCCTTGGTTTGCTGCGCCGGCGTCGCATCCAGGCCTTCGCCTGACAGTGATGCGCCCACATCATTGATGATGACCTTGGCACCCTGGCCCGCCATCATAATGGCGATTTCCCGGCCAATCCCGTTCCCGGCGCCGGTGACAATGGCAACCTTACCTTCGAGCATATTCGGCATCTGGCATTCCTCCTGCTTCTGCACTGCTTAGAGATTAGACCCGGCATGCCGGGCCGTGAAGCCGGGTTGCCGGTTTGGGTGGCTGCCCCTAGATGGGGCGTGTAACACAGGGGGCAGAAGTGGCGTTGGTATCGCTACAGGGCGTGGGCAAGGTGTTTTCGGGCCGGACAGGTGCCTGGGAAGCCGTGCGCGATTTCTCCCTTGACTTGGCCGAGGGCGAGTTTTTCTGCCTGCTCGGCACTTCAGGCTGCGGCAAGACAACGGTGCTGAATATGGTGGCCGGGTTTGAAGCACCGACCGCCGGCAGCATCCTGCTCGATGGCGCGCCGGTACAAGGGCCTGGCGCTGATCGCGGCGTGGTGTTTCAGGGCCATGACAGCCTGTATGATTGGCTGACGGCGCTGGACAATATCGGCTTTGGCTTGCGGCTGCGTGGGATGGGCAAGGCCGAACGCCGTACCAAGGCGGAACATTTTCTGCGGATGGTGGGCCTGAACGGGCAGGGGGCCAAGCACCCTTCGGAACTTTCGGGCGGCATGAAGCAGCGCATCCAGATTGCGCGCGCTTTGGCGAATGACCCGCGCATGCTGCTGATGGATGAACCCTTCGGCGCGCTGGATGCCATGACCCGCGCGGTGCTGCAGGGGGAGCTCAGCCGGATTTGGGCCGAGACGAAAAAGACCGTCCTGTTTATCACCCATGACATTGAAGAAGCCTGCGCGCTGGCCACCCGTATCGGTGTCATGCGGCGCGGACCGGGGGGCACGCTGAAGGCCATTGTGCCGGTTGATCTGCCCTTCCCGCGTGAACGCACATCAGATGACTTCATGCGGGTCTTCCGCGATGTGCATGGCCTTATCCATGATGAGATTCACGGTGCGCACTGAACGCCTGACCACCATTGCCGGCTATATCGCGGGCTTTGGTCTGCTGTTCCTGATTTGGCATCTGGCCGCCACCTATTTGGTGAAATCCACCCTGTTCCCGCCACCGGGACCCGTGCTGGCACGCGGTTGGATGCTGATTGAAGATGGCATTCTGCAAGAACAGATCGTCGCATCGCTGAAGCGCATCGCGCAGGGGTTTTTGCTGGGATCGGCCATTGGCATCCCGGTTGGGCTCGCGATTGGGTCCTTCAAGCCAGTTCGCTGGCTGCTGGAACCCTGGACTGAATTCTTCCGCTTCATCCCGGCTGTCGCCATGATCACGGTTTCGGTGATCTGGTTTGGCATTGGGGAGGAAAGCAAGGTCTTCCTGATTGCCTATACCACCATCTTCGTTGTCATCATCTCAACCGCTGCCGGCGTGGGTGCGGTGGGGCGGGACAAGATACGCGCCGCGCAATGCCTCGGCGCCAATCGCTGGCAGGTATTTGGTCTGGTCGCGCTGCCGGCGACCGTGCCCTATATCCTGACGGGCATGCGGCTTGCGATGTCCAATGCCTTCGTCACCATTGTGGCGGCTGAGCTGATCGCTTCCAATGATGGGCTTGGCAAAATGCTCTGGGATGCACGGCTTTTCATGCAGATCGAGGATATTTTTGTGGCGCTGGTGGCACTTGGGCTGCTGGGCTTTGCG